>DASYIJ010000076.1:0-2469 GCA_035997675.1 Solirubrobacteraceae bacterium
GAGGTCGACGCGCTGCGCAAGGACCTCCACCGGATGACGCGCAAGCAGATCAAGGTCAACATCCTCGAGATCAAGCGCCCGGAGCTCGACGCCAAGCTCGTCGCGCAGTCGATCGCCGAGCAGCTGCAGAACCGCGTGGCCTTCCGGCGCGCGATGAAGCGCGCGCTCACCTCGGCCATGCGCTCCGGTGCCAAGGGCGTCAAGGTCCAGGTCTCCGGACGGCTCGGTGGGGCGGAGATGGCGCGTACCGAGGGCTATTCGGACGGCCGGGTCCCGCTGCACACGCTGCGGGCCGACATCGACTACGGCTTCTACGAGGCGCGCACGACCTTCGGCCGCATCGGCGTCAAGTGCTGGATCAACAAGGGCGAGATCATGCCCGAGGGCTACAGCGGCCAGGACCTCACCGAGCTCGAGGCCCCGTCGACCCCCTCCGGTGGCGGTCGTGGCGGCGGTCCGGGTGGCCGTGGCGGCGGCCCCGGCGGTCGTGGCGGTGGCCCCGGTGGCCGTGGTGGCGGTCCGGGTGGCCGTGGTGGCGGTCCGGGCGGCCGCGGTGGCGGTCCCGGAGGTCGCGGCGGTCAGGGCGGTCGCGGCGGTCAGGGCGGTCGCGGCGGCCAGGGCGGCGGCGGCGGTCGTGGCGGAGGCCGGGGTCGGCCCGGCGGCGGGCGCGGCGGAGGCTCGCCGGAGGTCACGCGCTGATGCTTTCTCCCAAGCGAGTCAAGCACCGCAAGCACCATCGCGGCCGCATGCGCGGCAACGCGCGCGGCGGCGTGCGCGTGCAGTTCGGCGACTACGGGCTCAAGGCGCTCGAGCGTGGCTGGATCAGTAACCGCCAGATCGAGGCCGCCCGAGTCGCGATGACGCGCAAGATCAAGCGCGGCGGCAAGGTGTGGATCAACATCTACCCGGACAAGCCGGTGACCCAGAAGCCCGCCGAGACCCGCATGGGCTCGGGCAAGGGCAACCCCGAAGGGTGGGTCGCTGTCGTCAAGCCCGGGCGCGTGATGTTCGAGCTGGCGGGCGTGTCCGAGGACCTGGCGCGCGAGGCGATGCGCCTGGCCGGCCACAAGCTGCCGGTGAAGACCAAGTTCGTCGAGCGCGAGGACCGCTAGCCATGCCGAAGGCCGCCGAGGTTCACGACATGACGGACGACGTGCTCGTTGAGCATGTCCGCACGACGCGCCAGGAGCTTTTCGGGCTGCGCTTCCAGAACGCCACAGGCGAGCTGGAGAACACGGCGGGCCTGAGCAGCGCGCGGCGCGACCTCGCCCGCGCGCTCACCGTCGCGCGCGAGCGCGGCCTACAACTCGACCGCGAACTGAGTGACTGACGATGGCCGACGAAGAGAAGAACGAGAAAACCGAAGCCGAGGAGCCGCAGGCCGAGGAGCCCAAGGCGGACCAGCCGCAGGCCGAGGCGCCCGCGGCCGAGGAGGCCCCTGCTGAGGAGCCCACGGCGGACGAGGCTCCTGCGGAGGAGCCGGCGGCCGAGGAGGCCCCTGCGGAGGAGCCGGCGGCCGAGCAGGCCCCTGCCGAGGAACCGGCGGCCGAGGCGCCCCCCGCCGAGGAGGCACCCGCCGAACCGGCCGAGCCCGAGCCGACCCATCCGCGCGAGATCCGGAAGCGGGCGCGGAGCCGGCAAGGTGAGACCCGCCCCCAGCGCTCCCCCGATGAGCGCGCGGCCGAGCGAGCTCAGGCGCGCGGCACGAAGGCCGCGCGGCGCCGCGCATGGCGCGCCAAGTCGCGCGAGAAGGCCCGCCAGCGGCGCGGCGAGACGCCGCCGCCGCCCCCGGTGGAGCCGATGGCCGGCTCCACCGGCCGTCCGAAGGTCCGGCAGGGCGTCGTCGTGTCCGACAAGCCCGACAAGACGATCGTCGTGCGCATCGACATCTCGCGGCGCCATCCGCGCTACGAGAAGATCGTGCGCTCCTCGACGACGCTGCACGTCCACGACGAAAGCAACGACGCGAACGCCGGCGACACGGTGCGCGTGGTCGAGAGCCGCCCGCTCTCGCGCACGAAGCGCTGGCGCCTGGTCGAGGTGCTGGAGCGTGCGCGATGATCCAGAACGAGACGCGGCTGCGCGTGGCGGACAACACCGGCGCGCGCGAGATCCTGTGCATCCGCGTCCGCGGAGGCTCGCGCCGGCGCTACGCAGGTGTGGGCGACACGATCGTGGCGACGGTCAAGCAGGCGAGCCCGCAGGGCTCGGTCAAGAAGGGTGAGGTCGTCACCGCGGTGATCGTGCGCACCCGCAAGGAGTTCGGCCGCAACGATGGCACCTACATCGCCTTCGACGAGAACGCGGCCGTGTTGATCGACGCCCAGAACAACCCGCGCGGCACCCGCATCTTCGGCCCCGTCGCCCGCGAGCTGCGCGAGCGCAACTTCATGAAGATCGTCTCCCTGGCGCCGGAGGTACTCTGATGGCGAAGATCCGCAAGGACGACGAGGTCGTGGTCATCTCGGG
>DASYIJ010000181.1:0-6439 GCA_035997675.1 Solirubrobacteraceae bacterium
CATCGAGCACATCCGCACGCCCGATTTCGTTCACCTCAGTCTCGACATCATCAAGCCCTATTTCGTCGATGAGCCGATCGACTTCGTCTACCACCTCGCGTCGCCGGCGTCGCCGATCGACTATCTCCGGCTGCCCCTGCACACGCTCAAGGTCGGCTCCTACGGGACGCACCACACCCTCGGGATGGCAAAGAAGCATCGTGCGCGCTTCCTGCTGGCCTCCACCAGCGAGGTCTACGGCGATCCCAAGGAGCACCCACAGCGCGAGACCTACTGGGGGCACGTCAACCCGATCGGGCCGCGCGGCGTGTACGACGAGGCCAAGCGCTACGCCGAGGCGCTGACCATGGCCTACCACCGCCAGCAGGGCGTCGACACGGCGATCGTCCGGATCTTCAACACCTACGGAAGCCGGATGCGCCCCCACGACGGCCGCGCGATCCCCACGTTCCTGCGCCAGGCCCTGCAGGACCGGCCGCTCACGGTTTTCGGCGACGGCACGCAGACGCGGTCCTTCTGCTTCGTCTCCGACCTGATCGACGGCATCATCCGGTTGGCCGAATCCGGGTACCACGCACCGGTCAACATCGGCAACCCCAACGAGTTCACGCTGCTCGAGCTCGCGGAGGCCGTGATCGAGGTGACCGACTCTCGCTCGGAGATCGTCTACGAAGCGCTGCCGACGGACGATCCGCAGGTGCGTCAGCCGGACATCACGCTGGCGCGCGAAGTGCTTGGATGGGAGCCGAAGGTGGAGCTGAGAGAGGGGCTCCGCCGCACCATCGAAGAGGCAGGAGCCGAGGCGCTGGTGGGCGCCCCGAGCTAGCGGTCCTCGCGCAGTACCCGTTCGAAGCGATGTCCCCAACCGTATTACCGCTACTTGGCCGTCCGGTGCCCGTTGAAGGCTTCGGAAGGACTTGATGCACGTCGGCGACGTCAAGGTGGAGGCTGACGCCCCGAGGGGCGCGCCAGAGGCGGGGGGCAATGGCTCGGCCGCCGAGGCACCGGATCGCGGGGCCGGGCTGAGCCTGCCCAGAAGCGACGTGCGTCGCAAGCGCCCGCCCGCGCTCTCGTTCCTGCTCCGGATGGAGACCGTCCGCACGCTCGCCCGCATCGCGTCGCTGCTCGCGCTCGACTTCGCGGGCGTCTTCCTCGCGATCTACACGGCGCTGAGCATCAAGGCGCTCGCGCTGAACGGCTTCAACGCCGACGCGGTTCTCGCCGAGGCCCGGCACACGGTCGCCTTCGCCTACCTCGTCACCGCCCTGCTGTTCGCGCGCTCCTCGCTGTACGCAAACCGCGCCCAGCGGCCGGGTCTGTCCCGGATCGTGGCCTGCCTGTTCCAGGTCACCGTGGTCGCCCTGCTCTTCGCCGTGGTCAACGGCGAGCACTTCTCCTCCTACTACATCTTCTACGGGTCCTTCTTCTTCGCGGTCGTCTACGTCGGGTCGTTTCGCGCGATCTACGAGTGGGCGACCGGCGCGCTGCTGCGGGCCGCCGGGTACCGGCGCCGCACGGTGCTGGTCGGCTCGGGAAAGCAGATCGAGGCGGTCGCACACGCGCTGTCCAACGGCGGTCATGCGATCGAGCTCGTCGGCTACGCGTCGCTCACGCCGCGCCCGGAGAACGGGCTCAAATCGCTCGGCACGGTCGAGGAGCTGCCCGGGGTGCTCGAGCGCGAGCGCGTCGACGAGGTCCTGATCGCCGACCCGGACTTCCCCGAGCAGCGCGGCGTCACGCTGGTGGACGAGTGCCACCGGCTGGGCGTCAAGGTGCGCGTGGCCCCCTCCACGATGGGACTGCTGGTGCATCGCGGCGAGTTCGTCCCGGGGCAATCGGTCCCGCTGTTCGAGCTCACCCCGCCGGTGTTCGAGGGCATCGACTACGCCGTCAAGCGGACGTTCGACTTCGTCGGAGCCAGCTTCCTGCTGATCGTGCTCAGCCCGATGCTGCTGCTGATCGCGCTGGCCGTGCGCCTGTCCTCGCGCGGGCCGGTCCTCTATCGCTCGGTCCGCCCCGGCATCGGCGGCGAGCCGTTCCGCTGCATGAAGTTCCGCACCATGCGCCTGGGCTCGGACCAGGATCAGGCCGAGCTCGAGGAGCGCAACGAGGCCTCCGGCGCGCTGTTCAAGATCCGCGACGACCCGCGGCTCACCGCGGTCGGGCGCTGGCTGCGGCGCTACTCGCTGGACGAGCTGCCCCAGCTCATCAACGTGCTGCGCGGGGAGATGTCGCTCGTCGGCCCGCGCCCGCTGCCCATGCGCGACTTCGAGCGCCTCGAGGACTGGCACAAGAAGCGCTATCTCGTCCTCCCGGGCATCACCGGCCTGTGGCAGGTGTCCGGCCGCGCGGAGCTCGACTTCGACGACCTCGTTCGGCTCGACTTCCTCTATCTCGAGCGCTGGTCGGTCTCGCTCGACCTGACCATCCTGCTCAAGACCGTGCCGGCCGTCCTCACCCGGCGCGGCGCGTTCTGACGGCGCGCTCGCTCTCGCGCCACTACGCGAAGTTGTGCGACCTGCGCGACTTCGACGATCCTGAAGTGCTGGGGGCCATCCGCTCGCTCGTGCCCGAGCGCGACCCGCTCGCCCACGTCGAGCGGAAGGTGTGGGAGTTCGCGATGGTGCAGCTCTTCCTCCGCGACGCCGGGCACCTGGACGACTCGGCTGAGGTGCTCTCGGTGGGGGCGGGCAACGAGCGCATCCTGTACTGGCTCGCGGATCGCGTCGGTCGCGTCGTCGCCACCGACATCTACGGCCAGGGGGCGTTCGCCTCGCGCGAGGCCGAGCTGTCGATGCTCGCGGACCCGCGGACACACGCTCCCTGGGCCTACCGCGAGGACCACCTCGAGGTCCGGTGGATGGACGGCCGCAGCCTGGAATTCGACGATGCGTCGTTCGACGCCGTCTTCTCCGTTTCGTCGATCGAGCATTTCGGCGGTCCGCGCGACGTGGCGCGCGCGGCCGCCGAGATCGGCCGGGTGCTTCGCCCCGGCGGGCACGCGATCGTGATCACGGAGTGCCTCGTCCGCCGCCATCCCCTCAACGCCGCGCCCGTGGACGCCGCGCTGCGCGCCGCCACGCTCGGGCGCAGACGGCGCCACGCCACGCCCCGTCGGCGCGGCCCGCTCGGCGAGGCGTTCACGCCGCGCGAGCTGCGCACGCGGATCATCGGACCCAGCGGACTGCGCCCGTTGCAGCCGCTCGAGCTGAGCCTGTCGCCCGATTCGTGGGCCACGGTGGACAACGACACCTACCCCCTGATCCTCGTGCGCATCAGCCGATCGGTGTTCACGTCGGTGTGCCTGGTGATGGAGAAGCCGGAGGCAGCGCGATAATCCGCGCGGTACATGCTGCGCTACCGCTTCCTGTTCGAGCAGATGGTGCGCCGCGAGCTGCGCCAGAGGTACAAGGGCTCGGCGCTCGGCGTGCTCTGGTACCTCGTCAACCCGCTGGCCCTGATGGCGGCGTACGGGCTCATGTTCGGCGTGCTGCTCAAGGTGCCCGGCACGCGCACCGAGGACTACCTCCTGTTCCTGTTCGTGGGGTTGATCGTGTGGCTGTTCTTCTCGCAGTCGCTGCTGAGCGCGTCGGGGTCGCTGCTCGAGCAGTCCTCGCTCGTCGCCCGCGTGCGCTTCCCCCGCGAGACCGTGCCCGCCTCGGTCGTGGTCGTGCAGCTCGTGACCTTCCTGGTGCTGCTCGCCCTCGTGCTGCCCGTCGCGCTGATCGTGCGCGGCTCGCTGAGTCCGGCGCTGTTGCTGCTGCCTGTGATCGTTGCGTGCCTGTTCGCCCTCGCCCTCGGGCTCGCGCTCGCGGTGGCGATCGGCCACGCCTACTTCCGCGACGTGCAGCCGATCCTCGCCGCCGCGATGGTGCCGTGGTTCTTCCTCACGCCGATCTTCTACGAGCCCTCCAAGCTCCCCGGCATCGATCGGCATCAGTGGGCCGAGACGCTGCTGACCTGGGTGAACCCGGTGGCGCCGTTCGTCCAGGGGGTGCGCGACATCGTCTACGACGGCCGGGCACCGAGCGCCGGCGTGATGGCGTACGTGCTCGTGGCGGGCGCGATCGGGCTGGTCGCGGGCCAGCTGCTCTTCCGCCGCGCCGAGGGCGAGCTGGCGGTGGTCCTGTGAGCGCGGTGCTTCCGGGGGAGATCGAGCTCGAGCACGCCTCGCGCGCCTTCCGCGTGCGCGGCGAGCGCGGGGCGACGCTGAAGGAGGTCGTGCTGCGCCGCCGCGGCCGGCGAGGCGGCCCGCCGCCGGTGCGTGCACTCGACGACGTGACGCTGCACGTTGCCCCCGGCGAGACCCTGGGGATCGTGGGCCGCAACGGCGCCGGCAAGTCGTCGATCCTGCGCGTGCTGGCCGGGATCGTTCCGCTGGACTCGGGCCGGGCGGAGTGCGGCGGGGAGGTCGTGACCCTGCTCGAGCTCGGGGCCGGCTTCGGCCGCGACTTCACCGGGCGCGAGAACATCTACCTCAACGGCGCCCTGCACGGCCTGTCGCGCGCGCAGGTCGAGGCGCGCATGGAGGAGATCGTGGCCTTCTCCGAGCTCGGCGACTTCGTCGACGTGCCGGTGCGCACGTACTCGTCCGGGATGCTGGTGCGGCTCGGGTTCTCGATCGCCGCGCACCTCGATGCGGACGTGATGCTGATCGACGAGGTGCTCGCGGTGGGCGACGAGGCCTTCCAGCGCAAGTGCCTGACCCGCATCTCCGAGCGGATCGAGGCCGGCGTCACCCTCGTGCTCGTGTCGCACGCGCCGGGGGCGATCGAGCGCGTGTGCGAGCGCGTGGTCGTGCTCGACGGCGGGCGCGTGGCCTTCGACGGGCCCGCTCCCGAGGCGCTGCTGCACTACCACCGCATGCTCGGGACCGAGCACGGCGCGGGCGCGGCGCTGCGCGCGGGCCCGGCCGATCGCGTGCTTGCGGTCACCGAGGTCGAGCTCCAGGACGGCGACGGCCGGACCCGCCACGTCTTCCACAGCGGCGAGGCGATGCGCGTCGTGTTCACCGTGCTCGCGCGCGGCCCGTCGGCGAGCCCGCAGCTCGCGCTGGAGTTCCGCGACCAGCGCGGGAACCCCGTGTTCAACACCTCGCGCACGCTGGAGCTGGACGGCGCCGGCGCCCAGCTCGTGCTCGAGATCCCCCACCTCGCGCTGCTCGGCGGCGACTACGACCTCGTGTGCTCGGCCCATGAGGCCGATGACCCCGACCCGGGCATCGACCGGCTGGCGGGCTTCAGCGTGGCCGACGAGCCGGGCGTGCGCGGCGTGGCCGACCTGCGCGGCACGTGGACCGCCGCCGAGCCCGTGCGGGTGGCGACGTGACCTCCCCCGAGGACGCGGTGGAGCGCGCGCGGCGCGCCGCCGCCGAGGCGCGCGCGGAGGGCGCGTATCGCGAGGAGCCGCCGAGCTTCGAGGTGTCGCCCGCCGCCCGGCTGGCCGATTGGCGGCTGACGGAGTGGGCGATCATCGAGCCCGACCCCGAGAAGGCGCATTCGACCCGGCGTCTGGGCGCGCCGATCACGTGGCTGAAGCGCGGGCTGCTGCGCCTGCTGCGCCAGTACCACGACGACCTGGCGGGCCAGCAGAGCCGGTTCAACGCCCAGATCGCCGCGCACGTGATGAGCCTCGACGACCGGGTGCGCGCGCTCGAGGAGCGCCTCGAGGCCGAGCGCCGCGCTCGTGGCGGCGGCGGCGGCGGCGGCGAACAGCCCTGACGATGGTCGTGCATCAGGTTCTGTGCGCCGCCGGCCCGGTGGACGCGGTCACCAACCAGGGGTTGGCCTGCCGGCGCCGGTTCGCCGGCTGGGGCTGGCGGGGCGGCGACGTCGCCGCCGTCCTCGCCCCGGGGATGGATCGCCGCGCGATGCGGACGCTCGGCGCGCTCAAGCCGGGTCGCGACGACGTGCTGCTCGTGCACTACTCGGGCTACGCGGCCCGGCTCGAGCGGCTGCTGGACCTGCCCAACCCGATGGTCGTGATCTCCCACAACGTCACGCCGGCCCGCTACTTCTGGGCGTACGAGCCGATCGAGGGGCTGCGGTGCGCGCTCGCCCCCGAGCAGCTCGGTGAGCTGGCCCGCGGCGCCCGCGTGGCGGCGGGCGTGTCGGAGTTCAACGCCGCCGAGTTGCGGAGCGCAGGCGCGACCGACGTGCGGGTGATCCCGATCCTGTTCGAGCGCGAGCGGCTCGGAGCGCCCGCTCCCCGCCCGCCCGCCGGGCCGCCGACGATCCTGTTCGTCGGGCGGCTGGCGCCGCACAAGCGCCAGGACCTGGCGATCCGCGCGTTCGCGCTGTATCGCCGCCGGCATGCGCCGGACGCGCGCCTGGTGCTCGTCGGGACGCCGCTGGCCCCGGCGTTCGAGGCGTCGCTGCGCGGTCTGGCCGAGCAGGTGGCGCCCGGTGCGGTCAGCTTCGAGCGCGGCCTCGACGACGCT
>DASYIJ010000194.1:0-7425 GCA_035997675.1 Solirubrobacteraceae bacterium
GGCTTTGACTCCGATGCGGCCTTCGCCGGCGCCAGCATCATGGTCATGTTCCGCCCGTCCTGGATCGGGCGCTGCTCGACGACGGCCAGCTCGGCCAGCTCGTCGGCCAGCCGGGTGAGGATCATCTCGCCGCGCTCCGGATGGGTCACCTCGCGGCCGCGGAACATGATCGTCACCTTGACCTTGTCCTGATGGCGCAGGAACCGCTCAACGTGGCCCTTCTTGGTGTCGTAATCGTGCTGCGCGATCTTGGGCCGGAACTTGATCTCGCGAACGGTGATCTGCTGCTGGTGCTTTCGCGCCTGCTTCTGCTTCTGCTCCTGCTCGTACTTGTACTTCGAGTAGTCGAGCACGCGGCAGACGGGCGGGCGCGCCTCCGGCGCGACCTCCACGAGGTCGAGGTCGCGCTCGCGGGCGATCTTCAGGGCCTCGTCGGTCTTGATGACGCCGATCTGCGAACCGTCGTCGCCGATCAGCCGGACCTCCGGCACGCGGATCCGTTCGTTGATCCGGGTGGGGTCCCGCTCCGGCGGGCGCCGGTCGAACCTGCGGGGGACCGGCACTAGAAGGGCGTGCGGCGCGTCAAGCCTGGCGCGGCGGGAAGGTCGTCGGCAAAGTCAACGGGGCGAGTATAGCGACGGTAGGGTGTGCCGCATGGCCGTGGACGTCGACCTGCGAGCGCGGCGGGAGACGATCGTGCGCGAACACGCGGAGTCGGAGAACCGGCAGGAATTCGATGTCACGCTCGCGACGTTCCATCACCCCCGCTACGAGCTGATCCCCACCGGCGAGGTGATCGACGGGCCCGAGGCCGTCGCCGCCTACTATCGCGAGACGCGGCATGCCTTCCCAGATCAGCGCAACCGCGTCCTCGCGCTCCACCACGCCGACGACGCCGTGCTCATGGAGCTCGAGCTGACCGGGACGCATCGCGGGGACTTCCGCGGACTGCCCGCGACCGGCCGCTCGTTTCGCTGCCGCGGGCTTGCCGTCTTCGACTTCGAGGACGACCGACTCGTCTGCGAGCGGGTGTACTTCGACCAGAACACGGTCCTGCGCCAGCTCGGCATTGCGCACGACCCGCTCACGCTCTCGGGCCGTATCGCCACCGTGCTCAACCACCCGGTGACCATCGGCGGCGCGCTGTTGCGGAAGCTGCGGCGGCGCGCCTAGGGCCGGTCAGGCCGAGCGCTCGCCCGTCTCGCGGACCAGGCGCTCGGTGAACTCGTCGACCGCGACCGCACCCTCGTCGCCCTTGCGGTGCTCGCGCAGCGAGACCTGCCCCGACTCGACCTCGCGGTCGCCGGCCACGAGGATGTAGGGGATCTTGCGCAGCTCGGCGTCGCGGATGCGCCGGCCGAGCGACTCGGAGCGGTCGTCGAGCTCGACGCGCCCACCCGCCTCGCGCAGCCGCGCCGAGACCGACGCCGCGTACTCGGCGTGACGATCGGCGATCGGGAGCACGATCGCCTGCACCGGCGCCAGCCACACCGGAAACTCCCCGGCGTAGTGCTCGATGAGGATCCCGATGAAGCGCTCGAAGGAGCCGAACAGCGCGCGGTGGATCATCACCGGCTGGTGCTCGGCGTTGTCGGCGCCGGTGTATTGGAGGTCGAAGCGATCGGGCATCTGGTAGTCCAGCTGCACCGTTCCGAGCTGCCAGGACCGGCCGATCGAGTCCGTCATGTGGAGGTCGATCTTGGGCCCGTAGAACGTGCCCTCCCCCTCCCCGATCTCGTACGCGAGCCCGCGCCGCTCCAGCGCACCGGCCAGCGCGCCCTCGGCCTGGTCCCAGAGCTCGTCGGTGCCGAGCCGGTTGTCCGGGCGCGTCGAGAGCTCGAGGCGGGGCTCGAAGCCGAAGAGCTCGTAGAGATAGAACCCGAAGTCCAGGCAGCCCAGGACCTCGTCCTCGATCTGCTCGGGGGTGCAGAAGATGTGGGCGTCGTCCTGGGTGATGTGGCGCACGCGCAGCAGGCCGTGGAGCGTCCCGCTCGGCTCGTGACGATGGACGAGCCCCTGCTCGGCGAACCGGATCGGCAGGTCGCGGTAGGAGCGCCGCTCGTCCTCGTACAGCAGGATGTGGGCCGGGCAGTTCATGGGCTTGAGGCCCATGGGCCGGTCCTCGACCTCGGTGAAGTACATGTTCTCGCGGAACTTGTCGAGGTGGCCGGACTGCCGCCACAGCTCGACGTCGTAGAGGATCGGCGTCTTGACCTCGCGGTAGCCGCGCGCGCTGTTCTGCTCGCGCCACAGCGTGGCCAGCGCGTTCCACACGGCCATGCCGTTGGGCTGCCAGAACGGTGAGCCTGGCGACAGCTCCGAGAACATGAACAGCTCGAGCTCGCGCCCGATCTTGCGGTGGTCGCGGGCGCGGGCCTGCTCGAGGCGCTCGAGGTGCGCGTCGAGCTCCTTCTTCGTCGCGAACGCCGTGCCGTAGATGCGCGTGAGCATCGGGTTCTCGGCCTTGCCCCGCCAATAGGCGCCGGCGACCGACTGCAGCTTGAAGGCGCCCACGTGACCCGTCGAGGGCGAGTGCGGGCCGCGGCAGAGGTCGGTGAACGGCCCGTTGGTGTAGAGCGAGACCGTGTCGACGCCGTCGTCGCGGACGAGGTCCTCGATCAGCTCGACCTTGTAGTCCTGGCCTTCGCGCACGAAGCGCTCGAGCGCGTCGCCGGCCGAGACGTCCTCGCGCTCGAACGGCTCGTCGGCCTTGACGTGCTCGCGCATCTTCGCCTCGATCGCCTCGAAGTCGGCCTCGGAGACGTGTGTGCCCTCGGGGAAGTCGAAGTCGTAGTAGAAGCCCTGCTCGATCGGCGGCCCGATCGAGATCTTCACGCCTGGATAGAGCTCCATGACCGCGGTCGCCAGGACGTGCGCCGCGTCGTGGCGCAGCAGCGCAAGCGCGTCGTCGCTGCGGTCGGTGACGATCTCGATCGGCACCCCGTCGTCGAGGGGCCGGGCGAGGTCGCGCAGGTCGCCGTTGACGCGGACCGCGAGGGCCGCCTTGGCCAGCCCGGGGCCGATCGCCGCGGCGGCGTCGGCGCCGGTGGCGCCGTCGGGGAGATCGAGGGAATTGCCGTCGGGGAGCGTGACCTGCATGGCCGCGCCCATGCTAGTGACGAGCGTGGCCGCACCGCTTGTGTGACCGACGTCACATAGGGATCGCCGCGACGCGGGAACACTCGTTCGCCGTTGGACCGGCTTTCGGGCGTTTCGCCCCGCCGGTCCCAGTGCTCGTAACCCGGCCACGCGCCGGGCCACCCCGATCCCGCCTCGTGGCGCTCCGCGCCGCTGCCGGCGAGAGGAGGACGTCGTTCGCATGCAGGCTTCGACCAAGCTGTCCCTGGCCGTCATCGCGGCCGCCGCCGTCACCACGCCGGTAGGTATCGCGCTGGCCGCGGACCCCGGCACCACCGCCCCCGCGCGGCCCGCCCCCATCGCGGCGCCGTTGGCCGGCCACCGCAACGTGGACGGCCAGATGCACCGCGCGGCGCTGATCATCCATCGCCATGCCCAACGCCATGCCCGCGCGCGGCCCGTCTCGATCCCGCCGCTCCTGCGGCGCATCGCCGAGTGCGAGTCGCACGGGAACCCCCGCTCGATCGGCGGCGGCGGCGCCTACCGCGGCATGTTCCAGTTCTCGCAGGACACGTGGAACAGCGTCGGCGGGCACGGTGACCCGGCGAGCGCGTCCGTGGCCGAGCAGGTCAGGCGCGCCGAAATGCTGCTCGCGCGTTCGGGCCCCGGCCAATGGCCGGTCTGCAGCCAGTAGCCGGCGTCATATCCTCCGCCGTGTGGACATCGCCCGTCTGCGCGACGAGTTCGCGGTCCTGCGCCGCCATGCCTACCTGAACGCCGGGTCCGACGGGCCTGTGCCCTCGGCCGGGCTGATCGCCGCGCGGGCCGAGCTGGAACGCCAGGCCTCGGACGGGCGCTTCATCGCCCACTTCGAGCGCCGCGGGGAGCTCGCGACCGCGGTCCGCGCGGGGTATTCAAGGCTGCTCGGCTGCGCGCCGGCCGACGTCGCGCTGACCACGTCGACCACCGAGGCGATCTCGATCGCCGTGGCGGGCCTGCGGCTCGGGCCGGGCGACGAGATCGTGACCAGTGACGAGGAGCATCCCGGCATGCTGGGCACGCTGCAGGCGGCGCACGAGATCGGCGGGGCGACCGTGCGGGTCGTGCCCTTCGACGCGGTCGCCGACGCCGTAGGGCCCGCCACGCGGCTCGTGGCCTGCTCGCATATCTCCTGGGTGACGGGCTCGGTCGCTCCCGCCGAGCTCGCCGACGTGGACGTCCCCGTGCTGCTCGACGGGGCCCAGGGCGTCGGCGCCGTGCCGGTCGACGTGGGCGAGCTGGCCTGTGACCTGTACGCCGGCGCGGGGCAGAAGTGGCTGTGCGGCCCCGACGGCACGGGCATGCTGTACGTCTCGGCGCGGCTCCGGGAGCGCGTTGCCCCGATCACGCGCGGCTACGGCTCGTTCGCCGACCCGGGGCCGGGGTTGGACGCCGTGCTGCACTCCGATGCCCGGCGCTACGACACGCCGTCGCTGTCCGCGGAGGCGCTCGCGTTCGCCGAGGCGGCGCTCCTCACGCTGGCGGAGGCCGGCTGGCCGGCCGTGCACGAACGCGGTCGCACGCTGGCCGCCCAGCTCGCCACGGCGCTCGCCGAGCGCGGTCGCGCCGTGGCGCCGCGCGGGGACACGACGCTGGTCGCGTTCTCCAGCCCGGACGCCGCGCGGGAGCGCGACCGCCTGGTGGAGCTCGGCGTGCTCGTGCGCGACCTCCCGGGCCGGGACCTGCTGCGGGCGTCGGTCGGGGCGTGGAACGACGAGCACGACCTCGAGCGCCTGCTCGCCGCCCTCGATTCGAGCGCGTCGGCGGCGGCCCGCTAGATCCGCCGCCAGGTCACCACAAGCAGGCACAGCAGCACGAGCACGCAGACGACGACGAGCTCGATTGCGTGAATGGTGATGGTGACTGCGGCGATCATCCGGTTCGCTGCGTGCCGACGCGTACAAGCCTTGTACGTGAGCTGTTATAGCGCCTGAGCTGGCAGGGCGCCGAGCGCGTCCCGGGGCCGGACGCGGTGCTCAGCCCTCGAACACCTCGTCGACCACCGCGGCCGCCTCGTCGGCACCGAACGTCTGCTCGAGCCGCCGGAGCACCTCGTCGCGAGGGTGGCCCTGCAATCGCAGGTCGATCGCGAGCGAGCGCACGATCTCGGACGAGGACGCCACGTGATCCGACGGGGTCCGATCCCCGGCGGCGGGCGCGTCCGACGACGGTTCCGGCGGCGGCGCCTGCGCCGGCTTGCGGTCCACGTCGAGCGCGTTCAGCAGCTCCGCGCGGTGCTGCTCGATCTGCGGTGCCTCGCCGGCCAGCTCGTGAAGCGCCTTCTTGGACCCACGGGGCAGGCCACTTGCGGCCTGCGCCTGACGCTCAGCGCGTCGGACCTGGCCGAGTAGGCCCTCGACCAGGTCCTCCACGAGTCGTAGCGTCGACCGGATCGCGCGCTCGTCGCCGCCGCCTCCGACGGCTGGGGGGCGATCCTCGCTGTCGGGCATGGCGTCGCCGAACGCCGCCCGTCAGCCGGCCTAGTGAATGCGGGCCCGAGCGCGGGTCAGACGCGACATGCCAACGCCCAGCAGCACCAGCAGAGCGCCCGCGCCGGCGATGAGGCCGACATCGAGGCCCGTGAAGGGCAGCTGCGACCCGGAGGTCGAGCGCGTGGTGTTCGCGTCGTTGTTGCCGTTGGTGCCGGCAACGTCACTCTGTACGACGCCTGCCGGTGTGGTGTAGCCCTCTTGGCTGGTCGAGGCCGCGAATGCGGGAACTGCGGCGACGCTCAGCGCAAGGGCACTTAGAACGATGATTACGAGAAGACGACGAGGCATGGGCCCTGCCTTCCTGCCCTGGGCGGGCATGTTCGTGAAACCTCTGGCTGCCGGAATCTGTGTTGTATCGGGTTTTACCCGGAAACCGGCAATTTTTTTGCGCCGGACGAGCTTCCGCGGAGTGTTGATCCTAACCGAATGGCAGACACCATGCGATGCGAACGCAGGTTCGACCAGACGCCACAGCATCTTAGTCCGACCGCCGCGGTTTGCACTGGGGTAGCAACCCCAGTCTTTCCAGCTCGCCCAACCAGGGGTTCGGGAGCCCATTACCCCCACCCCCGGAGAAGTATGCCTGCGTCCAAAACGCCTGGACATGGGCGGGTTGCCTCGGATGGGAACAACGTGGCCGACCGCGAGTTCCGCCAAGGCGGGCGCGGATCCCGCCTCGGGGGGCAGGGCAACGCGGTCGGCCGACTGCAGCCTGGCACGGCAGGGTTAGCGAGACATGAACGCCGCTTAGCCCTGGCTCAGCGCAATCCGGGAATGGGCGATACTGGGCTCGAACCAGTGACCTCCGCCTTGTCGAGACGGCGCTCTCCCAGCTGAGCTAATCGCCCTGGGGCGGCAAGCGTACCAACGCGATTGAGGACCGGCCGGTCCCTCAGCGGACCGCCGCGGGGTCCTGCGCTCCGCGCCCGTTCGGGCTGCCCGCCTCCGCGACCTCGGGCGGTGCGGGAGGGGCGGCGTCGGCGCCCAGGACGCCCCGGGCGCGCAGCGTCAGCTCGAACGTCTCGCGGGTGTCGTGCCGTGGCGCCCAGCCCAGCGTCTGCTTGAGCTTGTCGTTCGAGCAGACCCACGGATTGCGGATGAAGTGGAGGTTGCCGGGCGGCGACTCGGTCCCGGGAACCCGGAGACGCCACATCAGCTTGTTCATTCCGTAAAAGAAGCCGAACGGCATCGTGCGGACCTTGATCCCGGCGACCTCGGCCGTCTCCTGCCAGGTCATGACGCCGTCCCCCGTGACGTTGAATGCGCCGGCGTGGCGCCCGACGAGCAGCCCGCTGATCGCCTCGGCGAGATCGTCCTCGTGCACGAACTGCACGTGCTGGTCGGGCTCGCCGCGGAAGCGCGGCAGGAACGGTGCGCTGTCCCAAGCCCGCACGATGTAGTTGTCGACGTTCGGGCCCAGCACGATGCACGGACGCACGATCGTCATCGTGCGCTCGGGGTGGTCGGCGGCCCAGAGTTGGCAGATCCGATCGGCGTCGGTCTTGTGGCGCGCGTAAGCGAAGTCCGGCTGGCCGCGCAAGATCCAGTCCTCGCCGATCGGCTCCGGGTTGTCGCGCCAGGCGCCGTACGCGGTGGTGGAGGAGGTCACGAGCACGTGCTGCGTCCCCGTCCGCGCGGCGGCGTCGAGCGCGTTGAACGTGCCGTTGACGTCGATGTCGTACATCGTCTCCTCGTCCCGGATCGGGTTGAGGACGAAGGCCAGGTGAACGAGGGCGTCGGGCTGGACGCGCTCGAGCAGGGCGCGCAGCGCGGCGCGGTCGCGCACGTCGGTGCGATGGAACTCCGTGCGCGCATG
>DASYIJ010000219.1:0-22970 GCA_035997675.1 Solirubrobacteraceae bacterium
GTGGTCCTCATCCATGGGATGGTCAACTCGTCTCGACATTGGGAGTCGGTGGCCCAGGAGCTCGCCGCGGACTTCACCGTGATCGCGCCCGACCTGATCGGCCACGGCGACTCGGCCACGCCGCGCGGCGACTACTCGCTCGGCGCCCACGCGGCGGTCATCCGCGACCTGCTCGCCGCCATCGACGTCGAGCGCGCGACCATCGTCGGCCACTCGCTGGGCGGGGGCGTGGCCATGCAGTTCTTCTACCAATTCCCCCAGCGGACCGAGCGACTCGTGCTCATCTCCAGCGGCGGCCTCGGCCACGAGGTCAGCCCACTGCTGCGCGGGGCCGCGCTGCCCGGCGCGTCCGCATTGCTGTCGCTGGCGGCGCACCCGCGTCTGGTCACCGCGCTGTCTGACGCCGGCGGTCGGATGCGCGAGCGGGGCTCGGGAACCGGTGTCTACCTCCAGGCGATCGCCCGCGCCCTGCGCCCGCTGTCGGCGCCGGGCGCGCGGCACGCGTTCGTCCAGACGCTGCGCTCGGTGATCGACGTGCGCGGCCAGCGGGTCAGCGCGCGCGACCGGCTCTACCTGCTCCGCTCGCTACCCACGCTCGTCGTCTGGGGGGAGCGCGACCACACGATCCCGCTGGCCCACGGCCGCGACGCGCACGCCGCGATCCCCGAGAGCCGGTTCGTCACGCTCCCGCGCGCCGCGCACTTCCCCCACCTCGAGGATCCCGAGGGCCTGGCGGCGGCGCTGCGTGACTTCCTCGTGACGACCGAGCCCGCGCGGCTCGAGGACGCCGACTGGGGCGCCCTGATCGCGCCGCGCTCACCGCGCGTGCGCCAGGTCGGTCGCAGCGCGGCCTAGGCCTCGAGCATCCCGTGCGCTTCGAGGGTGCGGCGCACACCGTCGCGCAGCTCGGTGGGCCGCCAGCCCAGCTCGCGCTGCGCCTTGTCCGAGCGCGGAGCCGCGTTCCAGAGGAAGAAGTGCAGCTGGCCGCGCGGCAGCAGGGGCGCGCGCCGGATGACCCGCGACAGGGCCTCCCCGCCGGCGGCGATCGCTCGCGCCACCGGCACCGGCACCGTGGGCGGCACGCGCCCGCGGCCCGCCACGTCGACCGCCGTGCGCGCGAACTCGGCCACGGTGACGTGGGCGTCGCAGAAGATGTAGCGCTCGCCCGGTCGTCCCTTCAGTGCCGCCAGCAGCTGCCCGCGCCCGATCGCGTCGCTGAACACGACCCCGCAACCGCCGGGTGGCATGGTCGGCAGCCGCCCCCGCAACACCGGGCGAAACAGGTCCTCCTCGAAGGAGGCGCTGCCCGCCGGTCCCGGGCCGTACACGGCCGAGGGATTGACCACGACGACCTCGAGCCCGGCCCCGCCACCGGCGAGGGCGACGCGCTCGGCCTCCTGCTTCGAGCGTTCGTAGGCCGTGCCCTTCGGATAGTCGGCGACCACGGACTCGTCGAAGCTCGCGCCCGCATCGGCATGGAACACGTCGATCGTGCTCGTGTGGACGAGCCGCGCGGCGCCGGCGGCTCGGGCGGCCTCGACCACGGCCCGCGTGCCCTCGACGTTGATGCGCTGGAACGCATCGGGATCGGCGACCCACTGCTCCGGGAGCCCCATCGCGTTGAACACGACCTCGCGGCCCTCGGCGGCGCGCGCCAGCGACGCCGGATCGGTGACGTCGCCGCGCACCAGCTCGGCGCCCTCGGGAACGACCTCGGCGGCGCGCTGCGGATCGCGCACGAGCGCGCGTACCTCGTGGCCCTCGGCGAGCAGCGTCCGCGCGGTCGCGTGCCCGACCTTCCCCGTCGCTCCGGTCACCAGGGCGCGCATCGCCGCGGGAGCCTACGCGCTCACGGGCCTTCCGGCGCGGAGCGGCGCAGCAGTGCCGCCACGGCCGCATCGTCGACCTGGGAGAAGTCGTCGTAGAACTGCCCGACGGCGAGGAACTCCGGCGGCTCGACGACGGCGACGGCGTAGGGCTCGGACCAGGCGGCGAGCTCCCGAAACCCGGGCCCCGAGGCGACCGGCACCGCCATCACCGTGCGCAGCGCGCCGGCACGCTGCGCCGTGGCGAGGGCGGCGGCCATGGAACGCCCGGTGGCCAGGCCGTCGTCGACGATCACCACGGGACGGTCGCGCAGCGGCTCGCGCTCGCGGCCGGCGCGCAGCGCGAGCGCCTGCTGGCGCGCGTATTGAAGCTGGGCGGCGACGAGGTCCTCCGGCAGGCCCTCGGGCAGCGTCACGGCGTCCTCGCTCACGGCTCCCAGCGCGTACTCCGGCTGGCGTGGGTGCCCCACCTTGCGCACGACGAGCACGTCGAGCGGAAGCCCGCGCGCAAGGGCGACCTCGTGGGCGACGGGCACCCCGCCGCGCGCCAGGCCCAGGACCACCGCGTTCGGCTCCAGCGGGGGGAGGACCGCGGCGAGGCGCCGGCCGGCGTCGGCGCGATCCGCGAATGCGCGCTCGGGCGCCATGCCCGCCGACGCTACCGCGCTTGCGGCGGCGATGGGGCTTTTCCCGGGTCGGCGGCTCACGATATGGTCCGGCCGCATGATCGGGGTGATCCTCTTCATCGGCTTCTGGGTCGTCGTCGGCCTCACGCTGCTCCTGCTCGCCCTCACCGGCGGACCGCGCGGCGCACGCGAACGCGTCTTCCAGAGCCAATCGCGGCGCGGCCGCCGCACCACGGCCGCCGTGATCGTCATCGTGTGCCTCGCGTTCGGCGTGGCCCTGCCGGCCATCGTCATCGCCAACGACGAGAGCCAGAGCAAGGCGGGCCGGGCCGACATCAAGCTCACCGCCGCCGAGAAGCGGGGGCGCGAGCTGTTCGGCCACACCTGCAACCAGTGCCACACGCTGGCCGCATCGAAGACGGTTGGACGCGTGGGCCCCAACCTCGACGACCTGCGGCCGCCGAAGTCCCTCGTGCTCAACGCGATCGAGCAGGGACGGGCGCGCGGCGTCGGGCGCATGCCGGCGGCGCTGCTCCAGGGCCGCGACGCCGAGGATGTCGCGGCGTACGTGTCGAAGGTCGCCGGGCGTCAGTAGCGATGGACCTCAAGCGCGCCACCGAACGCCTGCAGGCCGAGCGCTCGCGCATCGAGCGCGCGCTCGCGGAGCTCGATCCGGATCCCGGCGACGAGGAGCTCTCGCACGTCGACCAGCATCCGGCGGACGAGGGCTCGGAGCTGTTCGAGGAGGAGCTTGACGCCGGCCTGGCGGAGAGCCTGCGCGAGGAGCTCGCCGCCATCGAGCGTGCCGAGCAGCGTCTGATGCAGGGCACCTACGGGCTGTCGGTGGAGAGCGGCGAGCCGATCCCGGACGAGCGGCTCGAGGCCGTTCCCTGGGCCGAGCGGACCGTCGAGGAGCAGGCCCGCTACGACCGCGGCGAATAACTCGCCGCACCCAGCGGGATCACGGGTTCCATAACAACCTCGAAAGCCGCGGATTTAAGGGGCGCCTGCTAGGGTGCCGCCCGTCCAAGACCGCTGAATCCCCGGAGCCTGTGCCGGGGAGCGGGGGACCCGGATGTTGGGGCGAACCGCAGATGGAGTGCGGGGCGCGGCTCTTTCAGCGCCAGCCCGTCAGCTAACCCCGTAAGCACCAGAAAGAGGAATCGATGTCGGAGGCAGCCGCCCGCGTCCCGCGGGCAGAAGACGAACGCGCGCCCGCACGCCCGCGCCGCACGGTGACGATCACCGGCCGGCCCGACGGGCCGCCCCCACGCCGTCCCGACAGCATCGTGCGCGCCGCTCCGCGCACGGATTCGCTTCTCGCGGGGCGTCCCGGAACGCTGAGCGACCGCCTGCCGCGCATGGTCGAGATCAAGCGCCGCCGGCCGCCGCGGTCGGCCCCCGAGCGCCTGGGCCCGCGCCCCGACCGCATCGCCATGTGGGCGCTCCTGATGGCCGTCGTGCTCGTGCTCGTCGCGGCGACCTCGTCGCACGCGGCGACGTTCTAGCGGCCGTTCGAGCACCGACTCCGGCGCCTCCCTGAGCCGGCCTTTATCCGGCTGCGTATACCTGTCTGCATAGTCGCGCGCCCGCTTGCGCGGGTTTCGGGGCGCGGCTAGACTTATCAAAAGTAAGAAGGCCACGAAAGTAGAGCCGGTTGGACCGCCCCGAGGCTTGGCCGGCGCCCGAAATGGGTTGGGTTTGCCGACATGAAGAAGACAGAGATGAGCAGGTTCCACATTCACGACGACCTCTCCGCGCCCGAGGGCTCGGTGCCTGTGCTGAAGGGAGCGCTGGCCACCGGTGGCCAGCTGCCGAACTTCCTCGGCGTGCTGGCGGGGTCACCCGCCGCGCTGCGCGCGTACGCGCGCTTCCGCTCCGAGCTTCGCCACGGCAAGCTCGAGCTGCGCACGCTCGAGCGCATCGCGCTGGCGGTCGCCGACCACCACGGCTCGGAGCCGGGGGTCGCGCTGCACGGACGCACGGCCCGGGCCGCCGGCCTGGGCATCGACGAGGTCGAGCTCGCGCGCGAGTTCGAGAGCCGCGACGAGCGCGAGGCGGCGCTGCTGCGCTACCTCAAGGCGCTCGTCGAGGGCCAGGGCCGGCCGCCCATGCACCTCCACGAGGAGGCGCGCGAGGCCGGCTGGACCGACGAGCAGATCCTCGAGGCGATCGCCTACGCCTCGCTGGAGACGTTCACCGCCATGGTCAACGTCGCCGGTGAGGTACCGGTCGACGGTTCGGTCGAGGAGAGCCGAACGCGCAAGCTGCGCGCCGCGTAGGAGACCGAATGGATCCACGGAGGGCACGGCAGGCGAAGGGCGCGAAGTCCGTCGCCTGCTGTCCCTACTACCACGAGGCGATCGAGCTGATCGGCAAGCGCTGGACGGGCGCGATCCTCGGCGTGCTGCTCAACGCCCCCGCCGCCGAGGGCGGCCTGCGGTTCTCGGAGATCGCCCAGGCCGTGCCCGAGTTGTCGGACCGGCTGCTCTCCGAGCGGATGAAGGAGCTCGAAGGGCGCGGCGTCGTCGAGCGCACCGTGATCTCCGGTCCGCCCGTGCACGTCGAGTACCGCCTGACCGAGATGGGGCGCGCGCTGCAACCCGCCCTGAACGAATTGCGCGACTGGGCGCGGCAGTGGCTCGACGAGGCCGACGAGGACTCCTCCGCCCCGGCCCCGGCTCGCGCGACGGCCGCGACCCGCTAGAGATATCCAGCTAGAGTCGCCGCTTTCCCGACCCGCGAGCACGGACGGAGGACCCCGTGGCTGACCAGCCCATGACCGCCGACGACGTCAAGGCCCTCGTCGAGGAGCGGCGCATCCGTTTCATCCGCTTCTGGTTCACGGACATCCTGGGACAGCTGAAGTCCTTCTCGATCAACGCCGCCGCCCTGGACGACGCGTTCGAGGGCGGCATGGGGTTCGACGGCTCGTCGATCACCGGGTTCAACGCGATCGAGGAGTCGGACATGATCGCCCAACCCGACCCGACGACCTTCGCGGTGCTCCCGTGGCGCCCGGAGGAGGCCGGCGTCGGCCGCATGTTCTGCGACGTGCTCACGCCGGAGCGCACCCCCTACGAAGGCGACCCGCGCCACGTGCTGCGGCGCTCCGTGGAGCGCGCCGCCGCCATGGGCTTCGACCACTATTACGTCGGCCCGGAGCTCGAGTACTTCTACTTTCGCAACAACAAGTCGACCGAGGTCCTCGACGAGGGCGGCTACTTCGACCTCACGACCCTGGACGCCGGCTCCGATCTGCGCCGCGAGACCGTGCTCGCGCTCGAGCAACTGGGGATCCACGTCGAGTACACCCACCACGAGGTCGGCCCGTCCCAGCACGAGATCGACATGCGCTACGCCGACGCGCTCAAGATGGCCGACGACTGCATGACGTACCGCATCACGGTGAAGGAATACGCGATGAAGTACGGCCTGCACGCGACCTTCATGCCCAAGCCACTGTTCGGCGAGAACGGCTCCGGCATGCACACGCACCAGTCGCTGTTCCACGAGGGCCGCAATGCCTTCTACGACGCCGACGACCAGTACTTCCTGTCGGACACCGGCAAGGCGTTCATCGCCGGCCAACTCAAGCATGCCCGCGAGATCTGCTCGATCTTCGCCCAGTGGGTGAACTCCTACAAGCGCCTGGTGCCGGGATACGAGGCGCCGGTGTACGTCGCGTGGTCACGCCGCAACCGGTCGGCGCTCGTGCGCGTCCCGCTGTATCACCCGGGCAAGGAGCAGGCCACGCGCATGGAGCTGCGCTGTCCCGACCCGGCCTGCAATCCGTACCTGACGTTCGCGGCGCTGCTGCAGGCCGGCCTGGAGGGCATCGAGAAGGGGTACGAGCTCCCCGAGCCGATGGAGAAGAACCTCTACCACCTCTCCCCCGACGATCGGAAGCGGCTCGGGATCGAGCAGCTGCCCGAGACGCTGGGTGAGGCGATCGAGATCACCTCGGAGTCCGAGCTGGTGCTGCGCACGCTCGGCGAGCACATGTTCAACCGCTATGTCGAGATCAAGCGACAGGAGTGGGAGGACTACCGCGTGCAGGTCACGCCGTGGGAGCTGGAGCGCTACCTGCCCGTGATCTGAACGAGGACGCGATCGCGCGCGCCCGCGAGGCGGGGCGCGAGCTCGTCCGTCGCACGCCCGTGCTCTCGTCGCGCACCATCGCGCGGCGCTGCGGGGCGCCGGCGGTGGCCCTGAAGGCCGAGAACCTCCAGCGCACCGGCTCGTTCAAGCTGCGCGGCGCGCTCGCCAAGCTGGCGGCGCTCGGCGATGCCGCCGCGAACGGCGTGGTCACCGGGAGCGCCGGCAACCACGCCCAGTCGCTGGCCTACGCGGCCCAGGCGCGCGAGGTCCCCTGCGAGGTGTTCATGCCGGAGGGCGCGTCGATCGCGAAGGCCGACTCCGCCAGCGACCTCGGCGCCCACGTCCGCGTCGTCGAGGGCACGGTCGACGATTGCATCGCGACGGCGCGCACGCGGGCGCACGAGAGCGACCTGGCGTTCGTGCACCCCTTCGACGACCTCGACGTCATCGCGGGGCAGGCGACGGTCGGGCTCGAGCTGCTCGAGGACGTGGCGGACCTCGCCAAGGTGGTCGTCCCCGTCGGCGGCGGCGGCCTGGCGTGCGGCGTGGCGATCGCGGTGAAGACCGCCCGGCCCGAGGTCGAGGTCGTCGGCGTACAGGCCGAGGCGTGCGCGCCGTTCGTCGAGTCGCTGCGGCGCGGAGCGCCCGTGCCGGCGGCGTCGGCGCTGACGATCGCCGACGGGATCGCCGTCAAGGCGCCGGGTGAGCTCACGCTGCGCCTGGCCCAGCGCTGGCTCGATGGGGTCGAGACGGTCGGCGAGGACGCGGTCGCCGCGGCGATGGTCGTGCTGCTCGAGCGGGCCAAGCTCGTGGTGGAGGGCGCCGGCGCCGTCGGGATCGCCGCCCTGCTCGAGGGCCGCGTGAAACCCGCGGCCGAGGGCACGACGGTCGCCGTGCTCTCGGGCGGGAACGTCGATGCCGGACTGCTGGCGGCGATCGCCCGCCGCCACGAGACCGAATCGGGCCGGCGCGTCGTCCTCCTGACCCGGATATCGGACCGCCCGGGCGGGCTGGCGCGGCTGCTCGGGCACGTCGCGGGCACCGGCGCGAACCTCGTCGACGTCTCCCACGTGCGCGAGGGGCTCGACCTGCACGTGCGCGAGACGGCGGTCGAGCTCGTCCTGGAGACTCGGGGCCACGAGCACGCGACGGCGATCGAATCGACGCTCGCGGCGGCGGGCTATGAAGTGCAGGTGGTGCGGTAGGCGGTTCGGGCCGAGTGCTGAGGGGTCAGTTCCCGGCGGCCGCGAGTTGGCGACTTCTACTCCGGCGACTTCTATTCGGGCGTTACGTACGCCGCACTGAGCCCGCCGTCGACGAGGAATGTCGAAGCGGTGACGTAGGACGACTCGTCACTTGCGAGGAAGAGCGCGGCGTTGGAGATCTCGCGTGCGTCGGCGAAGCGGCCCATCGGCAGGTGGACCATGCGCCGCGCGGCCTGCTCCTCGTCGCTCGCGAAGAGCTTCATGAGCAGGGGGGTCGCCACCGGCCCGGGGCACAGGGCGTTCACCCGCACGCCGCGGCGCGCGAATTCGACGCCGAGCTCGCGCGAGAGGGCGAGGACGCCGCCCTTGGACGCGGTGTAGGAGATCTGCGAGGTGGCCGCGCCCATGAGCGCGACGAACGAGGCGGTGTTGATGACCGAGCCCCCGCCGCCCTCGAGCAGGTGCGGGATCCCGTGCTTGCAGCAGAGGAAGACGCTCGTCAGGTTGACCCGCTGCACGCGCTCCCAGACCTCGACCGGAGTGTCGAGGACCGAGGCATCGTCGGTGGGATTGATGCCGGCGTTGTTGAAGAGCACGTCGATCCGGCCGAAGCGCTCGCGCGTCTGCGCGTACATGCCGGCGACCGCTTGCTCATCGCCGACGTCGGCCACGATGGACAGGTCCACGCCGCGAACCTCGGCCAGGTCGACGCCGACGACCCGTGCGCCCTCCTCGGCGAAGCGCATCGCGGTGTCGGCGCCGATCCCGCTGGCGGCGCCCGTCACGACGCACACCTTGCCCTCCAGGCGACCCGCCATCAGTCGGCCTCCGTCGCGTAGTAGACGGTCTTGACCTCCGTGTAGTGCTCGAGCGCGTGCGGGCCGAGCTCGCGGCCCACGCCGGACTGCTTGAACCCGCCGAACGGCGTGGAGACCCGCACCGACGTGTTGGAGTTGACCGAGAGGACGCCGCTCTCCACAGCGCGCGCGACGCGCAGCGCCTTGGCCCCGTCGCGCGTCCACACCGAGCCCGACAGGCCGTAGATGGTGTCGTTGGCGAGCGCCACCGCCTCGGCCTCGTCGCCGAACGGGATCACGCAGACGACCGGACCGAAGATCTCCTCGCGGGCCGCGCGGTCGTCGTTGGCCACCGGGGAGAGCACCACGGGCGGCATCCAGAAGCCGGGGCCATCGGGCGCCTGGCCGCGGATCGCCACCGGCGCGTCGCCGCCCAGGTAGGACGCCACCGCCTCGCGCTGGTCGGCGGAGATCAGCGGTCCCATCTGCGTCGCCTCATCGAGCGGGTCGCCGACGCGCAGCGCCTCGACGTGCTCCTCGAGCGCCTCCAGGAACCGGTCGACGGCGGGCCGCTCGACGAGGATGCGCGACCGCGCGCAGCAGTCCTGTCCGGCGTTCCCGAATGCCGCCATCGGCGCGGCGGCGGCGGCCTTCTCGAGGTCGGCGTCCGCGAACACGATGTTCGCCGACTTGCCGCCGAGCTCGAGCGTCACGCGCTTGATCGTGGCCGCGGCGCCCGCGGCGATCCCGCGACCGACCTCGGTCGAGCCCGTGAAGGCGATCTTCGCCACGTCCGGGTGCTCGACCAGCCGCCTCCCGCACACGCTGCCCGGGCCGACCACCACGTTGAGGACGCCCTCGGGCAGGCCGGCCTCGAGCGCGATGGCCTCGAGGCGCACGGCGGTCAGGGGCGTCAGCTCCGCGGGCTTGAGCACGATCGTGTTGCCGGCGGCCAGCGCCGGAGCCACCTTCCACGACGCGATCACGAGCGGGAAGTTCCACGGCACGATCAGGCCGACGACGCCGAGGGGCTCGCGGAACGTCATGCCGACGCCGCCGGCTACGGGAATCGTGTCCCCCAGGAGTCGCTCGGGCCCGGCCGCGTAGTAGCGGAAGGTCTCCGCGACCATGCCCATCTCGCCGCGGGCGTCCCCGATCGGCTTGCCCGCGTTGCGGGCTTCGAGCACGGCGAGTTCCTCGGCGTGCCCCTCGAGCTCGTCGGCGAGCCGATGCAGCAGCCGCGACCGGTCAGCCGGCGCGACCGCCCGCCACGCCGGGTACGCGGCCCGCGCCCGCGAGACGGCGGCGTCGGTCTCCTCGACTCCGGCCCGCGGCAGCGTCTCCAGCGGCTGCTCGGTCGCGGGCTCGACGACGGTGAGGCTGTCGGTCATGGTCGGCACGCTCGTCGAGGTGTGCCCGCCCGGCCCCGGCGATCGCCGGGACCGGATGGGAACACCGAACCCACGGTTCTCCTAGGGCGCGTGCGGCGCGGGCGGCACGATGTGCTCGCCGCCGAGCTCCGCCTCGACCTCGTCGATCGTGTGCCGCGGCCCCTTGAACGTGTGGCGCGCTCGGGCGAACCATGCGATCGCCACGACGATGATCAGCCCGAACACCGCAACCGGCGCGTAGTTCACCGAGCTGGTGTCGAAGCTGTCGTTCCACGGAACGCCGGCCGGCACCACCGGCAGCGAGAACAGGATCGAGATGATGATGATCCAGATCACCGAGAAGGTGCACATCCACTTGTACTTCTTCCCCAGTGTCCACGGCCCCGGGGTGAACCTGTCGCCGGCCCGCAGGCGCAGGTAGATCGGGATGCCGTAGGCGATGTAGAGGCCGATCACGGTGATCGACACCACCGCGAGGAAGGCGACCGGCACGCCGGCCGAGTTCCCCGCCAGTGCGGGGAGCGTCACGATCAACGCGATGACCGCCATCAGGATCACGGCGTTGAACGGGACGCGGTCCTTGTTGACCTTGCTCCACAGCCGCCAGCCGGGAATCGCGCCGTCGCGGCTGAACGCGAAGCACATCCGCGAGGCGCTGGTCAGGCACGCCATGCCGCAGAACAGCTGGCCGACGGTCGAGATGATGAGGATCAGCTTGACCCAGCTCGCGTTCATCGCCGTGGTGAACACCGCGATCACCGAACCGGCCCCGTACCCGTTCGTGGGCTTGCTGATCGTGCCGACGTGCGTGGCCGCGAACGTGATCGCCAGCAGGACGATGTAGCCGATCACCGCGGAGTAGAAGATCGACCGCCACACGCCCTTGGCCGCGTTCTCGGCGGCGCCGTGGGTCTCCTCGGAGATGTGGGCGCAGGAATCGAACCCGGTGATCGTGTACTGCGTCAGCAGGAAGCCGAGCGGCAGGATGTAGAACCAGTACATGCCACCTGGGAACCCGGAGTTGTTGATCCGGTGCCCGAACACGAAGCTCAGGCTCTGGTGGTGGGCGGGCACGAGGATCAGCACGACGACGATCACCGCCACGCCCACGACGTGCCACCACACCGAGACCGAGTTCAGCCTCGCCACGAACCGCGAGGAGAAGATGTTGATGATCGCGTGGATGGTGAGGAAGATCGCGAACAGCAGGAACGTCTCGGCGAGAATGTGCTTCGTGTCGCCGAAATTGATGAAGCCGAGATCGAGGCCGTAGAGACCGAGCACGGCGTTCGCGAACGTGGCGCTCGCGTACACGACCGAGGCGACCACGCCCACCAGTCCGGCCATGTTGATCCAGCCGGTGAACCACGCCCAGGCGGGGCTACCCAACTTGGCGGCCCACCAGTACAGGCCGCCCGCCGTGGGGAAGGCCGACACGAGCTCCGACATGCAGAACCCGATGATCAGGATGAAGGCGCTGATGATCGGCCAGCCCCACGAGATCGCCACCGGGCCGCCGTTGTTCCACGCCTGGTAGTAGGTCGTGAAGCAGCCGGCGAGGATCGAGATGATGGTGAACGAGATCGCGAAGTTCTGGAAGCCACTCCACGCGCGCGAGAGATCCTGCTTGTACCCGAGCTCGGCGAGGCGCTTCTCGTCGGGGTCGGTGATCGTCGTGGCCTGATGTGCCTCCACCAATTCCTCCTCGCTCGACGTTCGCGGAGCTCCCACAGCCGACCAAAAGGTCTGCTCCTCCGTCCTCTAGCTGGCGACCCTACGCCCGCCGCCGGACGAAAGTCAAGCGTCGTGGCGGCGCGTTTCCGCGCTCGTTGCGGCGGGAAGCAGGCCGGCGAGCACGTGCTCCGTCCCGGCCAGGTGGTCGATCATCGTGGAGACGGCGCGGGCGGCGTCACCGGCGCCGACCGCCTGGAGCAGATGCGCGTGCTGCACGTTGGACCACTCGAGCACCTCCCGCGGGTGCGCGATGTAGGAGATCAGGTCGGTCATCGCACCCTGGACCTCGGTCGCCGCCGCGACCAGCCGGGCGCTGCCGGTGGCCTCGGCCAGCCCGATGTGGAACAGCACGTCGTCCCGGCGATAGCCGGGGAAGTCCTCGATGCCCGCGTCCATGGCCTCGATCAGCTCATGGAGCGGCTCGAGATCGGCCCTGGTGGCGCGCTCGCACGCAAGCACGGCGACGCCGAGCTCGACCGCCAGGCGCGCGTCGCACGCCTCGCGCCAGCCGGCCAGCAGCTCGGCGGACGGATCCGCGGCCCCGGGTGGCGACTCCGAGACGAACGTGCCGCCGCCGCGCCCCCGCACGGCGCGCAGGTGCCCGCTCTGGACCAGCGCTGTGAGGGCCTGACGCAGCGTCGAGCGAGCGATGCCGAGCCGGCCGCAGAGCTCGCGCTCGGCGGGGAGGCGGCTACCGGGCTCGAGCAACCCGAGCTTGATCGCGGTGCCCAGGCGCTCGAGGGTCTCCTCGAACGCGGTCTGCGAGCGCACCGGGGCGAAGATGGTCGTCAGGGACGGGTGTTCGCCCCCGTTGGCGGACGCCGGGGTCGCGGTGGGGGCGTTCATGTCGCCTCCACGGCGTTGCGCTCACGCGCCGCGGCGACGAGCGCCGCCACCACGCGGCTGCGCTCGTCCTCCTCGGGGTGCCACAGGACGCCGAGCGCAAAGGGACGCTCGGGCAGCTCGATCGCTTCGACGATCCCGTCGTCGAGCAACGAGAACCCGGTCGCCCGCAGGCCCTCGCCCAGCGTGCGCACGCCCTGGTGGTGGTAGCTCTTGACCGCCGCGCGCTCCTCCCCCACCGCCCGGGCGGCGAGCGAGCCCTCCTCGACCCGCACCTCGTGGTCGGCGTAGTGGCCCGGCGGCCCGGCGTGCCCGTCGTGGCCGAGCACGCCCGGCAGGTGCTGCTCCAGGGTGCCGCCGCGGGCCACGTTGAGCACCTGCATGCCCCGGCAGATGCCGAGCACCGGCAGGTCGGCGGCGAGCGCGGCGCGCATGAGCGCAAGCTCGAACCGGTCGCGCACGGCCTCGACCGGGACGGTGCGGGGATGGCGGGGCTCGCCGTAGTTGGCCGGGTCGACGTCGGCCGCCCCGCCCGACACGATCAGCGCGTCGATCCGGCCCAGCAGGTCGTCCGGCGCGCGGGCGTCCTCCTCGTCGGGCACGAGCAGCTCGGCGCGGGCGTCCGCGGCCTGGACCGCGTTGACGTACGCGAACGGCGCCCCGGCGGTGAGCTCCGTCCATGCGCCGGAGGTCATCGGCTCGATCCCGGCCGTGATGCCGACCGTGGGCCGCATCACAGCCGCTCGAAGCCGCGGATGCGCTCCCAGTCCGTCACGGCGGCCTCGAAGGCCGTGAGCTCGACGCGCGCGTTGTTGAGGTAGTGCTCGACGACGTCGTCTCCGAACGCCTCACGGGCCACCGCGCTGCCCTCGAACAGGTCGCGCGCGTCGCGCAGCGTGCTCGGCACGCGAGGCTTGTCGGACGTGTAGGCGTTGCCGGTCGTCTCCGGCTCCAGCTCGAGCCCGTTGTCGATCCCGTGCAGCCCGGCGGCGATCATCGCGCTCAGCGCCAGGTAGGGATTGACGTCGGCACCCGGCAGCCGGCTCTCGACCCGCTTGGCCGCCCCGTGACCGACGACCCGCAGCGAGCACGTCCGGTTGTCGTGGCCCCAGGCCACGGCCGTCGGGGCGAACGAGCCCTCGGCGAAGCGCTTGTACGAGTTGATGTGCGGGGCGAAGAAGAGCGTCAGGTCGCGCATGCACGCCAGCTGACCGGCGAGGAACGCGTCGAACGTCGCCGGCTCGTCCGCGAACAGCGGCGAGCCGTCATCGCGCGCCACCGACAGGTGGATGTGGCACGAGTTCCCCTCGAGCTCGTTGAACTTCGCCATGTAGGTGATCGCCATGCCCTCCTGGGCCGCGATCTCCTTGGCACCGTTCTTGTAGATCGCGTGGTCGTCGGCGGTCTGCAGCGCCGGGCCATAGTGGAAGTTGATCTCGTGCTGGCCGAAGTTGCACTCGCCCTTGGAGTTCTCGACCCGCATGCCCGCCCCGGTCATCGAGTTGCGGATCCGGCGGATCAGCGGCTCGACCCGCGCGGTCCCGAGGAGCGAGTAGTCGATGTTGTAGAGGTTCGCCGGCTCGAGGTCGCGATAGCCCTTGTTCCACGCCTCCTCGTAGGAGTCGCGGAAGACGATGAACTCGAGCTCGGTGCCGGCGTTGGCCACCCATCCCCGCTCGGCCAGCCGCGCGATCTGGCGTCGCAGGATCTGCCGCGGCGAGGCGACCACGTCGCGTCCGTCCTCCCACTGCACGTCGGCCAGGCACAGCGCCGTCCCCTCCTGCCACGGAACGTCGCGCAGGGTCGAGAGGTCGGGGCGCATGACGAAGTCGCCGTAGCCCGTCTCCCACGAGGACATCGCGTAGCCCTCGACGGTCTCCATGTCCACGTCGATCGCCAGCAGGTAGTTGCAGGCCTCGGCGCCGTGCTCGGCGACGACGTCGAGGAAGTGGGCCGCGGTCAGGCGCTTGCCCTGCAGGCGCCCCTGCATGTCGACGAGCGCCAGCAGGACCGTGTCGACCTCGCCGCGAGAGACGGCGTCCCTGAGTTCGTCGAGCGTCACTGACCGAAGGTATAGCCCTCGCGCCTTTCGGCGCAACCCGACTCGGCCGCTAGCCGGCGTACCGGAGGTGCAGCCGCACGACGGTCCCGGTGTCGAAGGACCGCAACTGGACCAGGTCGCAGAGCTGGTTGGCCAGCCACAGGCCCTGGCCGCCGATCCGGTCCGGGCGTGGGCGCTCGCGTCCCGCGAGCGGGTAGTCGAAGTAGCCGCCGTCGCTGAGCTCGCAGATCAGCGTCGGGCCCTCCTGCCAGATGAGCAGCGTTCCGTCGCCGCCGCCGTGCAGGACGCTGTTCGTGGCCACCTCGTTCACGGCGAGCACGAGGTCCCCGACCAGCGCCGCGCTCATGCCGATGCTCGCAGCCCGCTCGGCGACGAAGTGGCGGACGACCTCCAGGGTCTCGCTGGTGAACGCCAGCATGGCCGCGTCGACGGGCGGCTCGCTCAGCGGGTGGGCGAAGGGCGCGGAGACGACGTCGATCCCGTGGTAGGTGTCGCTGTCGCGCTGCGTGCCGTCCACGACGATCACGGGATGGCTCCGGTGGGCTTCGGCGATCACCGCTCCGTCGAGCGCATCCGTGTCGTAGGGGCAGAGCAGGCGCATCGAGCAGCCCTCGGCGAACGCCAGGTTGAGCAGTGACTCGTGGCGCTGGCACTCGACCAGCTCGGCCGCGCCGCGCTCCGCCCAGATCGGCTCGCCGATACCGCGCAGCGATGGCGCCGAACCTCCGTGCTCGTCGACGAACCGACGCCAGGCGGGGATGATGCGGGCGGGGTTGCTGCCGATGTCGTGCATGTCGGCGAAGTGGACGTCGCCGGCCGCGCCGTCCAGCGCCTCGCGCAGCAGCTCGATCTTCGCCGGGCCGACCATCGCGAGCACCGGCTCGTCGGCCTCCAGGCCCCCCCGGATGAAGGGGAGCGTGCCCGCCAGGAACCCGTCGTGGCCCGAGTACAGGAGCGCCTCGTGCCGGAAGGCCGCTGTGTCCGCGAGCTCCGCTGTCTGCTCGGTTGTGTCCATCGCCAGAAACTCGCCTCGGTCCACTGTACCCCTGGAATGTGGTTTTCAGCCGCAAACCACGCGCTGCACGCATGTACCCGGACCGGGTCGCGCAGGGTCGCAGCGGCCGCCGGCGCCTTGACGGGGAGAACTCGACGGCGTAGCGTCGGCAATGGTCTAGACCATGCAGCGGCCCGCGCCCGCATCGACCCCGGCGAAGCGCCCGTGACCCCCCGCGGACGCGGCCTCGGCGGGCGCCTGCGGCTGCGGTCCGGGTCAGATGCTCCGGCCCACGTGCAGATCGAGGAGGCGCTGGCCGAGCGAATCGCCTCCGGCGAGCTGCGCACCGGCGAGCGCCTCCCGCCGGAACGCGATCTCTCGCGGGATCTCCACGTCAGCCGTATGACCGTCCGCCAGGCGCTCTCGTCGCTCGCCGCGCGCGGCCTCGTCGAGCGCGGCGTAGGACGGGGCACCTTCGTGGCGAGCCGGAAGGTGGACCACGACCTGACGAGGGTCGCCGGGTTCAGCGAACAGCTCGCGCGCCAAGGTCTCAAGCCCGGGGCGAAGGTGCTCGAGGTAACGGAGGCGCCCGCCGGTTGGCGGATCTCGGCGGCGCTGGAGATCGCCCCGAAGGCGCCGGTCGTGCGCCTCCAGCGCCTGCGGCTGGCCGCCGACGTCCCGATGGCGCTCGAGGACTCGTGGATTCCCGCCGACCAGTTCCCGGGGTTGGTGGACCAGGACCTCGGCGGCTCCCTGTACGCGCTCATGCGCGACGCCTACGGAGCGGCGCCCGTCCGCGCGATCGAGCGGCTCGAGCCGGTGCTCGCGCGGGCGCACGAGGCGCGCGCGCTCGACGTGCCGGCGCGCTCCCCGCTGATGCTGGTCGAGCGCACGGCGTACTCCGCGGACGGGATCCCGGTCGAGTTCGCCCACGACCGCTACCGCGGCGACCGCGCCCGCTTCGTCGTGCGCGTCTCTCCGGACGTCCTCGCGCATGCCTGAGACGCGCCCGGCCGCCGCGCCCGGCGCGGTGGTCGAGCGCCTGCGGGCGCTGCTCGGCGAGCCCGAGGGCGATCCGGTGCCGCTCGACGGCGGCATCACCAACCGCAACCTCCGGCTGCGCGCGGGCGGCCGGGACTACGTCGTGCGCCTGCCCGGGAAGCGCACCGACGTGTTGGGCATCGACCGCGAGGCCGAGCGCGCGGCCACCGAGATGGCGGCGGCCGCCGGCGCCGCCCCCGCGGTCGCGGCCTTCCTCCCCGACGAGGAGGTGCTCGTGACCCACTTCGTCGTGGGCGATGAGGTCACGCCCGAGCGCCTCCGCGAGCCGGCCACGCTGCGCGAGGTCGCCGCGCGCCTGCGGGCGGTGCACGCCGGTCCGCCGCTGCCGAGCGCGTTCTCCCCGTTCCGGGTGGTCGAGGCCTATCTCGACGCCGCCACGGCACGGGGCGCGGTGGTGCCGGCGGACCAATCGCGGGCCGCCGCGCTCGCGACCGAGATCGAACCGCTGATGGCCGGGCCCGAGCACACGCCGGTGCCCTGTCACAACGACCTGCTGGCCGCCAACTTCATCGCCGACGGGGAGCGCGTCTGGATCGTGGACTGGGAGTACGCCGGCATGGGCGACCGCTACTTCGACCTGGCCAACCTCTCGGTCAACACCGGCTTCGACGAAGCCGACGACGAGCGCCTGCTCGAGGCCTACTTCGAGGAGTCGCCCACCGCCGGCCGCTTCGCCTGCCTGCGGCTCATGCGGCTCATGTCGGACTACCGCGAGGCGATGTGGGGGGTCGTGCAGTCCGTCGTCTCGGAGCTGGACGTCGACTTCGCGGCCTACGCCGCCGAGCACTTCGGGCGCCTCGAGTCGGCCGCCGCCGACCCGCGCTACCCCGAGTGGCTACGCGAGGCACGTGCCGCCGCGGCGTGAGCCGCCGGGCGCGGCTCGTTGCGTGATCGTCGGCGGCGGCGTCGGCGGCACCAGCATCGCCTACCACCTGGCCGAGCTGGGCTGGCGCGACGTGGTGCTGGTCGAGCGGGCGCAGCTCACCAGCGGCTCGACCTTCCACTCCGCCGGGCTGGTCGGCCAGCTGCGCGGATCGGTCACGCTGACGAAGATGATGATGTACAGCGTCGAGCTGTACCGGCGCCTGCGCGAGGAGAGCGAGTTCGACCCGGGCTGGACGGAGTGCGGCGGCCTGCGGCTGGCGTCGAGCGAGGCGCGCATGGAGGAGCTGCGGCGCCAGGCGGGCTGGGCGAAGACGTTCGGTCTCCCGATGGACCTGGTCTCCGCCCAGGAGGCGCAGGAGCGCTTCCCGCTGATGTCCACCGATGGCGTGCTCGGCGCGGCGTGGCTGCCCACCGACGGCTACCTCGACCCCTCGCAGCTCACGTACGCCCTCGCCGACGGAGCGCGACGCGGCGGCTGCGAGATCTTCACCTCCACCCGCGCGACGGGCATCGACTGCGACCGCGGCCGCGTGCGGCGGGTGCGCACCGATCGCGGGGACATCGAGACCGAGGTGGTCGTCGACGCCGGCGGCATGTTCGCCGCGGAGGTCGGGCGGATGGCCGGGGTGCGCGTGCCGATCGTGCCCATGGCCCACGAGTACCTCGTCACCCAACCCTTCCGCGAGCGCGGCGAGGAGGCCCTGCCGACGCTGCGCGACCCCGACCTGCTGATCTACTTCCGCGAGGAGGGCGGCGGCCTCGTCATGGGCGGGTACGAGCGCGACTGCGCTCCGTGGTCCCTGCGCGACGGCGGGCGCGGGCTCGACGCGATCCCACCCGACTTCAACGGCCGCCTGCTCGAGGAGGACTGGGACCGCTTCGCGGAGATCGTGGACAACTCGCAGCGCCGGGTGCCGGCGATGGCCGACGTCAAGATCACGCGCCTGATCAACGGGCCCGAGGCGTTCACGCCGGACGGCGAGTTCTGCCTCGGCGAGACCGCGGTGCGCGGCCTGTTCGTGGCGGCGGGGTTCTGCGCCCATGGCCTCGCCGGAGCGGGGGGCATCGGGAAGGCCATGGCCGAGTGGATCGTCGAGGGCGAGCCCACGCTCGATCTCTGGGAGATGGACATCCGCCGCTTCGGCGCCCAGTACCGCTCGCCCGCCTACACGCTCAAGCGCGCCCGCGAGGTGTACGAGACCTACTACGACATCAAGTACCCGGGCTACGAGCGCCAGTCCGGTCGGCCGCTGCGCACCTCCGCCGCCACCCCCTGGCACAGCGAGCACGGTGCCGCCTTCGGCGAGAAGTCGGGCTGGGAGCGCGTCAACCACTACGCCGGCAACGAGGCGGCCGGCGACGAGTCGCTGCGACCACGCGGCTGGGCCGGGGAGCTGTGGTCGCCCGCGATCGGTGCCGAGCACCGGGCCACCCGTGAGCGGGTGGGGCTATTCGACGAGTCCTCGTTCGCGAAGATCGAGATCGCCGGCCCGGGCGCCGCCGAGTTCCTCGAGCGCCTCTGCGACAACCGGGTGGCGCGCGACGTGGGGAAGATCACGTACACGCAGATGCTCAACTCCCGCGGGGGCATCGAATGCGATTTCACCGTCGCCCGCCTGGAGGACGAGCGCTTCTCGATCGTCACCGGCACGGCCTTCGGCAACCACGACCTCGGCTGGATGCGGCGCCATCTGCCCGACGACGGAGCGGTGCGCCTCGCCGACGTGACCGCGCAGTGGTCCTGCTTCGCGCTGTGGGGTCCGCGCGCCCGAGACGTGCTCGGGCCGCTCACGCCCGACTCGCTCGACAACGAGTCCTTCCCGTATATGTCACTGCGTGACATCACCGTCGGAGACGTGCCGGTTCGCGCGCTGCGAGTCACGTTCGTCGGCGAGCTCGGCTGGGAGCTGTACTGCCCGACGGAGTACGGCGCCGCCCTCTGGCGCACGCTGTGGGAGGCGGGCGAGCCGCACGGGCTCGTCGCCGGCGGCTACCGCGCGATCGACACGATGCGGCTCGAGAAGGGCTACCGCGTCTGGGCCGCGGACATCACGCCCGACGAAACGCCCTACGAGGGCGGCGTCGGGTTCTGCGTGAAGCTCGACAAGGATGGTGGGTTCGTCGGCCGGGACGCTCTCGTCGCCGCGCGCGAGGAGGGTCCGCGGGCGCGGCTGTGCTGCCTGGTGCTCGAGGACCCGCGCTCAGTGGCGCTGGGCAACGAGCCGGTGCGCATCGACGGCGAAGTGCGCGGCCGCGTCACGACCGGCGGGTACGGCTACGCGGTGCAGCGGTCCATCGCCTACGCCTACATGCCGCCCGACGCCGCCGAGCCGGGCACCGCCGTCGCCGTCGAGATCTTCGGCGAGTGGATCGACGGCGAGGTCGTCAGCGAACCGCTCTACGACCCCGCCGGCGAGCGCGTGCGAGCCTAGCTGCGACAATGGGGCGGCTCGCCATGAATGACCCTGCCGCCGACCCCGCGATCCGCGTCGTGCTGTGCGACGACGTGTCCGAGATGCGCAAGCTGCTGCGCTACGCGCTCGAGACCGACCCTCGCATGCAGGTCGTGGGCGAGGCCACGGACGGTCGCGAGGGCGCCCGCATGATCGCCGAGCTGCAGCCCGACGTGGCGCTGCTCGATCTGTCGATGCCCCACATGGACGGGTTGGAGACGATTCCCCAGATCCTGTCCGCCGCACCGGGCACACGCATCATCGTGTTCTCGGGATTCTCCGCGGAGCGCATGCGCGAGCCCGCGCTGGAGAACGGAGCCGACCTCTACATCGAGAAGGGCCTGCCCCTCGACGACGTGATCACGGCGGTTCGCGACCTGGCCGGCGCCCCGCGCGGCGACGGTCCGGGCGACGCGGGCCCGGGCGGAGGCGATCGCGACGATGGGCTCCTGGCCATGTGGCTGGAGCGTGTGCGCCGCGCCCTCGTGCCTAGTCGAGCAGCGCTGCGAGCTCAGCCGGCTCTGTGACGGGCGCCCGGCACGCGAAGTGCTCGCACACGTAGGCGGTCGCGCGACCGTCCACGGGCGTGCGTCCGTCCAGCAGCGGCACGCCGTCCTGCTCGCCGCCGGCCAGCACGATGTGCGGGCGGAAGGCGCCGCGCACGACCTGCTCGAGCGCGCCCCGCTCGGGTCCCACGAGGGCCACCTCGCGCGTTGGCGAAGCGTAGAAGTCGATCGCCGCGAGCAGGTGCCCGAAGGCCAGCGGATGGCGCGGCGCCAGCTCGTGGACGAGGCGCAGCTGACCCACCGCCGCCCGCTCGTAGGCGTGCTCGCCGGTCAGTGACGCGAGCCGCAGCAGGCCGAACGCGGCGCTCGACGCGCCCGACGGGATGGGCGTGTCCTCGAGGTCCTTGCGTCGGGTGAGCAACGCCTCGTGATCGTCGGAGGTCGAGAAGAAGCCGCCGTTCTCGGGGTCCGCGAAGCGGCCGAGGATCACGTCCGCCATGGCCCGCGCCTCGGTGAACCAGCGCGGATCGAACGTCGCCTCGTAGAGGACGACGAGCGCCTCGAGCAGGAACGCGTGGTCCTCGAGGTAGGCGTTGAGCCGGGCTCGTCCGTCCTTGTAGGTCCGCAGAAGGCGTCCGTCGGCGTCGCGCAGGTCGCGCAGCACGAACTCCGCGCCGGCGGCCGCGGCCTCGACGTAGTCGGGTCGGCCGAGTGCCGCGCCGGCGTCGGCCAGCGCGGCGATGGCCAGCGCGTTCCAGGCCGTGAGCCGCTTGTCGTCGAGCCCCGGCCGGACCCGGCGCTCGCGCGCGGCCAGCAGCCGCCGGCGGATCTCCTCGCGCGCGGCGGGCTCGGGACCGCGCGCCTCGAGCACGTTGGAGCCCTCGAAGTTGCCCCGCTCGCTGGCCCCGAAGTAGGCGATCGCGTCGTCCGCGAGATCACCCAGCTCGGCGCGCAGCTCCTCGACTGTCCACACGTAGTAGCGACCCTCCACCCCCTCGGAGTCGGCGTCCAGCGCCGAAGCGAAGCCCCCCTCCGGCCCCCGCAGCTCGCGGAGCATGAAGTCGAGCGTCTCCTCGGACGTGCGGCGCAGGACGGGGTCACCGCTGACGAGGAAGCCGTGGAGGTAGGCGCGCGCGAGCAGCGCGTTGTCGTAGAGCATCTTCTCGAAGTGCGGGACCGTCCAGGTCGCGTCGACGGTGTAGCGGGCGAAGCCGCCGCCGACCTGGTCGTTGATCCCGCCCGAGGCCATCGCCCGCAGCGTGCCCAGCGACATCTCGGTCTCGCCCCGACGCAGCAGCAGGTCGATCACCGACGCCTGTGGGAACTTCGGGGCTCCACCCCACCCGCCGTTGGCCGCGTCGTAGTCCTCGCGCAGCCCGGCAGCGACCGCGTCGAGGCCGCGCGCGTCGATCGGCTCGGCCGACGGCTGCAGCGACGCTCCGCCGCGCAGCCGCGGCACGATCCGGCCGCTGCCCTCGCGGATCTCCTCGCGCTTGGTGTCCCACGCGTCGGCGATCGCCTCGAGCACCATGCGCCAGCTGGGGAGCCCGCCGCGTGACTCGGGCGGGAAGTAGGTGCCCGCGTAGAACGGCGCCTGCTCAGGGGTGACGAACGCGTTCAACGGCCAGCCGCCGTGGCCAGTCATGGCCTGGACCGCGTCCATGTAGATCGCATCGACGTCCGGGCGCTCCTCGCGGTCTACCTTCACGCACACGAAGTGCTCGTTCATGTAGGCGGCGACGTCGGCGTCCTCGAAGGACTCGCGCTCCATCACGTGGCACCAGTGGCAGGCCGAGTAGCCGATCGACACCAGGAGAGGCACGTCCCGGTCACGCGCTTCGGCGAGCGCCTCCTCGCCCCACGGCTGCCATGCGACGGGGTTGTCCTTGTGCTGGAGAAGGTACGGCGAGGTCTCGCCGGCGAGGCGGTTGGCCATGGTCACGAGGCTAGCGGAGCCTTATCTGCCTCCGACACAACTCTTATTTTCGCCTGGAAGCGTGCCACCGCCCCCAACGAACGGAGGACCCGTGCACCGTAGGTTCCGCTTCGTACGGCTTGGCGCCGTGATCGGCGTCTGCGCCCTCGTCGGCGCGGCCGCCGGCATTGCCGGCAGCGCCGCCGCCCCATCGAGCAAGGCGAAGAAGGGCACCGCCACCCGCCGCGCGCACCACGTGCGCGGGTTCCACGGGCCCCCCGTGCATGCCGATGCGGTCGTGCTCAACAAGGCGGGCAACGGCTTCATCACGCAAACCGAGGACTCGGGGAAGGTGAAGTCCGTCTCCGGCGACAAGCTGACCGTCACCGAGGGCGTGGGGAACGTGACGTACAAGGACGTCACGCTGACCATCCCGTCGAACGCGACGATCCTCCGCAACTTCGCCAAGGCGCAGCTCGGCGATCTCAAGGCGGGCGACTTCGTGCACGTGTCGCAGTCGTCCGAGGGGACGTTCGTGCTGGCGAGCGACGCATCGCACGGGCCGGGCCG
>DASYIJ010000237.1:0-7825 GCA_035997675.1 Solirubrobacteraceae bacterium
TTCTACATCGCCGTTGTGGGCTGACGCGGCGCGATGGCCCGCCGCCATCGCACGCTCGGGCTCGTCCTGGCCGCCGTTGCGCTCCCGGGCGCCGGAATCGCGCTCGCCGGTGACGACAACGCCGACCCGTCGCAGCGGAGCCTGCCCAGCGGGCGCGTGCTCCAGCCCCAGGGTCAGGCCGTACCGCTCGGCGCCTTCCCGGTGGGCGGGGCGGTCACGCCCGACGGCCGGTTCGCGTGGGCGATCTCGATCCTGCGCCGGTCCCATCAGCTGAGGATCGTCTCGGTCGAGCGCAAGGCACCGGTTCAGACGCTCACGCTCGCGACCGCAACCGGCGGGATCGCCATGGACCCCGTCCGCAACCGGGCGTACGTCGCGTTCGCCGACGGCGTGCGGGTCTACACCTGGAATCGCCAGACCGGCCGCGCTCGCCTCGCGGGGTTCTACTCCGTTCCACGCCCGCCCGGCCATCCGGGCGACAACCCGCGTCGGGGGGCCTTTGCCGGACGGCTCGCCGTCGCCCCGGACGGGCGCCGGCTGCTCGTTCCGCTGAGCCTCGCCGACACCGCCGCCATCGTCGACACGCGCACCCGCCGCGTCACCTACGTGCCCGCCGGCAGCCATCCCTACGGCGCGGCGATCCTGCGCAACGGCCGCGTCGGGTTGGTGACCAACGAGGGCACCGGCACCGTGACGGCGATCGACATGCGCAGCGGAGCGCACCTGGCCGACATCCAGGTGGGCCCCTCGCTGTCCCATCCCCTCAGCATCGCGGTCGACCCACGGACGGACCGCGCCTATGTGCCGGTGGCGCACGCCGACCAGGTCGTCGTGATCGACACCCGCCGCCTGCGCGTGGAGCGCTCGCTCTCGGTGGGCCGCTCCGAGGGTCTGGGGACGATGCCCATCGACGCCACCACCAGCCGCGACGGGGCCTACCTGCTGGTGGCCGAGGCGGGCGCGGACGAGCTCGCCGTATTCCGGCTGCCGGCCCCGGGCCGCAAGCGCACCCCGGGCGCGTTCGGGTTGATCGGGCGCATCCCCGTGGCCGACTACCCGGTCAACGTGGACACGACGCCCGTCCGTCTCCCCGGCTGCCCGGACGCGCCGCGAGCTCCCAGGGCCAAGACGCGCGGCCAGCGTCGGACGCCGGCGATCCCGCGGGCCACGACACAGCGCTGCGAGCGCATCGTGTGGATCGCCGCGCAGGGCTTCGGGTCGACTCCCAACCCATTCGGGCCCACGCCGTACCGCGTCGACAACGCGAACATCGATCAGGCGCCCAGCGAGATCGTGACCGGCTTCGCCGGGGTGCTCGGCTTCCCGACCGATCGACGCATTCGAGCGTTGACCGCCACGGCGTCGGCGCAGGTGCGGCCCTCGAACCCGGCGAGCCCGCCGCCGGGGACGCCGCTCCGCGCCGGAGGGCCGATCCGCCACGTGTTCTTCATCGTCCGCGAGAACCGGACCTACGACCAGGTGCTCGGGGACGTCGCGCGCGGCAACGGAGACCCGCAGCTCACGCTCTTCGGGAACCAGGTGACCCCGAACATCCACGCGCTCGTCGCCCGCTTCCCGCTGCTCGACGGCGTGCGCGCCAACTCCGATACGTCGACCGACGGGCACCTCTGGACGACGGCCGCGCGCGTGTCCGACTACGTCCAGCGCAACTGGATCCAGACCTACGACCCCGACGGCCGGCCACAGGAGGTCTTCAGCTCGATCCGGTGGCCGGCGAGCGGCTTCCTCTTCGACCAGGCGGACCGGCAGGGCATCTCCTACTTCAACTACGGCGAGGCGATCGCCGGAACGGTCGAGGGACCCGACGCCGACCTCACCCCGGCCGCCGCCGCCCAGCGAGCCAACCGCGCCCGCCACTCCGACCTCGGGCCGCCCAACGGCTGCTACGGACCCTCGCTGTACTCCGATCACACCAGCACCCGGCGCGTGTACGACTCCTCGCCGGTGGCCGGCTCGCCCCCGAACGTGCTGTCCCGGTACGAGTGCTTCAAGTCGTACTTCCAGGCCCAGGTCGCGTCGAACTCGGTGCCGGCGTTCAACTACCTCATCCTTCCCGAGGACCACACGCAGGGCATCACACCGGGGCTGGACACCCCGCGGGCGCTGGTGGCGCAGAACGACTACGGCCTCGGGCAGATCGTGGACCTCATCTCCCACTCGTCCATCTGGGGCCGGACGGCGATCTTCTCCGTGGAGGACGACTCCCAGAACGGCGCCGACCACGTCGACGCGCACCGGATCCCGGCGCTGGCGATCTCGCCGTACGCGAAGCCCGGGGCGGTGGTCCACGCCCGATACGACCTCCCGTCGGTGATCCGGTCGATGGAGCTGATCCTCGGCATGCGGCCGCTCGGCCTCATGGACGCCCTGGCCACACCGATGTACGACGCGTTCTCCGCGAGCCCGGCCAATGCGGCGCCCTTCAACGCCGTTCCCCCGACCTGGAACCTGCTCGAGACCAATCCGCCGCGGGGCGCGCTCGCGCGCCGGGGCGCGCGGCGGGGCGTGCTGCGCGAGGACTCGATCTCCCAGGGCCAGCTCGACGCCGAGCTGTGGCGCTCCGTCCACGGGCCTCGCTCCAAGCCGCCGCCGGCCGGCCCGAATGCCAATGCGGGCCAGTAGGCGTCAGTTGTCAGTGGTCAGTTGTCAGTTGTCAGAGCGAGGGCTCGAGCCGTACTGAGAACTGAGATCTGAGAACCGAGAACTAAACCTGTGTCGCGAGCAGCACGTTCATCGCTCCGAGCACGATGAGTATGCCGCCGATCGCCCGCGCCGCCTTGATGGTGATGGGCTTGCGCGGGTGCGTCGATCTGCCCGCCTGCTCGGCGTCGTAGTGGGCCATCCGCGTGGCCAGGTCGCTGACGTCGAGCGCGATCATCACCCCGGCGGTCAGCAGGAACGCGCCGAGGACGTAGAAGACGACGAGCACGCCGCCACGTTATCCAGTTCTCAGTTCTCAGTTCTCAACAACGGCCGAACCCGAGCTCTGACAACTGACAACTGACAACTGACCACTGACAACTAATCCTCAAACCCCGGCCGCCTCCGCTCGCGCTTGCGCTGCGACCGGCGCCGCTTGGCATCCATCCGTGCCCGACGGGATGCCTTCGTGGGCTTTGTCGCGCGGCGGGTTCGGGGGACGGCGAGTGCCGTCTCGAGGCGCGACTGCAGGCGCTTCAGCGCCAGCTCGCGGTTGCGCGCCTGGGAGCGTTCGTCCTGCGCCACGGCGGTGAGGCGCGGGCCGACGCGCGCGATGACCCGGCGCTTCTGCTCATCGGTCAGCGCGGACGAGGCCGCGACGTCGAAGGACGCCTCGATGCGCGAGGCCGTCACGTTCGCGTGTTGGCCGCCGGGGCCCGAGGAGCGGCTCGCGCGCAGCTCCACCTCGGAGAGCGGGACGGCGACGCCGCGCGCCACCGGCATGGGGTCGTCCATCAGGTCCCGAGGTCTAGCGGAAGCGCACGCCGACGACCAGCCTCGCGGCGCGACGATCCGGGTTGCGACCCGTCGCCTCGAGCGTGTAGCCGCCCGCGGCGATGCGGCGCCCGCGCCGGAACTGGATCCGCAGGCGCTTGCGGCCCAGGACCGAGGTGGCCGGGCTGCGGCCGATGATCCTGCCGCGGGAGTCGCGCAGCGTGAGCCGCACGCTGCGCACCCGGCCCGACGCCGCACACGCCACGAGCCGTGTCGAGCGCCGCGTCCGGTAGTCGCGCGCGCGGCCGCCGAGGCGTGCCAGGACCAATGCCAGCCGGCGCCCCCGCGTCCGGCGCGCCGGGGCGGTGCTCATTCCGGCGCACGGAGACGGGACGCGCGCCCCCGTCACCACGAAGCGCGGATCCACCACCGGCAGCGAGACGTCGATCGCGGACATGGTCAGCGCCCCGGTCGAGCGCTGCGGGCCGTACACGTTCGTGCCGTCGATGATCTGCAGGCGGTATTGCGAGCCGGGGGACGCGTGAGCGGCGACGCCCTCCAGCGTGCGCGTGACGGTGTGCGGCTGCCCGTCGAGGACGATCGGGATCGGGGTGACCTCGTTGCCCAGCACGAGGTTGCGCGTGCCGTCGACGATCTGGGCGAACACGGTGGTGCCCGCCGGGGCCGCGGTGCCGGAGTAGCGCAGCGTGAGCGAGGGCTCGCCGACGACGTCCACGGCGACGGCCGGGTTGCGGATCGGCACGTTGACGGCGTTCGCCGCGGGGCTCGCGAAGATCGCCCCGCCGGACGCGGCGCCGCCGGTGGCGAGCGGCAGCGTTCCCGAGCCGGCTCCGGTCAACGCGCCCCGGTTCGGCAGCGGGTAGTCGCCGCCGGAGCGAAGGACCCCGTCGTCGCCGATCCACTCGAACGGAGGGCCGACGTCGACCGCGCGGTTCCCGGTCAGGTAGTGCTTCAGCCACGCCAGGACGTCCTGCTCGATGTGGCCCGCCGGCCCCTTGCTGGTCAGGCAGACGCCGTGACCGCCGCAGAACCAGAGCATCTTCGCCGGCACCCCGTTGCGGTGCAGGATCGCGTAATTGCGGATGGCCTCGGGCAGCGTGAACAGGGTGTCGGCGGTCCCTTGCACGAGCAGCGTTGGGACGCGGATGCGCTCGACGAGCGGCGCTGTGGCGCGTGAGGCGAAGAACGCCTCGTCGTCCGCACTGACCTTGCCGGTCGCCGTGCCGGACGCGAACCCGCTGAATACATGCGAGTCGACGGACGGACGGCCGGCCGCGGCCCCGACGAGCACCGAACCCCAACCGCCCTTCACCGTCTGGTCCTTGTACAGGCTCGAGGTGAGCGCATTCCAGGCGATCGTCGGCGTGATCGCGTCGATGCGCCGATCGAGCCCGGCTGCCACCAGCTGGATGCCGCCGCCGTAGCTGACGCCGGACATGCCCACGCGCGGGTCGTTGGGGCCGTCGAGCCGCGCCTCGGGCTGCTTGGCGACGAAGTCCACCAGCGCCTGCACGTCCCGGCCCTCGAAATCCTTGGAGTCGACCTCGACCGTGCCGCCCGACTGGCCCCACCCGCGGGCGTCCCAGCTCAGGACGTTGAAGCCGGCGCGCCGCAGCGGGCCGAGCCCGACTTGGCCGAACAGCTCGTCGGAGGCGCTGTCGGGATTGGTGTCCCGCGACTGGCCCCACCCGTGGCCGACGAGCACGGTGGGCGCCCGCTGGCCGGGAGCCAGGCCCGCCGCCGGGAAGAAAGACGTGGCGATCGACGTGCCGTCGAAGGACGTGACGACGGTGTCGCGCGCGGCCGCCGGCGCCGCGGCGAGCAGGCACGCCAGAGCGATGAGCCCCATGCCGCTGACGATCCGTGGCAGCCTCAAAGCGCCAGGAAGCGTACAGCCGCATCGTGGCGGTCCGCGCTGCCATGATGTGGGCATGAGGGTCGGACTCGTGCTGGGCGCCGGGGGTGTCATGGGCGGGGCATGGCTGACGGGCGGCCTGCATGCCCTGGCGACCGAGACGGGATGGGATCCCTCGACGGCTGAGCGCATCGTCGGTACCAGCGCCGGATCGATGATGGGGGCGCTGTTGGCCGCCGGCGTGCCGCCCTGGTTCATGGTCGCGCACTCGGCCGGGGAGACGTTCGAGGGGGTGCAGGATGTGGCGGGACGCCCGCAGCGCGAAGCCAGCCGCTCGGCCGGCGCGGTGTTCCGCGTCGACCGCGGCACGCGCTTGCCCATCGGTCCGGGGTCGTGGCGACTGGCGCTGAGCAGCTTGAGCAATCCCACGCGTCACACGCCGGCCACGCTGTTCGGGGGCTGGCTGCCCCGCGGCATGATCTCGACCGAGCCGTTGAAGGACACGGTTCGCCGCGTCGTGCCGGAGGGCTGGGTCGACCACGAGGGCACCTGGATCCTGGCCTGCGACTACGGCACCGGCCGCCGCGTGGCCTTCGGCCGCGAGGACTCGCCGCCGGCCGAGCTCGCCGACGCCGTCGCCGCATCGTGCGCGATCCCGGGGTTCTACACGCCGGTGAGGATCGCCGGCCGCGAGTACGTGGACGGCGGCATGCACTCGACCTCGAACCTCGACGTGCTCTGCGACCAGGGCCTGGACCTCGTCATCTGCCTGAATCCGACCTCGTCGCTGCATCCGCCGCACGCCTGGAACCCAGCCGAGCGCGTGGCCGGGGCGTTCCGGCGCGTGTCCGGACGGCGGCTCGGGAGCGAGGCCCGCGACCTGCGCGCGACCGGCACGCGCGTCGTGCTGATCCAGCCGGTCACCGAGGACCATCGCGCGATGGGACCGAACCTCATGAGCACCCGCAACCGCAACCCTGTGATCGAGACGGCGATCGAGACGGTCACGCGCCGGCTGCGGGAGCCCGAGGTGCTCGCGGAGCTCGAGGGGCTGCCGCCGGGCGAGCCGCACAAGGTCACGCGACCATCCGGCCCGCCGTCGACCTGGCCCGAGGTCGGCCCGGCCGCCCGGGCGTGAGCCGACCGGTCCGCTCCGTCGCGCTCGCCGTCGCGTTGATCGCGCTCGCCGCGGCGCCCGCGAGTCGCGCGGACGCTCCGTCCGGTGTCTGTCTCGGTGATCCGTCCGCGAGCGGCGTGCCGATGGCGCCGGGTCCGCGTCTGCGGTTCGGCATCACGCCGGCCGGCGAGGCGGGCGCGCTCGGTCCCGCGGTCCCGGCCGTTCCGGACGACCCGCCGCGCACGCTGGCCGCGCTGGCGCGCCTGCGCGCGCCGAAGGCCCCGTTCGTTCTGCGACTCAACCGCCTCTTCTGGTCCGACGGCGAGGCCGGCATCGCGCGCTTCCTCGCGCTGGCGAGGCGCTACACCGACGCGGGCCATCTCGTCGAGCTGCAGGTCCGCTACCACCCGGCGGCCGGTCACGAGGGCGACGTCGCGGGCTTCACCGCGTTCGTGCGCGAGGTCGTCGACCGCTTCGGAGCCAATGCCCGCGTGGTCGGACTGCAGGTCACCAACGAGGTCAACTTCACCGTCTCCCCGGACTCCTCCGACGGTGCCTACGCGGGTGCGCGCGACGCGCTGATCGGGGGCGTCATCGCCGCCAAGGACGAGGCGCGGCGCCGTGGCTTTCGCCAGCTCACGATCGGATTCAACTGGTTCTACCGCACCGATCCCAACAGCGAGGCGGGCTTCTGGGGCTACCTGCGCGACCACGGCGGGCCGCCGTTCGTCGCGGCCGTGGACTGGGTCGGCCTCGACGCCTATCCCGGAACGGTCTTCCCGCCGGTCGAGCCGCCGGGCGGCGAGCGCGACGGGATGGTGGCGGCCATGAGCCAGCTGCGCCGCTGCTTCATGCCCACGGCCGGGCTGGGGGCGAGGGTGCCGATTCACGTGGAGGAGAACGGCTGGCCGACCGGGCCCGGCCGCGCCGAGGAGTCCCAGGCGCGTTCGCTCGACACGATGGTGCGCGCGGTGCACGACTTCCGCGGCACGTACGGCGTGACCGACTACCGCTGGTTCGACCTGCGCGATCACAACACGTCCTCGGCCAACTTCCAGCACCACTACGGGCTGCTGCGCGACGACTACTCGGAGAAGCCGGCCTTCGTCGTCTACCAGGACCTGGTGCGCCGGCTGGCCCGCGAGGACCCGCCGGCGCCCGGGTTGCCCGGCGTGCCCGCGATCCGGCTGTCGCTGGTGCTGCGCGGCGTGCCGCGGGCGTCGACCGGGCGGCCATGTCTGCGCGCGCCGGTGCGCGCGCACGTGGTGGGCGCTGACGTGTTCCGCGTGCGCCGCGTGGACTTCCGGCTCGCGAGGCGGGGGCAGGGCGCCGCGGTGCGCCCGCCCTTCACCCGCCCGATCCGGCTGCCGCGCTCCGGGCGGGTGCACGTGTACCGT
>DASYIJ010000336.1:0-1902 GCA_035997675.1 Solirubrobacteraceae bacterium
ACCGTCTGCCCCGCGGCAACGTTGGGCGCCCCGCACACGATCTGCGCGGCCTCGCCGTCGCCGACGTCGACGCGGCACACGCTGAGGCGGTCGGCGTCCGGGTGCGGGTCCGCGGCCAGCACGCGGCCGACGACGAACGCCTGGGGGTCGCCCACCCCGAAGCGCTCGACCCGCTCGACCTTGGTGCCGGTCATGTCGAGCCGGTCAGCCAGCTCGGCCGTCGCCAGGTCCGGGCGCACGTACTCGTGCAGCCAGTGCCGGGGAACCCTCATCCAAACTGCTCCAGGAAGCGGACGTCGTTGTCGTAGAACAGACGCAGGTCGGGAACCTCGTGCTTGAGCATCGCGATGCGCTCGATGCCCATGCCGAACGCGAAGCCCTGTATCTGCTCGGGGTCGTAGCCGTTCTCGCGCACGTAGGAGAAGACGTTGGGATCCACCATGCCGGCGCCGAGGATCTCGATCCAGCGCTCGCCCTTGCACAGCGGGCACCGCGAGCCGTCGGCCAGATGGCCCGTCCCGCCGCAACGGAAGCAGGAGACGTCCACCTCCACGCTCGGTTCGGTGAACGGGAAGAAGTGCGGCCGCATCCGGACCTCGCGCTCCGGGCCGAAGACGGCGCGGGCGAAGGCGAGCAGCGTGCCGTGCAGGTCGGCGAGCGTGATGTGCTCGTCCACCGCCAGGCCCTCGAGCTGGTGGAACTGCGGGGTGTGCGTGGCGTCCGAGTCCGGCCGGTACACGCGCCCCGGCACGACGATGTACAGCGGCGGCGGCTGCTGCTCCATCGCGCGGACCTGCATCGGCGAGGTGTGCGTGCGCAGCAGCACCTCGTCGGACACGTAGAACGTGTCGGTCCACTCGCGCGCCGGGTGGTTGGGCGCGTGGTTGAGGGCGTCGAAGTTGTAATGGACCGTCTCGACCTCGGGACCCTCGACGATGTCGAAGCCCAGACCGGCGAACACGTCCTCCAGCTCCCGGCGTGTCTCGGTGACCAGGTGCAGCCGCCCGATCGGGTCCAGCGGGTCCCCGGGCAGCGTGACGTCGACGCGGTCCTCGCGCAGCCGCGCGTCCAGCTCGGTCGCGTCCAGCTCGGCGGCGCGCGCCTCGATCAGCGCCTCAAGCGCCGCCCGCGTCTCGTTGGCCGCCTTGCCGACCGGCCCGCGCTCGTCCGGCGACAGGTCGCGCACGCCGCGCAGCAGTTGCGGCAGCTCGGCCTTACGGCCGAGCAGGCGGATCCGCAGGTCCTCGAGATCGGCCGCGCTGGCGGCGGCGGTGATCGCGGCCTCGCCCTCCTGCCGCAGCTGCTGGATCCGTTCCATCATGAGGCGGCCATCCTATTTCGCGTCAACTCGTACAGAGCGACCGTCGCGGCCATGGCGGCGTTCAGCGACTCGGCGGCGATCGAGATGTGAACGGTGCGGTCGCAGGCCGCCACGACGTCGGCGGGCAGGCCCTCGCGCTCGGCGCCGACGACGAGCGTGACCTCGCCCTCGGCCGGACCCGCCAGGGCGTCGCCGGCCCGTGGGACGAGCGCGATCCGCTCGCCCGGCAGCGCCCCCGGGCCGTCCACCCGGGCCACGGGCATCGCGAAGACCGCGCCCATCGACGCCCGCACGGAGCGCGGCCCGAAGGGGTCCGCGCAGCCGGGCCCCAGCGCGACGGAGGCCGCGCCGAAGGCGAGGGCCGAGCGCAGCACCGCGCCGACGTTGCCCGGATCGCCGATCCCGTGGAGGTACACGCACAGCGGGCCGGCGGGCGCCCGCCACCGCTCCTCGTACACCGCGAGGGCCCGCGTCCCCGACCCCAGCGCCGAGACCTTCGAGAGCACGTCGGGCTCGACCTCCAGGCCGTCGAGACCGCTGCCGGCCGCGACGAACCGTTCGACCGCCGGCCAGCCGGCCGC
>DASYIJ010000019.1:0-1701 GCA_035997675.1 Solirubrobacteraceae bacterium
ACCCTCGCAGGCGACCCGGCGGGATGCCCCCGCCCGGCACGTGCGCGTGGCCATCGTCGGCAGCGGGTTCGCCGGCCTCGGCATGGCCATGCGCCTCAAGGAGCGGGGGATCGACGACTTCGTCGTGCTCGAGCGCGCGCATGACGTCGGCGGCACGTGGCGCGACAACCACTACCCGGGCTGCCAGTGCGATGTTCCGTCCCACCTCTACTCGTTCTCCTTCGCGCCGAACCCGACGTGGTCGCGGACCTTCTCGCGACAGCCGGAGATCCAGGCCTACCTGCGCCGCTGCGCCGAGGACGCCGGCGTGACGCCCCACGTGCGGTTCGGCCACGCGGTCACGGCCGCCGCCTGGGACGAGGACGCGCAGCTGTGGCACATCGACACCGCCGGTGGCGCCTTCACCGCCCGCGTTCTCGTGGCCGCGCCCGGCGGGCTGAGCGAGCCCTCGGTGCCCTCGATCCCCGGAATCGAGCGCTTCGAGGGCAAGGTCTTCCACTCGGCGGAGTGGGACCACGGCCACGATCTCGAGGGCGAGCGTGTGGCGGTCATCGGCACCGGGGCCTCCGCGATCCAGTTCGTGCCGCAGATCCAGCCCCGCGTCGGCCGGCTGCACCTGTTCCAGCGCACGCCGGCGTGGATCATGCCCCACGCGGACCGGCCGCTCAGCCGGCTGGAGCGGCGCGTGTATCGCGCGTTCCCGGCCGCCCAGCGCCTGATGCGCTCGGGGATCTACTGGGCGCGGGAGACCTTCGTCCTGGGCTTCCTGCATCGCCGGCTGATGCGGATGCCCGCGCGCATCGCCCGCCGGCACCTGCACTCGCAGGTCGCCGATCCTGAGCTGCGCGCGAAGCTGACGCCCGATTACCAGATCGGCTGCAAGCGCATCCTGATCTCCAACGACTTCTATCCGTCCCTGACGAAGCCCAACGTCGAGGTCGTCACCGACGGCGTCAGCGAGGTGCGGGAGTCGTCGATCGTCGATGCCGCGGGCGTCGAGCGCGAGGTCGACACCATCATCTACGGCACCGGCTTCCAGGTGACCCGGATGCCGATCGCCGACCGGGTGCGCGGGAGGGACGGGCTGCTGCTCGCCGACGCCTGGCGCGACGGCATGCAGGCGCATCTCGGCACGACGGTCGCCGGGTTCCCGAACATGTTCATCGTCCCGGGCCCGAACACCGGCCTGGGCCACACGTCGATGGTCTTCATGATCGAGTCCCAGATCGCCTACGTGCTCGACTGCCTGAGGGTGATGGACGCCAAGGGCGCCGGGACCGTGGAGGTCCGCCCGGAGGTCCAGGCCGCGTACAACGACGAGGTGCAGGCCAATATGCAGGGCACGGTGTGGCTGTCGGGGTGCGCGAGCTGGTACCTGGACGCATCCGGCCGCAACCGCACGCTGTGGCCGGGTTTCACGTATCGCTTCCGGCAGCGCACGAGCCGCTTCGACCCCGCGCAGTACGAGCTGCGCGCCGCGGTCCCGGCGCCCGTGCCCGCGGGCGGTTAGCGGCTAGCTCGCCGGCCGACGAGGCCGGCGGGTCGATCTCGATCCCGCGGGGGCGGGCCGATCCGAGCCCGATAGGGTCGCGGCGATGGCCGCCCACGACATCGGCGAGAGCACGGTGGAAGGCCACGCCGTGCGGGTCCTGCGTTCGCCCGCCGGCGTGGAGGCGAAGTTTGCGCCGGGGGTGGGAATGA
>DASYIJ010000152.1:0-6837 GCA_035997675.1 Solirubrobacteraceae bacterium
GGGCGCCGCGGAGGTGGCTCGGGCGACCTCGCGCGTGAAGAAGTCATACGTCGGGTCCGCCGCGGCGCGGGTCGAGCGGAAGAAGAACGGCTTGCGCCGCTCGAGCTCGTAGGCCGGCACGAGCACGGGCGTCAGCGCGTCACGCAGGCGGGCATCGCCGAAGTAGCGCAGCAGCGCCGCCTCGAGCCCGTCGGCCGGGTACTTCTCGTCGAGTACGCCGTCGGCCGTGCGGATGCGCTGCCACACAGAGCGGGAGAAGATCTTGTCGCCCTGCCGCCGGTAGAGGCCGAGCAGGTCGGCCGCGCGCCACCGCGGGGCCCCGTTCGGGCCGGGGAGGGTGAGGCCGAGGGCGATGATGCCGCCGGTCGAGGTGCCGGCCACCAGGTCGAAGAGCTCGGGAACCACGCGCCCCGTGCGCAGCTCGATCTCCGCCAGCACCGCCGCGGGGATCACGCCGCGGATGCCACCGCCGTCGATCGAGAGGACGCGCATCGGCTCGGCCATGAGCCCACGCTACCCAACCGAAGATGCAACGCCAACCAACTCGAGCCCGAGCGACTAGCGACTGCCGGCGACTGCTTCCGCCTCGACCGTCCCATCATTGTCCGGATCGTCCTCCGAGGGCAGCTCGCCGCCGCGCTCGGTCCCGGCGATCAGCTCGTCGGGAACGATCTCCTTCGGGATGAAGCCGGACTTCATGCCGAAGTACACGGCCTGCGGGTGGTGGGCGACGATCGCCAGCGTCGACTGCTCGGGCTCGACCGCGTGGCCGCCCGACAGCGACAGCCCGATCGACGGTGCGTCGAGCATCCGGAAGACCTTCTCGTGCTCGGACTGGTCGGGGCAGGCCGGATAGCCCCAGGAGTAGCGCCGCCCCTGCGCGGCCGAGATGCCGAGGTCGTCGCGCACCTTGGCGTGCAGCCATTCCGCCTGACCCTCGGCGGCCTGGACGCCGAGGCCGTGCACGAACAGCTGCTCGGCGAACTCGCCCTCGCGCTCCAGGCGGCCGATGACCTCGGTCACCTCGGATCCCACAGTCACCGCCTGCAGCGCGGTCACGTCGACCTCGCCGCTGTCGAGCGGGCGATAGAAGTCCGCCAGGCAGATGCGGTCGTGCTTGGGCTGGCGCGGGAAGACGAGCCGTTCCAGCTCGCGCTCGCCGGGGGCCTCGGGGTCCCACACGATGAGCTCGTTGCCGTCCGCGTTGACGGGGAAGTAGCCGAGGAGCGCGCGCGGATGCAGATAGTCCTGCTCGCGCCACATGCGCTCGAGCCGCGGGGCGAAGCCCTCGTCGTCGCCGTCGCCCTCGACGATCCGCCGCCACTCCTCTCCCTTCTTGCCGCGCCCGCCCCAATGCAGCTTGAAGAGGACATGGCGATCGAGGAACGGGAAGACCTCGTCCAGGTCGACCTCCATCTCCCTCACGCCCCAGAACGGCGGCGTCGGGATGGCCACGTCGGTGCGCGCGGTGGAGCGCACGGAATCGTCGGTGACCGGCGGCGAGTCGTCGGGGACCTCGACCTTCTCGCGAAGCGATCGCGCCTCCTCGCGGGTCTTGGCCACCAGTGCGTCGCGCGCCTCCTCCTCGACCAGCTGGTCCATCACGGCGAGCCCCGCGAACGCGTCCTTGCAGTAGAAGACGCCCGGCTCGTAGACCTCGTCGGACTCCTTGCCCTTGGGGTACAGCGTGCGGCGGCCGAAGTCGCGGTTGATCGCGGCGCCGCCGATCAGCACGGGGTACTCGAGGCCGCGCTCGTGCAGCTCGCCGATGCACGCCGGCATCTGCTTGGAGGTCGAGACGAGCAGCGCGGAGAGGCCGATCGCCGTGGCGTCGTGCTCCTGCGCCGCCTCCAGGATGTTCGAGATCGGGACCTGCTTGCCCAGGTCCACGACCGTGTAGCCGTTGTTGGTGAGGATCGTGTTGACCAGCGACTTGCCGATGTCGTGCACGTCGCCGAACACCGTGGCGATCACCACGGTCCCCTTGGTGTGGCCCTCGATCCGGTCGAGATAGTTCTCGAGCTGCGCCACGGCCCGCTTCATCACCTCGGCCGACTGCAGGACGAAGGGCAGGATGAGCTCGCCGGCGCCGAACTTGTCGCCGACCTCCTTCATGGCCGGAAGCAGCACCTGGTTGAGCGTGGGAACGGCGCCGATCTTCTCGACCGATTGGTCGATCTGGTCCTCGACGCCATCCTTCTTGCGCCGCAGGATGTGCCAGTGCAGGGCCTCCTCGGGCTCCATGTCGGCCGTGGGATCGGCCCCCTCGTCGGCCTCGGCCTCGGCCCCCTGGGACTCGAAGTGGCCGATGAAGCGCTCGAGCGCGTCCTCGCGGCGGTTGAACACGAGGTCGTCGGCCAGTTGACGATCCTCCTCGCCTATTTCTGAATAAGGAGTGATGTGGTTCGGGTTGACCATCGCGTGGTCGAGGCCGGCCTCGACGCAGTGGTGCAGGAAGACCGAGTTGAGTACCGCCCGCGCGCGCGGCGAGACGCCGAAGGACACGTTGGAGACGCCCAGCGAGGTCTTCACGCCGGGGAGCGCGGCCTTGACGTCGCGGATGCCCTCGATCGTGGCGATCGCGCTCGGCTTCCACTCGTCGTCGCCGGTCGTGAGCGTGAAGGTGAGGCAGTCGAAGATGAGCGCCTCGGGATCGAGCCCGTGCTCGCCGCAGGCCAGCTCGTGGATGCGCTTGGCGACCTCGACCTTGCGCTCGGCCGTCTTGGCCATTCCCACCTCGTCGATGGTCAGCGCGATCAGCGCGGCGCCGTGGGCGCGGGCCACCGGCACGACGCGATCGAGCTTGTCGCGACCGGCCTCGAGGTTGACCGAGTTGACGATCGCGCGCCCCGGGATTCGCTCCAGCGCGGCTTCGATGACCTCCGGCTCCGTCGAGTCGACCTGGATCGGCGCCGGCTGCGTGAGCGAGACGCGCTTGACGACCTCGCCCATCTGCTCGTCCTCGTCCTGGCGCTCGGTGAGCGCAACGCAGACGTCGAGCACGTGGGCGCCGCCCTCGACCTGGTCCTCGGCCACCTGCACGAGGCCGTCGTAGTCGTCGGCCAGCAGCAGCTCCTTGGCCTTCCGCGAGCCCTGCGAGTTCACCCGCTCGCCGACCAGCGTCGGGCTGGGGTCCTGCGCGAGCGGGGTGGAGGTCATCATCGAGGAGACCTGCACCGGGCCGGCCGCGGGGCGCTCGCCGGCGGGCCGGCCCTTGACACGCTCGGCGATGGCGGCGATGTGGTCGGGCGTGGTGCCGCAGCAACCGCCCACGATGCCCACGCCGTAGCGCTCGACGAACTCCGCCAGCGCGTTGGCCAGCGGCTCGGGCTCCTCGGGGAAGATCGTCTCGCCCTCCGGGCCCTGGAGGGGGAGGCCCGCGTTGGGGATGCAGTGGACGGGGAGGGGAGAGGTCTCGCCCAGGAAGCGGATCGCGTCGCGCATGTCCTCGGGTCCGGTCGAGCAGTTGAGCCCGATGACCTGGACGTCGAGCGCGGTCAGCGTCGTCAGCACCGACTGGATGTCGGTGCCCAGCAGCATCTTCCCGCCCTGCGGCAGCAGTGAGACCGAGCACTGGATCGGGAGCGTCTTTCCGGCTTCCTTGAAGGCCGCCCGGGCGCCGAACACCGCCGCCTTGACCTCGAGGATGTCCTGCGCGGTCTCGATGATCAGCAGGTCGGCGCCGCCCTCGACCAGCCCCTGCGCCTGCTCGGTGAACACCTCGACCAGCTCGCGGAAGGTGATCTTCCCGAGGGTGGGGTCGGTCGAGGCCGGAAGGTGCCCGGTCGGGCCGATCGAGCCGGCGACGAAGCGGTCCTCACCGGCGGCCTTGCGCGCGATCTGCGCCGCCTTGGTGTTGATCTCGAGCGTGTGCTCGGCCAATCCCCACTCATCGAGCTTGAGACGGCTGGCCTGGAACGTGTCGGTCTCGACCACCTCGGCGCCCGCGTCGAGCATGGAGGTGTGGACGCCCTCGATCACGTCGGGGCGGTGGAGCACGAGCGCCTCGTGGCACTTGCCCTCCAGCCCGCCGTAGTCGGCCGGACCGAGATCGAACTGCTCGAGGGTCGCGCCCATGCCGCCGTCAAATACGACGACGTGCTCGCCCACCGCGGCTAGGAAGTCTCGTTGTGGCACTTCGGAGAGGTCACCTCCATCGGTTCCGGCTGTAGCACCGCGCCTCGCGAGCCGGTTGCTGCGGCGTCTTCGGTCCGGATCCCTCGGCCGCTCCAGATGGATCGCCAGGCATGATAGCGACGCCCTCGCCACGCGGACTCACCCGCTGCTCACCGTGAGCTAACCCGCGGCTAACGCCGGTGCGGGCACCATGTAACGGCGCCCGAGCGGCCTCCAAGGAAGGTGGTTGTACCCATACCGCCGCCGGCGCAACTCCCCATGCCCGAAACCTCGATCCGTACCGTGGAACGCCCCGTCTTCGTGGCCGAGGACGGACGCCGTGCCCGCCGCCTCGCCCTCGGGACGCGCGCGGCCGCCGCGCTCGTCGCGATCTGGGCGTTCGCGCTGATCGCGGGCGGCGTCGGCTTCGCACGGCTTCCGTCGCTGCATCCCGCCGTGACGGCACGGTCCGCACCCGCGGCCCTGGCCTCGCGGGCGTACCCCAACGCGCGCGGACGCCGGCGGGTCGTGCTCCGCTGCGCGGCGGCTCGGGGTGCCCGGGCCCGATCGCTGCCGTGCCGCTCCGTCGCCGTCTGAGGGCTCGCGGCGCGCGGGGCCGGTCCCGCAACCGCCCACCGGCCCACCGTGCGCTGCTCGCCGTCTGCCTCGGCGGGCTGGTGCTGCTGCTGCTCGTGCAGGGCTTCTCGACCAAGACCATCGGGGCCAGCGCCACGCAGGGGGCGGGGGTCAGCCGCGCGACGCCGCTGGCCGGGGCGCGGCCCGTGCTGGAGGCCGCCGGCGGCCGGCTGCGTTCGAGCCAGCCGCCACCCGGGCGCCGGGTCGCGCTGACGTTCGACGACGGCCCCAGTCCGGAGTGGACGCCGCGCATCGCGCGGATCCTTCGGCGCGCCCACGTGCCCGCGACGTTCTTCCTGATCGGCACCCAGGTCGCGCGCCACCCGGCGATCGTGCGCTCGCTGCACCGAGACGGCTTCGAGCTGGGCAACCACACGTTCACCCACGCCGACCTCTCGACGCTGCCCGGGTGGGCGGCGTCGGAGCAGGTGTCGCTGACCGAGAGCGCGCTGGCCGGCGTGGTCGGCATTCGCCCGCGCCTGCTGCGACCGCCCTACTCCGCCACCCCGGGGGCGATCACGCCGCGCCAGGAACGGGCCCTGGCCGGCGTCGCGCACCGCGGCGGCTACGTCGTCGCGCTGGCCGACTACGACGCCCGCGACTGGAGCGCGCCGGGCGTGGCGTCGATCGTCGCCGCCGCGACGCCGCCCGGCCGCGCCGGGGGCATCGTCCTCATGCACGACGGCGGCGGGAACCGCAGCGAGACCGTCCGCGCCCTGCCGCGGCTGATCGCGCGGATCCGCGACCGCGGCTTCCGGTTCGCGACCGTGTCCGATCTGGCCGGCCTGCCGCGGGGAGCCGTCGAGGTCAGGGCCGGCCGGTGGGAGCACCTCCGCGGCGCGATGTTCGTCGCCGCGCTCTCGCTCTCCCGTTCGGTGACCGCCCTGCTGACCGCGCTGGTCATGCTCGTGGGGGCGCTCGTCGCGCTGCGCATGGTGGTCGTGCTGGTGCTGGCCCATCGCCACGTGCGGCGCGGACCGGCGCGCGCCCTCGATCCGAGCTTCGCGCCCGCGGTCTCGATCGTCGTGCCGGCCTACAACGAGTCGGTGGGCATCGAGGACGCCGTGCGCTCATTGGCCGCCAGCGCCTATCCCGACTTCGAGGTCATCGTGGTCGACGACGGCTCCGAGGACGACACGAGCGAACGTGTGGCGGCGCTCGCGCTCCCCGGCGTCCGGCTGCTGCGGCAGGAGAACCGCGGCAAGGCGGCCGCGCTGAACCGCGGCGTCGCGGCCGCCCGGCACGACCTGATCGTCACCGTCGACGCCGACACGGTGTTCGAACCCGGCACGCTGCGCCGGCTCGTCGCGCCGTTTCGCAATTCCGGGGTCGGCGCGGTCTCCGGGAACACGAAGATCGGCAACCGCCGCGGCCTTCTCGGCCGCTGGCAGCACGTCGAGTACGTGATCGGCTTCAACCTCGACCGGCGCTTCTACGAGGTGCTCGAGTGCATGCCCACGGTGCCCGGCGCGATTGGCGCGTTCCGCCGCGCGGCGCTGGAGGAGATCGGCGGCGTCTCCGGCGCGACGCTCGCCGAGGACACCGATGTGACGATGGGGATCGGTCGCGCCGGATGGCATGTCGTCTACGCCCAGGAGGCACGCGCCTGGACGGAGGCACCGTCGACGCTCGGAGGGCTGTGGCGTCAGCGCTACCGCTGGGCCTACGGGACCATGCAGGCCGTCTGGAAGCACCGCGGAGCGGTCCGGCGCCGGGGCGATCGCATCGGGCGGCGGGCGATTCCCTACCTCGTGCTCTTCCAGATCCTGCTGCCGCTCACGGCCCCGCTGATCGACCTGTTCGCCCTCTACGGCGTGCTGTTCCTCGACCCGCTCCCGGTGCTCGGCTACTGGGCCGCCTTCAACGCGCTCCAGCTGGCGCTCGGCGTGTACGCGTTCCGGTTGGACGAGGAGCCGCTGCGCGGCCTCGCCTGGCTGCCCGCGCAGCAGTTCGTCTACCGCCAGCTGATGTACCTCGTGGTCATCGAATCGGCGATGAGCGCCCTGGCGGGGACGCGCCTGCGCTGGCACAAGCTCGAGCGCACGGGCGAGATCGAGGTCAGGTCGAGGCGTGCGACGTCGTGAC
>DASYIJ010000206.1:0-6577 GCA_035997675.1 Solirubrobacteraceae bacterium
GCCCGCGACGCCGAGATGACGTCCTTCGGGACGAGCGCGAGCTTCGTCGCCTCGTGCATGAACGCGGGCATCGAGCCGGCCCGCACGCACGAGCTGCCCGCTCTGCGCAGCGTCGGTTCAACGGGCTCTCCGCTCTCGCCGGAGGGCTTTCGCTGGATCTACGACGACGTCAAGCCGAACGTCTGGCTGTACTCCACCAGCGGAGGGACCGACGTGTGCACCGCGTTCGTCGGCGGCAACACGACGCTGCCGGTCTACATGGGCGAGCTGCAGTGCCGGGCGCTCGGCGCGGCGGTTCGGGCGTTCGACCCCGAGGGCAACGAGCTCATCGACGAGGTCGGGGAGCTGGTCATCACCGAGCCGATGCCCTCGATGCCGCTCTTCTTCTGGAACGACCCGGACGGAGAGCGCTACCGCGCGTCCTACTTCGAGATGTATCCCGGCATCTGGCGTCACGGGGACTGGATCGAGATCACCAGCCGCGGCACCTCCGTGATCTACGGCCGCTCGGACTCGACCATCAACCGCCAGGGCGTCCGCATGGGCACGAGCGAGATCTACCGTGCCGTGCTGGCCGTGCCGGAGGTGGAGGACGCACTGGTGGTCGACGTCCCCCGACCCGGGACCGAGGGTTGGATGCCGCTGTTCGTGGTCCTGGCCGACGGCGCGACCCTCGACGACGACCTCAAGGCGGCGATCAAGCGGCGCGTACGGGAGGACTGCTCGCCCCGCCACGTGCCCAACGAGGTCTACGCCATCGACGAGATCCCGCGCACGCTGTCCGGCAAGGTGCTCGAGATCCCCGTGAAGAAGATCCTCATGGGAACGTCGCCCGAGAGCGCCGCCAGCCGCGACTCGCTCGCCAACCCGGCGTCGCTGGACTACTTCGTGGACCTCGCCGACACGCTCGCGACGGCGCCCTAGCGCTCCCGCCGGCTCCCGACGTCGGCGTCCAGCCGATCGACCAGCCCGAGGCAGAGCTCGAGCGCGGCGGTCATCGCGCCCGGATCGACCTCGTCGGGCACGTCGGTGTGCTGGTGGGAGCCCGGCGCCAGCCCGTCGGCGTCGAGGCACCCGATGGCGATCGCGGGGTAGCCCCCGGCGCGCGCGACGTAGGCGGCCGAGGTCGACGCGCCGCGGTGCCGCGCGGCTTCGAGGTGGCTCTCCTCCTCGGCGACCCGGTCGGCCAGCTCGACCAGCCGCGGGTGCAGGCGCAGGGGCAGGCCGAGCCCGTCCCTGGTCCAGTAGCGCGGCCGCCCGCGACCGCATGGACGCAGCTCGAGCACCACGGCGTCCTGGCGTTTGAGCCGCCGGCGGCGCATCCGCCGCACCTGCGAACGCATGCCGAGCGCCGGACCCTCGCCGGCGCCCGCCAACACGACGTCGACGGCGAGGTGCCGGGGCGGATCGCGGTCGAGCGCTTCGGTCAGCGCGAGCGCGACGGCCACGGCGCTCGCGTCGGCGTTGGCGGCGGGGCCGGGTTGGGACAGGGCGACGTCGAGCAGCAGCGCGAGCGCGAACAGGAGCACGATGCTCGCGGCGAGCTGCACGATCCGCAGCGGCGTCTCGGCAATCCCGGCGACGCGCAGCGCGGCGACGATCGTGAGCACGGCGACGGCCCCCAGCAGCACCGTCACCGGGCTCGGCGCGTGGCCCCGGAACACGCGGTTCGCGACTCGCCGCAGGCCGTCTCGGTAGACGAGTCCGCTGCGGCCGGCGTCGTAGTGCGCGGTCACGATCAGCCGCACCGCGGGCGGGGGCGCGTCGCGCGCGCGGGGAGGCGCGGGCGCGCGCACGTTCTGGGTTGCGCGCCGGCGCATCAGCAGGCGAAGGACGGGCAGCCGCGCGGCGAGGTCGAGCCACAGCGACACCAGGGTGAGGGCGAGCACCACCAGACCGGCGACCGGCACGCTCACCAGGAGCACGCTCCCGACCACCGCGAGCGCGGCGTGGAGCGCATACACCCACGCCCACTGCGGCCGGACCCACACCGTGTCCAGCTCGGCCTCGCGCCCGCCGTCGCGCAGCGACCGCGCCAGCCAGAGCGCAGCGCGGCGCTCGGCGTCGGTGCCGGGACCACGGTGAGTGAACCCGGTGAGGGCGCGGACGGTCTCGATCGCCTCCATGGCGGCGCGATCATCCCAATTTCCCCTGGACCGCCCGTCCGGTCAGCGCCGGGCGGGCGTTAGGCTGCGGCGCATGAACGCCGCCGACCTGGCCTTCACGGGGGTCGCCCGCCAGGCCGAGCTGGTCCGGGCCGGCGACGTCGCGCCGCGGGAGTTGGTCGACACCTATCTCGAGCGCATCGAGCGGCTCGACCCGCAGCTCAACGCCTTCCGCAGCGTGTACCGCGAGCGCGCGCTGGCGGAGGCCGACCAGGCGGCGGCGCGCCTGAAGGCGGGTGACGAGCGCCCGCTGCTCGGCGTCCCCGTGGCGATCAAGGACAACACCGACGTTGCGGGCGACGTCACCGCGCACGGAACGAACGCATTCGGCGAGGCCGCCCGCGAGGACGCCGAGGTCGTGAGGCGCGTGCGCGCGGCCGGCGCGATCGTGCTCGGCAAGACCCACGTCCCTCCGCTGTGCGCGATGCCGTGCACCGAGTCGCCGACCTGGGGCATCACGCGCAACCCCTGGGACGTCAACCGCACGCCCGGCGGCTCGAGCGGTGGCTCGGGCGCCGCGGTCGCGGCCGGGCTCGTGGGCGCCGCCCTCGGCACCGACGGTGCGGGCTCGATCCGCTTCCCGGCGGCGAACAACGGCCTGTTCGGTCTCAAGCCGCAGCGCGGACGCATCTCGCTGGCGCCACTCCCCGAGCACTGGCACGGGATGAGCGTCGCGGGGTGGCTGACGCGCGGCGTCGTCGACTCCGCGCTGATGTACGACGTCACGATGGGGAACGTCAGCGGGGATCGCGAGCCGGCGCCGCCGCCCGACCGATCCTTCGGCGAGGCCGCGACGTCGGCGCCCGGGAAGCTGCGCGTCGCCTACTCGCTGCGCCCGCCGCCGGGCACCGTCGGCGCCGGCCCCGACGCCGAGGTTCGCCGCGCGCTGCTCGACACGGCCGAGCTGCTGCGGTCGCTCGGGCACGAGGTGCACGAGCAGGACCTCGACATCCCGCTGGACGCCGTATCGCACGGTGTCGCCCGCACGGTCCGGGGGATCGCCGACGAGGCGCGGACCCTGCCCCACTACGAGCGGCTCGACCTGCGCTTCCGCCGCCTGACGCGCGTGGGGCAGCTGATCCCGCCGGCCGTGCTCGCGCGAGCGCGCGCGGCCGAACCCGCGGTGCGCGCGCGCGTCAACGCGATCTTCGACGACCACGACGTCGTGCTCACGCCGGTGGCCCCGGAGCCGGCCTTCGAGGTCGGGCGATGGGAGGGCCGCGGGATGTGGTGGACGCTCAACGGAGGCGCTCGCATGATCGCCTTCACCGCGCTGTGGAACCAGACGGGCCAGCCCGCCGCAGCCGTGCCGGCGGGCTGGACGCCGGATGGGATCCCCCTCTCGGTGCAGCTCGTCGGACGCCCCAACGACGAGCACACACTGCTCTCGCTCGCGGCCCAGGTCGAGGCCGAGCGTCCGTGGGCCGACCGCCGGCCACCGGTCTCCTGACCGCCCCGGCCGCACCGACCGAGCTGCACGCGCTGGCCGAGGGCATCGCGCGCGAGGCCGGCGATCTCCTGCGCGAGCGCTTCCGGGGCCCCACCGGACAGCTGCGGGCCAAGAGCTCGCCGACGGATCTCGTGAGCGAGGCGGATCTCGCCGCCGAGCGCCTGATCCGCCGGCGCCTCGCGGACGCGCGCCCGCACGACGCCATCCTCGGCGAGGAGGGCGGCGACCGCGAACCGGCGGCCGGCGGCGCGGGCGAGCTTCGCTGGGTCGTCGACCCACTCGACGGAACGATCAACTTCCTGTTCGGCATCCCGCAATGGGCGGTCAGCATCGCCTGCGAGGACGCCGACGGCACGCTCGCGGGCGTGGTCGTGGATCCCCTCCGCGGCGAGACGTTCGGGGCCGTCCGTGGCGGCCCGCCGACGCTCGACGGCGTACCCGTCGAGGCGTCGAGGCGCGAGGACCTCGCCACGGCCATGGTCGCCACCGGGTTCGCCTACGAGGCGAGCGTGCGCGCCGCGCAGGCGGAGGTCGCCGCGCGCGTGCTGCCGCGGGTCCGCGACCTGCGGCGCATGGGCAGCGCCGCGCTGGACCTGGCGTGGACGGCCTGCGCGCGCTACGACGCGTACTACGAGCGCGGCCTGCAGCGCTGGGACTCGGCGGCGGGCGCGCTGATGTGCTCGTGCGCGGGGCTCTCGCTGCGGCCGCTGGCGCCCGCCGGCGGGCTGCCCGACGGGCTGCTCGTCGCACCGGCCGCGCTCGCCGAGTCGCTGTATGGCTTGGTCGGCCCGTGACCAGCTCGACGGTTGTCCGATACTCAGTTTCCGCACATCGCGCTAGTTTCTCCAAGCAAGCACGAGCGAGCGGAAGGATCCGCGTCCCACCCGTTAGCGTGGCTGGATAGGCATGCCAGGGAAGGAAGTCGGCCGAAACGCCCAAGCCGTCACGATCGGCCGCGAGCCGGCGGTCGAAGCGCGCTCCCTCGCGTACCTGTATGCGGCCGGCGCGGGTCTCGCGGCCCTCTCGCTCGCCCTGCCGCACTCCTCGCTGGAGGACGTCCTCGGTATCAGCGTGGTGATCGCGGTGGCCTGCGTGGGTGCGCTCGGGCTGCTCCTCGGGGCGTCGCGGATTCCCACCTGGCTCGTGCAGGGCGCGCTGGCCGTGGGCACGCTGCTCATCTCCCTCGTCATCCATTTTTCCGGCACCGGCAACAGCGCCTTCGCCCTGTACTACGTCTGGGTCGGCATCTACTCCTTCTACTTCCTCCCGCGCGCATGGGCGATCGGGCAGTCGGCGTTCGTGGCGCTCGCGTATGGGGGGCTGCTGCTCTTCGACGACCTGCCGGCCGATGCGCCGGCCGCGCGCTGGTTGCTGACGATCGGGACCCTCGTGGTGGCGGGCGCCCTCGTCGAGCGCCTCGCCGCACGCGTCCGCGAGCGCGCCGCCGAGGCCGAGGATCGCGCGCAGCGCGTGCGCGTCGAGCAGGCCCGTACCCGCGCGATCATCGACACGGCCAACGAGGCGTACGTGGCCCTCGACGACCGCGGCCGGGTCATCGACTGGAACCCGGCGGCCGAGCTGACCTTCGGCTGGTCGCGGGAGCGCGCGCTCGGGAGCTCCCTGATCGACCTTCTGATACCCGCCCGGAACCGCAAGGCGGCGCAGCGGGCGCTTGCCGAGCAGCTCACGCGGGGCGATGACACGATGCTCGATCGGCGTGTCGAGATCGAGGTGCTGCACCGCGACGGTCGCGAGCTCACCTGCGAGGCGACGCTCGCTCGGATCGCCGACGAGGGCGCGATCACGTTCAGCGCCTTCGCCCACGACATCAGCGAGCGTGCCGCGGCGCAGCACGAGGTCAGCGCCCGCGCCGAGGACATGGCCGTCGTGGCCCAGGTCGCGCGCGACCTGGCGAGCGTGACCGATGCGCACGCCGCGCGGTCGGCCATCTGCGAGGCGGCGATGGATGTCGCGTCGTCGAAGCTCGCGATCCTGTTCGAGCCCGAGGCGCATGGCCGGGAGCTGGTGTCCACGCTGATCGCCGGAAGCTCCGCCGCGCAGATGCGCCTGCCGTTCACGGGGGAGCGCTCGGGTGCGGTCGTCGCGTTCTCGTCCGGGCAGCCCTTCTTCGTCGCCGACGCCGTCGGCCATCCCGCCGTGTCCCAGCGCTATGTCGAGCAGTTCGGCATCACGTCCGCCCTCTGGCAGCCCGTGCTTCGCAACGGGGTGCCGGTCGGCGTGCTGGCTGTCGTGTGGGACGAACGCGTCGAGGAGCTGTCGGAGCGCCTCAGTTCGCTCATGGGCCTCCTGGCCTCCGAGGCGGCGGTCGCGATCGAACGCGCCGACCTGCTCACCCGGCTCGAGGCCGTGGCGCGCACCGACGACCTCACCGGCCTGGCGAATCGCCGGGCCTGGGACGAACAGCTCCCGCGCGAGCTCGCCCGCGCCAAGCGCGACCAGCGCCCGGTGTGTGTCGCGATGGTCGACCTCGACCGGTTCAAGGAATACAACGACGAGCACGGCCACCAGGCCGGCGACCGGATTCTCAAGGAGATCGCGGCCATCTGGCGCGACGTACTGCGTCCCACCGACGTGCTCGCCCGCTACGGCGGAGAGGAGTTCATCGTGCTGCTGCCCAACTGCGAGGTGGAGCGCGCGATCGAGGTGATCGAGCGCCTCCGCAGCGTGATCCCGGAGGGCGAGACCTGCTCGGCCGGCGTGGCGTCCTGGAATCGCCGCGAGGGACCCGAGACGCTGGTCAATCGCGCCGACGACGCGCTCTACCGCGCCAAGCGCGAGGGTCGGGACCGCGTCGTGTCGGACGCCTGAGCCGTCCGCGGCCACCTGGGGCCGGCGTTCCGTGCCGGCCCCCTCGGCGACGGCTACTGGTTGCCGTCGCCGTCGTCGGGACCACCGCTGTTGTCGGCGTCGCCGTCGCCGCCGCCGCCCTGCGGGATTCCGG
>DASYIJ010000233.1:0-7909 GCA_035997675.1 Solirubrobacteraceae bacterium
CTCGTTCGGGGTGACCCGCTCCGGCGTGCGCATGAGCCGGTAGACCAGCCCGAGCGAGCCGGTCAGGGTCACGCCCACGAACACCCATCCGACGTCCCCGACGTGCTCCGTGGGCGGCGCGACGGGGAGGAGCAGGACCAGGACGAACCAGGCGATCAGCCAGAGGATCCCGCCGATGCGCTTGGCCGTCCGCAGGTCGCCGGTGGCGTAGAAGTCCCTCGAGGGCAGCGACCAGGCAACCTTGAGCGCCCCGACCAGTCCCCGGTCGGTGCTCGATTCTCCTGCGTTCCCCTCGACTCGCGTCATCCCTGACTGAGCCTCCTTGTGGGCGGGACTATGTGATCACAGCGAGCGTATCCCCCGAGGCCACCGACGCACCCACGGCGATCGGGAGTTCCGCCACCGTCCCCGCCTTGTGCGCCGTGATCTCGTTTTCCATCTTCATCGCCTCGATCACGCAGACCAAAGCGCCCTCGTCCACGCTGGCCCCCTGCTCGACGGCCACCTTGAGCACGGTGCCCTGGAGCGGCGAGGCTAGCGTGTCCCCGCCGCCACCGCCACCGGCGGCGGCGCGCTCGCTGCGCCGCGGCTTGCGTGCCGCCGCCGCGCCCGGCGGCGCCGCGCCGTTCGCGGCACCCGCGGCGGGCGGGCCGATCACCTTGACGTCGAAGCGCCGGCCGGACACCTCGACGGTGTAGTCCTGCTCGAGCGCCGGGAGCTCCTCGCCGTCCTCGTCGCCGGCCTTCTCCGGCTTGGGAAAGGCGAGCTGCTTGAGCCACTTGCGGTCCTCGATCAGATCGCGGCACGTCTCGCCGCGGGCCCACTGCTCGGTCGCCAGCAGGGCCTGGTGGAACGGGATCAGCGTCCGCAGCTCCGTGATCTCGTACTCGCCGAGCGCACGCAGCATGCGCCGCGTCGCCGCGTCGCGGTCGTTGTCCCACACGATGAGCTTGGCCACCATCGGGTCGTACATCGGCGTGATCTCGGACCCCGCCGTGACGCCGGAGTCCACGCGCACCCCGGGCCCGGCCGGCTCGCGGTACTCGCCGATGCGCCCCGGCGCGGGCGCGAAGTTCTTCGCGGCGTCCTCGGCGTTGATGCGGCACTCGATGGAGTGGCCGCGCAGTACGACGTCCTCCTGCGCGACGGACAGCGGCTCGCCCGCGGCGATGCGCACCTGCTCGCGGACGATGTCGATGCCGGTGACCATCTCGGTCACGCAGTGCTCGACCTGCACCCGCGTGTTCATCTCGAGGAAGAAGTACTCGCCGTCGGCCAGCAGCCCCTCGATGGTTCCCGCCGAGCGGTAGTTCACCGCCTTCGCGGCCTCGACCGCGATCTGGCCGATGCGCTCGCGCAGCTCGTCGTCCACGGCGGGCGCGGGCGACTCCTCGATCAGCTTCTGGTGCCGGCGCTGCACCGAGCAGTCGCGCTCGCCGAGGTGGATCGCGTTGCCGTCGGCGTCCGCCAGCACCTGCACCTCGACGTGGCGGGGGTCGGGGAGGTAGCGCTCGAGGTACACGGTCGCGTCGGAGAAGAACTTCTCGCCCTCGCGCGCGGCGCCCTCGAAGGCCTCCTCGAGCTCGTCGGGGGAGAGCGCCACGCGGAATCCCTTGCCGCCACCGCCCCCAGCCGCCTTGACGGCGATGGGATAGCCGATGTCGTCCTCGATGATCTTGCGCGCGTCCTCGACGTTCGCCACCGGCTCGGTGGTGCCCGGGACGATCGGGACGCCCGCCGCGGCCATCAGTTCCCTCGCGCGGGTCTTGGACCCCATCGCGTCGATCGCGTCGGCCGGCGGGCCGATGAACACGATCCCCGCCTGTTCGCAGGCGCGCGCGAACGGCGCGTTCTCGGCCAGGAAGCCGTAGCCGGGATGGATCGCCTCGGCGCCCGCCTGGTCGGCGACCTCGAGGATCTTCTCGACGTTGAGGTAGGACTCGGCGGCGGGACCCGGGCCCAGCAGATAGGCCTCGTCGGCGCGCTGCACGTGGAGCGCGCCGCGGTCGAGCTCGGAGTAGACGGCGACCCCGGCGACGCCCAGCTCCTCCAGCGCGCGGAGCACGCGCACGGCGATCTCCCCGCGGTTGGCGACCAGGACCTTGGTGAACATGGGCCGCGGCATCCTAGCCGAGGGGTGGCCGGCCGAGACCCTGCAGAGCGCCCGCCGCTCCGGTTAGAGTGCGTCCGTGCCCGTATCGCTGACCGGAGCGCTGACCGCCGCCGTGACCATGCCCTTCCAACTCGTGCGCGCGCTCACGGACCTTCCTCGCCTGCTCGAGCAGCAGGCCCGCCTCACCGACGAGGTGCTGCGCGCCTCCCAGGAGCAGCTTGCCCTGATGCGCGAGCAGGCCCAGGCACTGCTCGTCCAGATGCGCGAGGTCACCGAGGTCGCCTCCGCGCTTCGCGCCGCCCTCGCCGAGCTCGAACGCGTCAACGACCAGCTCTCGCGCATCGTGGCCGAGAGCGAGGCCGCGCCGCGCCGGGGCGAACGCTTCGGCGGGCTGTTCCGGCGCAGCCAGCGTGAGGCGGGCGAGCCCGCCTAAGGCCGGGCTGGCGGGGGTGGGGCCGAGTTGACCCGCCCGCTCTATCACCTCGGACGGTTCTGCGCCCGGCACCACCGGCCGGTCATCGTCCTGTGGTTCGTCCTCGCCGTCGTGCTGGTCGTCGCCGCGCAGAGCGCCGGCGAGCGTTACAGCGACAACCTGTCCCTGCCGGGCACGGACTCGACGAAGGCCACGAATCTGCTGCAGGACAAGCTGCCCCAGCAGGCGTACGGGACGAACCCGGTCGTGCTCCAGGCCAAGAGCGGCAACCTCACCGACAGCGCGAACAAGAAGGCGGTCCAGGACACCGTCGCCTCGCTGAACAAGGTCAAGCACGTCATCAGGACGGTCGACCCAACCAGCTCGGCCGGAGCGAGCTTCCTCTCCAAGGACAAGACGATCGGCTACATACCCGTCACCCTCGACGTGGGGCCGAGCGATCTGACGGTCGAGCAGGCGCAGGCGATCTCCGACGGGGCGGACCCGGGCCGCAAGGAGGGGCTGAAGGTGGCGATCGGCGGCTACGTCGGCCAGAAGCTCTCCAAGCCGGCGACCGAGAGCAGCGAGGCGATCGGGCTGGCCGCCGCGGTGGTGATCCTGCTGTTCGCCTTCGGGACCGCCACCGCGATGGCGCTCCCGATCGCCACCGCCGTGCTCGGCCTCGCCATCTCCCTCTCCGCCGTCCGATTGCTGGCGCACGCGTTCGAGGTGCCCTCGATCGCCCCGACGCTGGCCACGATGATCGGGCTGGGGGTCGGGATCGACTACGCCCTCTTCCTCGTCACCCGACACAAGCTCCAGCTGCGCAACGGGATGGAGATGCAGGAGTCCGTCGCGCGCTCCACGGCGACCGCGGGTGGAGCGGTCGTGTTCGCCGGCATCACGGTCGTCATCGCACTCGTCTCGCTCGCCGCCGCGGACATCCCGATCGTCACCGCAATGGGCTTGATGGCGGCGATCGCCGTGGTGGTCGCCGTGCTCGCGGCCACGACGCTGCTCCCGGCGCTGCTCGGGGCGCTGGGCCCGCGCATCGACTCGCTGCGCGTCAGGCTCGGCCGCACGCACCCCGACGATCACCAGCCGCACGGCTGGCTGCGCTGGGCGGGGGGCGTGGCGAAACGGCCGTGGCGCTCCGCGGTCGCCAGCGTGCTCGTGCTCGGCGTGCTGGCCGTGCCGGTCCTCAACCTCGAGCTCGGACAGGCCGACGTCGGCGCGCTTCCCAGCTCGACCACCGCGCGCCAGGCCTACGACCTGATCACCAAGGGGTTCGGCGTGGGCACCAACGGACCGCTGCTCATCAGCGTGAGCTTCGGGTCGCCGGCGTCCGCCGCGACCGACACGCGGCTGACGACGCTCGAGAACGACATCAAGAAGACGCCGGGCGTGCAATCGGTCAGCCCGGCGACGCTCGACTCCAGCGGCGACGCGGCCGTCTTCAGCGTCATACCGACCACCTCGCCGTCCTCGGATGCCACCGTGAACCTGGTCAACAACCTCCGGGACAACGTGATCCCGGCGGCCCTGAAGAGCACCGACCTGAAGGCCTACGTCGGCGGTCAGACCGCCGGCTACATCGACCTCGCGAACCGCATCTCCGAGAAGCTCCCGTCGATGATCCTCATCGTCGTCGCGCTGAGCTTCCTGGTCCTCCTCCTCGCCTTCCGCTCGATCCTCGTGCCGCTCAAGGCGGCCGTCATGAACCTGCTCTCGGTCGCCGCGGCCTACGGCGTGGTGACGTTCGTGTTCCAGGAGGGCCACGGCGCCTCGCTGATCGGCCTCGACGGGGCGATACCGATCGTCAGCTTCGTGCCACTGCTCATGTTCGCGATCCTGTTCGGGCTCTCGATGGACTACGAGGTGTTCCTGCTCACCCAGGTGCACGAGCACTACAAAGAGCACTCCGATCCCTCGCGGGCGGTGGTCGAGGGCCTGGCGAACACCGGGCGGGTGATCACCTCGGCGGCGCTGATCATGGTGTTCGTGTTCGGGAGCTTCATCCTCAACGGGGATCCGACGGTGAAGGAGTTCGGCGTCGGCCTGGCGGTCGCGATCGCGATCGACGCCACGATCGTGCGGTGCCTGCTCGTGCCCGCGGTGATGGTCCTGCTGCGACGCCGGGCGTGGTGGCTCCCGCGGTGGCTCGGGCGAGTCGTGCCGCGAATCAGCATCGAGGGGGAGGAGTACTTCAAGAGGCGCGACGCGGCGGCGCGGTCCGCGCCGGAGGGCTGAGTTGTCAGTTGTCAGTAGCTCGGGTTCGGGCCCCAGCATTCTGAGAACTGAGAACTGAGAACTGAGCTCTTACCAAGGTCTTAGCGCGGTCACAGCGCCTTCCTACGCTCGGCTGGGACGGTGCGTGCACTCCCCGTTGAACGGGGGCTGCAGACCAAACCCGGAGGTATGACGCAATGCACACCATGCGAAGCCGTGCCGTGGCGGCCGCGATCGCCGGTGCGGTGCTCGTCGGTGGCGCCATCGGCGCCACCGCGTTCAGCGCCTCACCCAGCAACGCAGCGAGTTCGACCACCACGACGCCGGGCAATGCGCCCAGCGGCGCGCCGGCGGGCACGTTCAAGTCCAACGAGGCGAGCTCCCACGAGAGCGGGGAGAGCAAGGCGAGAGAGGCCCAGGAGAGCGCCGGCCAGAGGCCGACCGTCCCCTAGCCGATCGACGGCCCAGCGGCGGGTGGCCGCCGACGACCGGTCACCCGCCGCCAGGGCCCGTAGGACCAGCGAGCAGCGACCAGCGTCGTCAGCTCGTAGAGCTGACGACCATGCCCGCCCCGACCGTATCGTTGCTCGCCTCGTCGATGAGGATGAACGAGCCGGTCGCGCGGTTGCGGTCGTAGGAATCGACGACGAGCGGCTCGGAGGTGCGCAGGCGCACCCGTCCGATGTCGTTGAGACCGAGCTCGTTCGCGCCGGCGTCGTGGCGCAGGGTGTCGATGTCGACGCGGTGCTCGACCGTTTCGACGACCGCGCGCGCCGTGCGCGTGGTGGACTTGATCGCGTAGCGGCCGCGCGCCCGCAGGGGCGCGTCGGCCATCCAGCACACATCGGCGACGAGCTCGCGCGAGGGAGCGGGCACCGCCTCGACCGCGCAGATCACGTCGCCGCGTGAGACGTCGACGTCGTCCTCGAGGCGCACCGTCACCGACATCGGCGGGAACGCGCGCTCGAGCGGGCCGTCGAAGCTGTCGATCGCGGCGACGCGTGTGCGCTGGTCCGACGGCAGCACCACGACGTCGTCGCCCGGTTGGAGCACGCCTCCCGCCACCTGCCCGGCGTAGCCGCGGTAGTCGGGATCGACGTCGGCGCCCGGCCGGATGACCCACTGCACCGGGAAGCGCACGTCGTGCAGGTTGCGGTCGGACGCGATGTGCACGTGCTCGAGGTGATAGAGCAGCGACGGGCCCTCGTACCAGCGCATCGCCTCCGAGCGCTCGACCACGTTGTCGCCGCGCAGGGCCGAGATCGGGATCGTGGTGACATCGTGGACGTCGAGCCGCGCCGCGAAGTCGCAGAAGTCCTCGGCGATCCGCTCGAAGGTGGCCTCGTCGTAGTCGACCAGGTCCATCTTGTTGACGGCGACCACGATGTGCGGGATCCCGAGGAGCGACGCGATGAACGCGTGGCGCTTGGACTGGGCGACGACGCCGTTGCGGGCGTCGACGAGCACGATCGCCAGGTCGGCCGTCGACGCGCCGGTGACCATGTTGCGGGTGTACTGCTCGTGGCCCGGGGTGTCGGCGATGATGAACTTGCGACGGGGGGTCGCGAAGTAGCGGTAGGCGACGTCGATCGTGATGCCCTGCTCGCGCTCGGCCCGCAGGCCGTCGGTGAGCAGCGCGAGATCGAGGTTGCCGTTCCCGTTGCGCCGCTCGGAGGCGAGCTGCACGGCCTCGAGCTGGTCGGACAGGATCTGCTTGGAGTCGTAGAGCAGGCGCCCGATCAGCGTGCTCTTGCCGTCGTCGACCGAGCCGGCGGTGGCGAAGCGCAGCAGCTCGGAGATGCGCGCGGGTGCGGCCGGCGCTTTGCCGTTCCGACTGCCGTTCGGCCCGGCCATCAGAAGTACCCCTCGCGCTTCCGGTCCTCCATCGCGGCCTCGGTGACCCGGTCGTCGGCCCGCGTCTCGCCGCGCTCGGTGAGGTCGGTGGCGGCGATCTCGGCCACCACGGCCTCGAGCGTGCCGGCTACGGACTCGACGGCGCCCGTGCAGCTCATGTCCCCCACGGTCCGGTAGCGGACGGAGGTCGAGAACGGCTCCTCGCCGGCGATGAGCTCGACGAACGGGCTGACCGCGTAGAGCATGCCGTCGCGCTGGAACACGTCGCGATCGTGGGCGAAGTAGATCGGCGGCACCTCGAGGCCCTCCTCGGCGATGTACTGCCACACGTCGAGCTCGGTCCAGTTGGAGATCGGGAACACGCGCACGTGCTCGCCGCGCCGGATGCGGCCGTTGTAGAGGTTCCAGAGCTCGGGGCGCTGCGCCTTCGGGTTCCACTGGCCGAAGTCGTCGCGGAAGGAGAAGATGCGCTCCTTGGCCCGCGCTCGCTCCTCGTCGCGGCGCGCGCCGCCGAACGCGGCGTCGAAGCCGTGCTCCTCGATGGCATCGAGCAGCGTGACCGTCTGCAGCCGGTTGCGCGAGGCCCGCGGGCCGAGCTCCTCGACGGCGCGGCCCGAGTCGATCGACTCCTGCACCGACGCCACGATCAGGCGCTCGCCCAGCTCCGCCATGCGCCGGTCGCGGAACTCGAGCACCTCGGGGAAGTTGTGGCCCGTGTCCACGTGCATGACGGGGAACGGGAAGCGACCCGGCCGGAATGCCTTCTCGGCCAGGCGCAGCAGCACGATCGAGTCCTTGCCGCCGGAGAACAGCAGCACGGGCCGCTCGAGCTCGGCGGCCACCTCGCGCATGACGTGGATCGCCTCGGCTTCGAGCGCGCGGAGGTGCGACAGCTCGTAGGTGGCGGCGTTCACGCCCGCTCCGGGGTCGGGGTGCCCGGCGGCTCCAGAGACGGCCGACGGGCGCGAGCCAGTGCCCACGCCAGCACGCCGACGGCCACCGGCGCGCCGATGATCGCGCCGACGGGCACGTCGACGCCGGCCTTGGTGAGGACGCCGAGCGCGGAGCCGAGCAGCACGCAGCCGAGCACGGGGCGCAGGCCGGCCGCCGGCACCCGCATGACCAGCTGCGAGCCGATCAGCACGCCCGGGATTGAGCCGATGAGGATGTTCCCCATCAGCGAGAAGTCGACGTTGCCGCTGACCCAATGCGCCAGCCCGGCGACCCACAGGAGCACCGCGGCGTGGAATACGTCGGTGCCGACGACGCGGTGGGGCCGCAGACGGAAGACGAGGATGAGC
>DASYIJ010000241.1:0-7442 GCA_035997675.1 Solirubrobacteraceae bacterium
ACCGGGATGGCCTTCCAGTAGGCCTTGTCCTCGCACGTCTTCTCGATCCCCGTGTGCAGGTAGCCGATGATGGGCTTGACGTCGCGCACGACCTCGCCCTCGAGCGTGACGAGCAGCCGCAGGACCCCGTGCGTGGCCGGATGGTGCGGCCCCATGTTGAGCGTGAGCAGTTCGGTCGAGAGGCCCTCGGCGGCGGCCAGCTCGGGTTCGAGGTGGGAGAGCGTCAGGCTCTCCTCGCGCTGGCGGTAGGGGGAGACCTCGGGCGGGCTCACTCGAACCACCTCGGGACCTGGTCCTCGTTGTAGGTGAACAGGACCGGCTCGCCGCCCATGGGGAAGTCGCGGCGCTGGGGGAAGCCCTCGTAATCGTCCGGCATGAGGATGCGGCGCAGGTCCGGGTGACCCGTGAACACGACGCCGAACATGTCGTAGATCTCGCGCTCCTGCACGTTGGCGGCGCGCCAGAGGGGCGCGGCGGACTCGAGCTCGGGTTTCTCGGTGTGCACCCGGGCCTTGACCGTGAGGCGGTCGACGTTGTCCATGTCCAGCAGCTCGTAGAGGACGCCGAGCCGTGGCTCCTCGGGGTAGTAGTCGACGCCGTGAACCGACGCGAGGAAGCCGTACCCGCGGCCCTTGAGCCACTCCAAGGTCGGCCGCACGCGGGCCGGGTTGACGATCAGCGTCCCGCGGTCGCGAAAGAAGAGGGTGTCCAGGACCGCGTCGGCGTCCGCCTCGCGGAGCTCCTGGGCGAGGAGCTCGAGCCCGGTGGCGTCAGGCACCTTCGGTGTCCCCGGCCCCGAACACGTTGATGGCGTCGACGGACTTGTCGCCCACCACTTCCTCCGTGCCGACGGCGCCGTAGCGCTGACGCCAGCCCTGATCGGGGTGCCCCTGGATCATCGCCCGCAGCTTGAGGATCCCGTGCATGAGCGCCTCCGGCCGGGGCGGACAGCCCGGCACGTGCACGTCGACCGGCATGAACTTGTCGGCCGGCACGATGGCGTAGTTGTTGAACACGCCCATGGACGACGAGCACGCGCCCATCGCGATCGACCACTTGGGCTCGAGCATCTGGTCGTAGATGCGCCGGACGATCGGGGCCATCTTGATCGACACCCGGCCCGAGAGGATCAGCAGGTCGGCCTGGCGCGGGGACGCGCGCAGCGCCTCGAAGCCGAAGCGCGCGACGTCGACCCGCGCGCTGACGATGGTCATGAACTCGATCGCACAACACGCGAGCCCGAACGTGAGGGGGAACAGCGAGTTGCCGCGCGCCCAGTCGATCGCGTTGTCGAGCGTGGTCGTGAGGACGCCCTCCTCGACGTGGCGCTCCAGCTCGGGGCCGTCGAGGTCGCCGCGCAGCATGTCGCGCGCCCGCAGCTGGCGGATGCGGAAGTCGTCGGCGGGCTCGCGCGTCACCGCCATTCGAGCGCTCCCCGCCGCCACACGTAGACGAAGGCGACCGCCAGCAATGCGATGAAGACGATCGTCTCCCCGAGGGCAAAGGTGCCGAACGCCTTCAGCTGAACGGCCACCGGGTAGAGGAAGATCACCTCGATGTCGAAGAGGATGAAGAGCATCGCGATGAGGTAGAAGGAGATGCCGAACCGGAAGCCGCGCTGGACCTCGGACGGGAGACCGCATTCGTAGGGATCTGCCTTCGAACGCACGGCCCGGCGTGGGCCGAGGGCATGGTTCAGGAGCGTGAACGCGATCCCCACGATGGTCCCGAGACCGAGCATGACGACCGCCGGCAGGTAGCTTCGGAGCACGCTGACTGTGTTCTATCACCGGTTTGTGCGGCATTGCCACTTAGTGATTTCCGCCGCGATCAGTTCGAGGGAAGCCGTGGGTCGATGACGGCGGTCCACGCGACCGTCGGCGGGCTCATGGCGGTCCTCTTCGCGGCCGCCGGCGGGCTCGGCGCGTGGCGTTGGTGGCGGGTGGAGCCGAGCGAGTGGTTCTGGCGGCTCCTGCGCGCGGCGCAGGTGGTCATGCTCGTCGAGGCGGCCATCGGCGGCGTGCTGCTTCTGACCGGCGCGAAGGCCTCCGACGACCTGCACTACGTCTACGGGCTGTTGCCGCTCGCGGTGTCCTTCGTGGCCGAGCAGCTGCGCATCGCCTCCGCCGAGACCGTGCTGGCCGCCCGCGGCCTCGAGTCGGCGCAGGACATGCGGGCGCTCGACGCGGCCGGGCAGCGCTCCATCGTGCTCGCGATCGTTCGCCGGGAGCTCGGCGTGATGGCCCTTGCCGCGCTGGTCATCCTCGGGCTCGCGCTGCGCGCCGAGTTCGGTCCGACCTAGTCCTTGGCGCGGAGCACGACCTCACCGTTCGACGTGGCGAGGCCGACCGCGAGGAGGCCGGCCTCCCCCGGGCTGACCCGCACCGGAATGCCACCGCCGTCCACGCCATCGTCCAACCAGGCGCTCAGCGCGTCCACGTCGCCCGAGACCTCGACCCAGGCGATGCCGCGAGCGCCGGATCCGTGCTCGATCGAGGCGCTGGCCTCGGCCAGGCCCCGGCGGATCTCGGCCGGCTCGTTCCACGCGATGAAGTAGGGAAAGCACGGCTCGGCGAAGGCCCGCGCCGCGCCGACCAGCTGCGACGAGCGGGTCACGCCGGTCCGGTCGACGAATGCGAGCGCGTCGGGCTCGAGGTCCAGGCGCTGAGCGACGCGGTCGAGGTCGTCGCCGGCCTCGAGGGCCCACGCGAGCAGGTGGTCGCCCCCGGCGGTCCGGTCGGATACCCAGCGCCCGAACGGCGTGCGCGCGGCAACGTCGTCGTCGGCCACCGTCAGCAGCTCGACGTATTGGTCCTCGAACGGGATGAACCAATCGGCCAGCCCGAGCTCGGGAAAGCGCGACCCCCGGACCGCCTCCAGTCCCACCTCGTCCCGCAGGCGTGCCGCCGTGAACTCGACATCGCGTGTGCCATACACGACGTGGCTGAGGGGCATGTCGGTCATGACCCTACTGCACCGAAACTTGGCGTGTTGCGGTTCCTGTCAAACGTCAACCGTCCGGCACCACCGTCGTATAACCGCCGCGGTACCACACGAGCGGCTCGCCGTCGGCGCGGTCCATCGCGACCACGGCGCCGATGCCGATCTCGTGATCGCCCCCCGGCTGCAGCTCGCGCAGCTCGCACACGAGCCAGGCGAGTGCATCGGTGAGCACCGGCGCCCCGTGTCTGGTTTCGTAGTCCACCGCGTCGAACTTGCGCTCCGCCGGGAGCTTGGAGGCGAAGCGGCCGGAGAGCTCGCCGTGGTGGGCTCGCAGGATGTTCACCGCGAAGCGTCCGCTCTCGCGCACGATCGGCAGCGTCCGTGCCGCGCGGTCGAAGCACACCAGCACGAGCAGAGGATCGAGCGAGAGCGAACTGAAGGCGTTCGTGGTCATCCCCACCGCCCCCTCCGAGCCCGTGGCCGTGATCACCGTGACGCCGGTGGCGAAGTGGCCGATGACCTCGCGGTAACGCTCGGAGGAGCTCACGGCCTCAGCGTACGTCCAGTGAGCCGTACAGGCCCAGCGTGTCGTAGTTCGAGCGCGGATCGAAGAGCCGGTAGCTCCCGGCGGGCAGGCGGACCCGCAGGACCGCCGACTGCCCGGGTCGCAGGGCCGGCGTGACCGCCAGCGCGTAGCGGCCGCGGCCGATCGCAAGCTGGTGCACGAGCGTGCCGCCGTTGCGTGCCGCGATCGCCAGCGCTCCGGGAGACGCCTCGGCGTGGGCGGGGGAGAGGCGGAACTCGTGCAGGGTGACGTCCAGGCGCCCGTGGTGCACGGAGGTGGTCGCGGTCCCGCAACCGGCCGCGGCCGCCGCCGCCAGCGGCACGATGAGCGCGGCGAGGCGGGCGCGAACGGGCGGCATCGGCCGCCCCATTATCGCGTAGGATTCCCGCGCCCCATGACCCGCCGGCGCGCGCTCATCCCCGTTCTCACCGTTGCCGGCGCGGCGTTCGTGACGGCGTGCGGTTCGCAGGGCATCAACCTCGGCTCCAAGGAGCAGCAGCTCAAGGCGCAGAATCCCGCCGAGGCGGCACAGGTCCGCCACGGCGCCACGCTCTTCCAGCAGCGCTGTTCGGGCTGTCACACGCTGCAGGCGGCCGGGACGCACGGCTCGGCCACCTCGATCAAGTACCGGCTGCGCACGAACGGCCCGAACTTCAACAATCGCCAGGAGCAGTACGCGCAGGTGCTCTACGCGATCCGGAACGGGGGCTTCTCGGGCGCGATCATGCCGCAGAACATCGCGGTCGGCGCGGATGCGGTGGACCTGGCGAAGTTCGTCTCGCGCTACGCCGGGACGAAGGTGAGCCGGCCCGCGGGCCCGTCCGGCCAGCCCGCAGGGTTCTAAGCGCCGGCGGGGAGGCCGAGCGTGCTCGACCTCAAGCTGATCCGCCACGATCCGGACGCCGTGCGCGCGGCGCTGGCCCGGCGTGGTGACGAGGCGGGGCTGGACCGGGTGCTGGAGCTCGACGCCCGCTGGCGCGAGCTGACGCAGGAGCTCGAGCAGGTGCAGGCCGAGCTGAACGAGGCGAGCCGCGGACGCACCGGCCCGCCGACACCCGAGGAGCGCGAGGCGCTGGCCTCGCTGTCGGAACGCGGGCGCATGCTCTCCGACGAGCAGCGGACGGTCGAGACCGAGCGCGATGCGGCGCTGGCCGCCCTGCCCAACCTCCCCGACGAGGACGCTCCTCCCGAGGACACGGTCCTGCGAGAGGTCGGCGAGTCCGGGCGCACCGGCCGCGACCATCTCGAGCTCGCCGGTCCGCGCATCGACATGGAGACCGCGGCGCGGGTCTCGGGCTCGCGCTTCGCCTACCTCAAGGGCGACCTGGTGATGCTCGAGTTCGCGCTCGTGCGCTACGCGCTCGAGGTCGCGCGCGAGCACGGGTTCGAGCCGGTCGTGCCGCCGGTTCTCGTGCGCGAGCCCGCGCTGTACGGGACCGGCTTCCTCCCGGACACCGAGCAGCAGATCTACACGATCCCCGACGACGATCTCTACCTCGTGGGGACGTCGGAGGTGCCGCTCGCCTCGCTGCACGCCGGCGACATCCTCGACGAGGGGGCGCTGCCGGTCCGCTATGCCGGCTTCTCGACGTGCTTCCGCCGCGAGGCGGGCGCCGCGGGCAAGGACACGCGGGGCATATTCCGGGTGCACCAGTTCGACAAGGTCGAGCTGTTCGCGTTCGTGCGGCCCGAGGACTCACCGGCCGAGCACGAGCGGCTGCTCGCGATCGAGGAGCGCATCCTGCAGGACCTCGGTATTCCCTATCGGGTGGTGAACATCGCCGCCCACGATCTCGGCGCCTCGGCCGCGAAGAAGTACGACCTCGAGGCATGGCTGCCCGGGCAGGAGCGCTTCCGCGAGCTGACGTCGTGCTCGAACACGACCGACTACCAGGCCCGCCGCCTGGCGGTGCGCTACCGGCCCGAGGGCGGAGGACGACCCGGGACCGTGCACACCCTCAACGGCACGGCGGTGGCGGTCGGGCGCACGATCATCGCGCTGCTCGAGAACGGCCAGCGCGACGACGGCTCGGTGGTGCTTCCCGAGGTGCTCACGCAGTACGGGGCGCCGCCCGAGCTTCCGCCGGCGGATTAACCTCCCCGGCACGATGGCCGCGGCGGACCCGACGCACGGCGCGCTCGGGCGCCGCCTTCCGGGCGTGCACGAGGCCGTGGCCGCGACGGCGCTCGCGGGCATGGTGGTGGTGGCGTTCCTGCTCGCCGCCGAGGTCGCCTCCGCGCCCTCCCAGTTCGTGCGATGGAGCCTCGAGATCGGCTACCCCGCATGGTTGCGCGGGCCGCTCGACGGCCTCGCCGAGCCGATCACCGTCAAGGGGTTCATCGGCCTGACGGTCCTGCTCTACGGCCTGTATCTCGCGGTCGTCTGGGCGGCCCACGCGGTGCGGACGTCGTGGGCGCTGGTCGCGATCGGCGTGCTGCACCTCATCTTCCTGCTCGGGCCTCCGATGTACCTCACCGACGTCTTCAATTACCTCGGCTTCGCGCGCCTCGACGTTCTGCACGGACTCAGCCCGTACGCGCACCACCCGAGCGCGGTGCCCTCGGACGCGGTCTTCCCCTATGTCACGTGGCCCAACATCACGAGCCCGTACGGGCCGCTCTTCACGCTCGGCTCCTACGCGACGGTGCCGCTGGGGATCGCCGGCGGGGTCTGGGCGTACAAGGTGTCGGTCGCGGCGGCCAGCCTCGTCTGTGTGTGGCTGGTGTGGCTGCTGGCCCGCGAGCTGGGCCGCCCGCAGGTGCCCGCCATCGTGCTCGTGGGACTGAACCCGCTCCTGCTCGCCTACGGCGTGGGGGGCGCTCACAACGACATGTACATGCTCGCGCTGGTGCTCGGAGGCGTCCTGCTCGCGGTCCGCGGTCGCGAGACCCTCGGCGCCGGGGCGATCGTGGCCGGGGCGGCGGTGAAGGCGACGGGCGGGCTGGCGCTGCCGTTCCTGTGGCTGGGCGCCCGGCATCGGGGCGCGGTCGTGCGCGGCGCGCTGATCGCCGCGGCCGGGGTCGTGGCCGTGTCGGCCGTGGCCTTCGGCGGCGACGTGTTCCGTGCGCTGGCGCCGTTCGGCGAACAGGCGTCGACGACCAACGTGCGGAGCTTCCCCGGCCAGGTCGCCGACGGCCTCCTGGGTCGGGGTGCCGTCCCGGCGGGGATCCAGGCCGGCGCGGTGGTCCTGTTCGTGGTCCTCGCGGTGCTCGCCTTCCTGCACGCCCGCCGGGACGGCGACTGGATCGGCGGGGTGGGCTGGACCACGCTGGCACTGCTGCTCACGCTGACCTGGGTGATGCCGTGGTACATCGCCTGGCTGCTGCCGTTCGCCGCGCTCAGCCCGCAGAGGCGGCTCCGTGTCGCGACCCTCGCATGCGGCGCCTTCCTGCTCGTCGTCCACCTCCCTTATCCGCCCAACTGAGCGCGGCCCGTCTCGCGGCGCGCTCCTGGAGCGGCGGCGTCCGTCAGCGCTCCTGGAGCACCGACAGCACGTTCCCGGCGGGGTCCCTGAACCACGCGATGTACGGGCCACCGGCGCGCATGATGCCCTTCTCGTCCTGGTCCATCCCCTCGTAGCGTTCGAACTCGACGCCCCGGGCGGTGAGCGCATCGACAGCCTCGTCGATGTCGTCCACCGGGAAGTTCAGGATCGTGTAGTCGGCCGGCGTGTGGCCGGGCTTGGGGTAGACGAGTGTGGCCCGGTCCCCGGCGAGGTGCAGCGTCAGCAGCCCATGCTCCTCGGAGGTCTTCACGCCGAGCGTCTCGCCGTAGAACTCGCTCGCCTTGTCCACGTCGTCCACCGCGAAACCGCTGAACGCCTTGGTGTTCTCGAACATGCTCGGCTCCTCCCGGGTTTGGGATCAGTTGGCTCGAAGGTTGAGACCGGGCGAAGGCCCGCAACTCATCGGTGACTCGCGGCGGGCCGCGCGA
>DASYIJ010000250.1:0-5514 GCA_035997675.1 Solirubrobacteraceae bacterium
CCCGGCTGCCAGAAGCGCAGAGCCACCCAGATCAGCAGCGGGAAGACGACGTAGACCAGGTTCGTGTCCTGAGAGAACACCAGCACGCTGACTCCCGCGAGGGCCGCGCCGACGGCCAGCGCCTCCGCGGCGCGACCCGGCACGCGGTTGAACGGCCAGTGGGTGGCCGCGATGAGCAGGGCGGGAGCCACGATCAGATCGCCGCCCATGTCACCGAGCCACCACGTCCGCCAGGTCGACGCGGCGTTGCCCCACGTCACGGCGTCGCCCACGAGCAGGCTGGCCACGCCGATCGTGGCGCTGACCATGGTGCTCACGATTGCCCCGAGGACGACGAGCCACACGACGTCGCGCACGCGCCTCAGGCTCGGACGAAATCCCGCCACGCGGCGGAGCAGGTACGCGCCGCATAGGGCCTCCAGCGTGTTGCCGCACGTGATGCCGAGCACGGTGACGAGCGGGACGCCGGTGTCGAGGTTGGTGAGCAGGGCCCCGAGGGCGACGCCCGGCCAGAGCCGGAAGCCGCCGAGCAGGATGGCCGCGAGCGCGATCCCGGTCGGCGCCCAGATCGCGGTGACGCTGTGCGTCTCGTACGCCAGGTCCAGCCCGAGCCGGCCCGCCAGGGTGTAGGCGGCCGCCACGGCCAGTATCTGGAACGCGTAGACCACGCCGTCGCGGCCTTCGAGAGAGGCCCGCAGCGAGGACAGACCTCCGTCTGAGCCGCGCAGTTCCACGTTCCGCCGTCGCCACCACTGTACGCCTCGGGAGCGGAGGGGGCGATCCCTGTGGGGCGGCGAGAAGCGACTCAGGATCGCGGCGATCGCCGCACGGGGATCCGCGTCCGCTCCAGATCACTGACCGGAATCAGCGACTCGCCGGGGGGGCGATACGGAACGATCTCGGCACGGAACTCGCGGCGCACGCGCTCGATCTCGGCGGCCATCTCGGCCTCGATCTGCTCGGCGCGTCGCTCCAGCGCCCGCATGCGCCGCGTCATGACCTCGATCTGGTCCTCGAGCTCGAACACCCGCTCGACACCGGCGAGGTTCATCCCCAGCTCGGCCGTCATCTCCTGGATGCGGCGCAGCTGCTCGACGTCGGCGTGCGAGTACAGGCGCGTGCCCTTGGGCGAGCGCTTCGGCTCGATCAGCCCGCGCGCTTCGTACATGCGAAGTGTCTGCGGGTGCATCTCGGCCAGCTCGGCGGCCACCGAGATCATGAACACCCCGCGATCGCCCTCGACCTCCATGCGGGTCTCGACGCGGGTCGTGCGCGTCCGCCGGACGCCCATGGCTCAGTCCTTGGCTCCAGCGCTCGCGCCCGCGCCGGCGGGGAAGAGCTTCGCGCGCGGATCCCCGTTCATGACCTTCGAGAGCTCGTCGACCGCCTGCTCCTGCTCCTTGGAGAGCGATGCGGGCACGTCGAGGACGAACCGGTAGTGGATGTCGCCGCGACCCTTGCCCTTGAGCCGCGGCGGGCCCTCGCCGCGCAGGCGCTGGACCGTGCCGTGCTTGGTCCCGGCGGGCACGCGCAGCTTCTTGGAACCCGACAACGTCGGCACCTCGACCGTTGCGCCGCGGATCGCCTCGGGGATCGTGATCGGCACCTCGACCTCGACGTTCTGGCCCTTGCGCTTGAAGATCGGCGAGTCGCTCACGCGCGTGACCACGTAGAGGTCGCCCGGCGGCCCGCCGCGCGGGCCCGGCTCGCCCTTGCCGGCCAGCCGCACCCGGCTGCCGTCGCGCACGCCGGGCGGGATGGTCACGCGGTAGCGCTTGACCGTCTTCGTCGCTCCCGACCCGTGGCAGGTCGGGCAGGGATCGGAGATGATCGTGCCGCTGCCGCCGCACTGCGAGCACGGCTGGGAGATCGAGAACAGGCCCTGCCCCTCGGCCTCCACGCCCCGACCCTGGCACTTGGGGCAGATCTCGGGAGCGGTGCCGGGCTTGGCGCCGGTCCCGCGGCAGGTCGGGCACGGGGCCGACGTCGGGACGGCGAGCGGGATCTGCGCGCCCTCGATCGACTGCTCGAACGTGATGCTGACCTCGGTCTCCAGGTCGCGGCCCCGCTGCGCGCCGCCCCGTCCGCGGGCCGCGCCGCCGCCGCCGCCGCCCGGCGCGGTCGCGCCGCCGAAGAGGTTGGAGAGGATGTCGCCGAATCCGCCGGCGAACGATCCGGGATCGAAGCCGCCGAAGCCGCCCGGCCCGCCGCCCGCCGCGAACGGACCCGTGCCGCGGTCGTACTGCTTGCGCTTGTCGGGATCGGACAGGACGTCGTGCGCCTCGGAGATCTTCTTGAAGCGCTCCTCCGCCTGCTTGTCCCCCTTGTTCGTGTCGGGGTGGTACTTCCGCGCGAGCTTGCGGTAGCTCTTCTTGATCTCGTCGGGCGTCGCGTTCTTGGAGACGCCCAGGACCTCGTAGTAGTCGGTCCGGCCGGCCATCGTTATTCCGCCACCACCACGCGCGCGGGACGCAGCACCACGCCGTTCTGGCGATAGCCGCGCTGGTAGACCTCGGCCACGGTGCCGGAGGCGGCACCCTCGACCGGCTGCTTGGCCATCGCCTCGTGGAGCTCGGGATCGAACGGCTCGCCCTCGGGCGAATAGGCCTCGATGCCCACGCGCGCGAGCGCCGCGCTCAGCTCGTTCTCCACCAGGCGGATGCCCTCCACCAGCTTGCGGTCGTGCTCGGTCTCGGCGCCCGACACGGCCGCGGCCAGCGCGAGCGCCAGGTTGTCGAGGGCGGGCAGCAGCTCGCGCGCGAGCTTGGCCGTGCCGCGGCCCTCGGCCGCCGCCACGTCCCGAGCCGCCCGCTTGCGGTAGTTCTCGAAGTCCGCCTGCGCGCGCTGGGCCAGCGCGAGGTACTCGTCGCGCTCCGCGGCCTTGGACTGCAGCTCGGCGATGTCGCCCTCGAGGCGCTTGGCCTCGTCGCCAGAGGCGGTCTCGGACTCCTCGGGATGCTCGGCCACGTACGCGGCCCGCTCCTCCTCGAAGCCCGAGACCGGCGCCTCGGGCGCGTCGACGGGCTCAGACCCGCCGTCGCGCCCGGGCTTGGGCGTCTTGGGATCGGACGTCACGACTTCTTGCCGCCCTCGTCCACGACCTCCGCGTCGACGACCTCTTCCTCCTCGTGCGGCGCCTCGCCGGCGCCGTTGGGGGATCCGTCGCCCGCAGCCGCCGCCTGCTCCTGCTGGGCCTTCTGGTACATGGCCTCAGAGACCTTGTGGAAGGCCGCCTGCAGCGCCTCGGTCTTGGCGCGGATCTCGGCCGCGTCATCGGACTCCAGCGTGTCGCGAACGGCCTTGATGGCCTCCTGGATCTCCGTCTTGGCGGACTCGTCCACCTGGTCGCCGAGCTCCGTGAGCTGCTTGTCGGCCTGGTAGGCCGCGTTCTCGCCCTCGTTGCGGGCCTCGGCCAGCTCGCGCTGGAGACGGTCCTCGTCGGCGTGGGTCTCGGCGTCCGAGACCATCTGCTTGATCTCGTCCTGCGAGAGCCCGGACCCGGCCTTGATCTCGATCTTCTGCTCCTTGGCGGTCCCCAGGTCCTTGGCGGACACGTTGAGGATGCCGTTGGCGTCGATGTCGAACGCGACCTCGATCTGCGGGATGCCTCGCGGCGCGGGCGGGATGCCCGTGAGCTGGAACTTGCCCAGCGACTTGTTGTAGGAGGCCATCTCGCGCTCGCCCTGGAGCACATGGATCTCGACGCTCGGCTGGTTGTCCTCGGCGGTCGAGAACACCTCGCTCTTGCGCGTCGGGATGGTCGTGTTGCGCTCGATCAGCTTCGTCATCACGCCGCCCTTGGTCTCGATGCCCAGGGTCAACGGGGTGACGTCGAGCAGCAGCACGTCCTTCACGTCGCCGGCCAGCACACCCGCCTGGATGGCGGCGCCGACGGCCACGACCTCATCGGGGTTGACGCCGCGGTGCGGGTCCTGCCCGGTGAGCTCCTTGACCTTCTCCTGCACCGAGGGCATACGCGTCATGCCGCCGACCAGTACGACGTGGTCGATGTCCGCCGCGCCCTTCTCCTTGGCGTCCTCCAGGGCCTGGCGAACCGGGGCGACGACGCGCTCGAGCAGGTCGCTCGTGAGCTCGTTGAGCTTCGCGCGCGTCAGGCGCGTGTCCAGGTGCTTGGGGCCCGAGGAGTCGGCGGTGATGAACGGCAGGTTGATCTGCGTCTCCTGGGTGGTGGAGAGCTCGATCTTGGCCTTCTCGGCGGCCTCGTACAGCCGCTGGAGGGCCATGTTGTCGGCGGCCAGATCGATGCCCTGGTTCTTCTTGAACTCGGCCACGAGCCAGTCGACGATCGCCTTGTCGAAGTTGTCGCCGCCGAGGTGGTTGTCACCGGCGGTCGACTTGACCTCGAAGACGCCCTCGCCGATCTCCAGCACCGACACGTCGAACGTGCCGCCGCCGAGGTCGAAGACGAGGATCGTCTGGTCGTTCTCCTTGTCGAGCCCGTAGGCCAGGGAGGCGGCCGTCGGCTCGTTGATGATGCGCTTGACGTCGAGTCCGGCGACCTTGCCGGCGTCCTTGGTGGCCTGACGCTGGTCGTCGTTGAAGTAGGCCGGGACGGTGATGACCGCGGCGTCCACGGTCTCGCCCAGGTAGGCCTCGGCGTCGCTCTTGAGCTTGCCGAGGATCATCGCGCTGATCTCCGGCGGCGAGTACTGCTTGCCGCCGGCTTCGACGCGAGCGTCGCCGTTGGGCCCAGCGACGACCTTGTACGGGACGATCGACTCCTCCTCCTTCACCTCGGCCTCCTTGCGGCCCATGAAGCGCTTGATGGAGAAGATCGTGTTCTCGGGGTTGGTCACGGCCTGGCGCTTGGCGACGGTGCCGACGAGGCGCTCGCCGGACTGCGTGAACGCGACCACCGACGGCGTCGTACGACCGCCCTCGGCGTTCTCGATCACCGTCGGCTCGCCGCCCTCGAGCACGGCCATGCACGAGTTCGTGGTCCCGAGGTCGATTCCGATGGTTTTGCCCATGTGGGGAAACTCCTTGGTTTGCGGGGGAAAGTGCTGTGCGGCGGCGAAACGCCGCCTCCGCCTCGCCTTGACTGAGGCGCGATGCGGAACAAAATCTTAGTCCGAGTATGGCAGATTCGTGCGTGTCAGGCCAGGTTAGCGCACACGGCCCGGGCACATCCGCCGCAGCGCGCAATCCGGGCAGGCCGGACGCTGGGCGTGGCAGGTACGGCGACCGTGGCGCAGCAGGTTGAGGTGCAGCTCGAGCTCGGCCCCGGGCGGGGTGACGGCCAGCATCTGGTCGTGCAGCTCCTTGAACGGGGCGCCCGGCCGCAGCAGCCTGAGCCGCTGTCCGACCCGCGCCACGTGGGTGTCCACCGGCACGTCGTGCGCCCCGAACGCGAACAGGAGCACGCAGGCGGCGGTCTTGCGCCCGACCCCGGGGAGCTCCATGAGGTACGCCCGGGCCTCGTCGACCGGCACCTCGGCGAGCCAACCCAGGTCCAGGGGGTCCCCGATCGCCCGGAGGATCGCCTGGATGCGC
>DASYIJ010000254.1:0-5107 GCA_035997675.1 Solirubrobacteraceae bacterium
GTGGTGCGGGAAGTCCGGAAAGGACTTCGGCATCGGGAAGTCCGAGTACTCCATCCGCTCCCGCGAGGTGTTGATGTGCAGCGTCCGGTACGAGGACGACATCCCGTTGCGGTTGCCGAACACCCAGTTGCCGCCCACGCGATCGGACTTCTCGTAGCAGTCGAACGGCACCCCGCGCTCCTGCAGGACCTTGGCGCCGGCGATGCCGGACGAGCCGGCTCCGATGATGCAGGCGGTCGGGAGCTGGGTCATGTGGCGGCGACCTCCGGAGGCGGGCACGACGACAGGGACGCCATCACCCTAGCGAGAAGATGACGCCCCCGTCAAGTTTGTGTCAGCGGTGACCGCCGAACTCGATGACCTGCTGGAAGGTCGGGCGGTTCGTCCAGCGCATGCTGTTGGCCAATCCAAGGACCGGCTTGAACTGGATCCGCTCGGCCGTGGCATCCGCCCGCCATTGGGTCGGATCGGAGCCCTGCGCGACCGCCAAGCCGTCGGCGGCGGACTTCAGTGCAGCCCACAGGGACGCCCGGCAGGCGTTGAGATCACCGCCGCCGCAGTAGACGCGGCTCAACGGCCCGCCCACCCGCTGGCCCATGATTCGCCGCAAGTCCTTGTCCACATATCCGTACCAGCCGTCGCCGTAGGAGGAGCCGTTGCGCCCTGAGGGCGTCTCGTCCGGCTTGTGCAGCACCGTCAGGTCGGCGATCGCAGCTGGGCCCACCACGCCCCCGAGCTCGGCCGTGGCCATCATCGGGAAAGCGGCGTCGAGGATGGGCGCACCCGGGTCGTCGATCTTGCCGTCGAGATTGCGATCGAGTCGGTCCGCGCCACGACTCACCCACGAAGTGACGAGCTGGGCGGCCTGAGCCGTACGGGCGTCGGGTGCAGGACCTCCGGCGAGCACCCGGTTGATCGTCGACCACACCCGAAACGCGGGCAGGTCCTGGGTCGCCGCACGGTTCATGACGCCCACCACGTCCTGCAGGCGGTTGCGACGCTTGAACCCGGTGAAGAGCTGCTGTCGGTGCACCGACGAGTACGCGAAATTGTTGTCGGCGGCGCTGAAGCCGGGTGCCGGCTTGTTGTTCCAGTTGAGCAGCAACCCGCTCGCGGGATCGATGGTCTGCGGATGGCGCGACCGGGACAGGTATCCGCGCCAGTCGTATCTGCCGGTTCCCAGTGTGGGCAGGCCGGGAAGCGTCCCCGGCGCCCGAAGCGGGAGCAGGCCGGACGAGAACAACGCGATGTGCCGACTGTCGATGTACGACCAGTTGAACGTGTAGGGCAGCTGGTTCATCACCGGGGCGAAGTCCCGGACCGAGCGCACGCGGTTGCTGTTGAGGTCCGAGAAGGCCAGGGGGGCGAGCGACTCGCGGCCCCGGCTGCTGCGAAGGAGCGCCACGGCGTAGGGACGCCCGCCTGAGGTGAACGTGCCACTGACCGGCCCGTGGACGGTCTGGTGATAGATCAGCTCCTGATCGGACGTCGTCCCCGACCCCTTCAGCAGGCCGGCGTCGAACGTGGTCATCGCCCGGCAGCGACCGTTGTAGAGGTAGTGGTCGGATTGGCGGGTCGGCGCGCTTCCGTCGGGGTTGCATAGCTGCTCGGCGAACTGGTCGATGTTGTCCGAGCTCGACGACGTCGCGGTCCACGCGTAGTCCTTCCCTCGTCCCACCAGCGCGTACAGGGAGACGCCGGGGAATGCCGCTCCGCGCGCGTCGATCCCGCCGCCGTGGAGGTCGAGCTCCATCAGGAATTCGGGGTAGAGGTAACCCACCTGTGGGCCCATGACTGCCAGCGGCCTGCCGGTGGCCGAGCGGCTTGCGCCGACGAGCAGCGAGTTGGACATCAGGCGGATCGAGCTCTGCGCCGCGCGAGCGGCGCGCAGCCCCGAGGCGTTGAGCGACCCGGCGTCCACCGTCACCGCTCCCGGGGTCGCCCGTCTGGGGATCGGGTCGTACGAGAAACTCCGGCCGATGGTGGTCGGCGCCTCGGGATCCTGCGCCGCGCGAAGGTCATCCCACGCCGCTCGGCCGGACCCGCCGCCCAGCCGTGCCTGCAGGTCGGAGAGCAGGTTGGCGCTCGCCACCTCGTTGCCCCCGCCCTTGCCGAACACGGCCCCGATCAACGACGCCGCAGCGAGGAGGTCCGTGCGCGTCCACGGCTTGGCGCTGTTGTGCGTCTTGCGGTAGTAGGCATTGATGCCCGCGAGATAGGCGTCAACGTCGTTGAGTGCCTCACGGCCCTTCCTGCCGACGGAACGCAGCACCCGCACCTGTCCCGAGATGAACCGTTCCGTGGCGGCGCTGGGCTGGAACTGCCGCAGCGACGTCGCCAGTGTGAAGGCATTGAGGCCCGGGACGTCAAGGGCCGCGATGCGCGCCGGTCCTCGGATGGTCTCGATGAACAGTCCGCGGTCCTCGGCGGTCACCCACCCCGCGCCGAACTCCACGTCGGAGCGCGTGCGCCCAAAGATGTGCGGCACGTCGAAGGAGTCGCGGATGACCTTCAGGCCACGCCGCGGCGTGGCCTCGCGACGGCCGCGCATGTTCGGCGTCCCGAAGCGCTCGCCCTTGAAGTACCGCTGGATGTCGCCGGCGGTGACGCGTCCCTGCAGCGGCGTCAGCGCGTCGTACAACCTCGCCTGATCGGTCGAGTTCCGGGTCAGCGGGATGCCGCCGTACTGCCCTGGAGGCAGGACGTTGTACGCCTGTCGGGAGAAGTCGGTCCGCGCCGACGCGGACGCGGGGACGGCGGCCACCGCGACGACGCACGCGGCCACGACGAGACGAGCACGACCCATTCCACGACCTCCTCGTTGGAGGCGCCTCCCCAAAGGGACCGTACCAAGGCGCGCCCGGCGGCCGCGCCGCTCGAGCCCTCGACGCGCGTTCGCCTAGGACTCGCCGGGGCCCGAGAAGAACTCGTCGGACACCGTGACCGTCCCGGCGGTCTGCGCCTCGAGCTCAAGGAAATGGGCGTCGGTGATCGTGGCCTGGTCCTCGGGCTCGAGCTCGAACTCGGGCTCCCCCATCAGGTGGCGGTCCACCATGCGGGCGCACTTGCGACCCTCGGCGATCGCCGTGACCACGAGCGACTGCCCGACGCGCGCGTCGCCGCATGCGAACACCCCCGGGGCCGAGGTCTCGTACACCGACGCCTTCACGTTGCCGCGGGGGTCCAGCCTCACGCCGAGTTGCTCGACGAGACCGTCGTGCTCGGGATGCGAGAAACCGATCGCGATCAGCACGAGGTCGGCGACCAGCTCGTGCTCGGTGCCGGGAACCGGCCGCAGGTCCCGCGAGCTGGTGCCCTCGACGCGCCGCGCGCGCGCGCGCGTCACGCGGCCCTCCTCGCCGAGCAGCTCAATCACCTCGGCGTTCCACTCCCGCTCGCCGCCCTCGTCGAGCGCGTACGTGGTCAGCGTGCGCTTGGGCGGCAGCGGCCACGGCGTGTTGTCCGGTCGCCCGGAGGGCGGCAGCTCGGGGTAGACGTCGAGCATGCGCACGCTCGCCGCGCCCTCGCGGATCGCATTGGAGATGCAGTCCATGCCGGTGTCGCCGCCGCCCACCACGACGACGTGCTTGCCCTCGGCGACGATCGGCTGCTCGGGCTTCCGCGTCGGTCGGCCCTCGAGCGCCGCCACGTGGCGGTTGCGCTGGTAGAGGTAGTCCATCGCGAAGTGCACCCCCTCGAGCTCGCGGCCCGCCACCTCGAGGTCGCGGTGCACGCGCGAGCCGATGGCGACCACGACCGCGTCGTGGCGGCTGCGCAGCTCCTCGGCGGTCACGTCCGACCCGACGTCGCAGTCGTAGACGAACTCGACGCCCTCCTCGGCCAGGACGTCCACGCGCCGGTCGATGATCCACTTCTCGAGCTTGGCGTCGGGTACCCCGAAGCGCAGCAGTCCGCCCGGCCCCTCGTCGCGTTCGTAGACGGTGACGCTGTGGCCGGCGCGGTTGAGCTGGTCGGCGACGGCGAGGCCGGCCGGACCGGACCCGACCACACCGATGGTCTTGCCGGTCCGATCCCTCGGCGGCTCGGCCACCACCCATCCCTCCGCCCACGCCCGCTCGATGATCCCGAGCTCGATCTGCTCGATCGTGACCGGGTCGTCGTTGATGTCGAGCACGCAGGCCGACTCGCACGGCGCGGGGCAGATCAGGCCGGTGAATTCGGGAAAGTTGTTGGTGGCGTGAAGCTGCTCGATCGCCTGCTTCCAGTCGCCGCGGTAGACGAGGTCGTTCCAGTCGGGGATGAGGTTGCCGAGCGGGCAACCCTCGTGGCAGAAGGGAACGCCGCAGTCCATGCAGCGGCCGCCCTGGCGCTGCAGCTCGTCGTCGGGCTGTGTGTGGAAGTACTGCTTGTAGTCGCGCACCCGTTCCTGCGGGTCGCGCTTGTCAAAGCCCACGCGGTGGACCTTGATGAAGCCGCCGAGCTCACCCATGGCTACGTCGTGACCTCTTCGCCCTCGGCCGCGAGCTCCGCCATCGCACGCTTGTAATCGCGCGGCATGACCTTGACGAAGCTCGGCAGCGTGTCCTCCCAATCGCGCAGGACCTGCTCGGCGACCGTCGATCCGGTGCGCGCGGCGTGCTCGGAGATGAGCCGCCGCAGGTCCTGGGCCTCCCGCTCGTCGATGTCCTCGAAGTCGACGAGCTCCATGTTGCAGCGCGCGGGGAACCGGCCGTGAGGATCGAGCACGTAGGCGATTCCACCACTCATGCCGGCGGCGAAGTTGCGCCCCGTCGGGCCGAGGACGACGACGCGCCCGCCGGTCATGTACTCGCAGCCGTGATCGCCGACGCCCTCCACCACGGCCTCGACGCCGGAGTTGCGCACCGCGAAGCGCTCGCCGGCGAGGCCGCGGAAGAACGCGCGCCCGCTGGTGGCCCCGTAGAGCAGCGTGTTGCCGACGATGACGTTCTCCTCGGCGCGGTAGCCGTGGCCGTCCGGCGGCCGCACGGCGAGCACCCCGCCCGACATGCCCTTGCCCGTGTAGTCGTTGGCATCGCCGTACAGGGTGAACGTGATGCCGGGCGCCAGCCAGGCGCCGAAGGACTGCCCGGCCGACCCGCGGAAGTCGATCTCGATCGCCGTGCCG
>DASYIJ010000263.1:0-5704 GCA_035997675.1 Solirubrobacteraceae bacterium
TGCTCGAGCACACGGTCGGCGTCGCCCACGGCGTCAACGCGATCAGCGCCACCTTCCCGGAGATCGACCGCGACGTGGCGGTCACCGGCGCGCTGCTGCACGACATCGGCAAGCTGGACGCCTACGCCTTCGAGGGCCACACGATCGACCTGGCCGACGCCGGCAAGCTCCAGGGCGAGATCCCGCTGGGCTACTACCGCGTGCGGCGCACGATTGAGGACCTCGACGGGTTTCCCCCCGCACTCGCCGAGGCCGTGTTGCACATCATCCTTTCCCACCACGGGGCGCTCGAGCACGGCAGCCCCGTCGTCCCGTGCACGCGGGAGGCCACGCTCGTCCACATGATCGACAACCTGGGCGGGCGGCTGGGCTCCTTCGACCGGCTCGAGAAGTCGCTCGCCGACGGCGAGCGGTGGTCGGGGTACGACCGCGCGCTCGAGGGCGCGGCCTACTTCTCCCGCGAAGCGGCCTAGGCCTCCGCCGCCGGGCCGAGCGCGGCCAGGACCACCGCGGAGTCGACGATGCTGTCGAACGTGATGGCGACGCCGTCCTGGAAGTCCCAGACGTGCGCGAAGCGGGCCTCGAACTCATCGCCCGTCGCGCGTGCCCGTCCCCGCAGGCGCCCGAGCACGACCACGCGCTCACCGGCGTCGAGGTACTCGTCGGGGTCTCCCCATCCGTTCTCGACGTACTCGTCGAGGACGTCGAAGTACGCGGCAACGCCGTCGCGGCCATGGCGCGTCCCGCCCCAGGGCAGGGTGTCCGGCGCGTGCCATGCGACGTTGTGCGCGAGCAGGCCGAGCAGCCCGTCCACGTCGTGGCGGTCGAACGCGTCGTAGGCGGCGCGCACCGCCGGGAAGTCCTCTTCGGCCACGCGGCGATCGTCGCAGCGCCCGCGCCCGCGCGTCAAATGCCGCAAAAACCGGGGCGGGCGGGCCCACGCGGGACCCTGCGCACGCAGGAGCTTCTAAGGTTGCAGGCCTCGATGGCCAAGGACACCGAAAAGCTCATCCGGCAGCTCTCGCTGATCTCCTACCTGATGGCCGAGCGGCGCCCGGTGACGGCCCTGGAGATCCGGGCCAACGTCGAGGGCTACAGCGGAATGAACGAGGACGCCTTCGCGCGGCGCTTCTACGCCGACCGCGCGGAGCTCGAGTCGCTTCGGATCGTGCTCGCGGTCGACCGGCCGGTGGACGGGCTCGCGGAGCAGGAGAGCTACTCGCTCCCGCCCGAGAACTTCTACCTCCCGGCGATCGAGTTCACCGACTCCGAGCTGGCCGCGCTGCAGACCGCCCTGTCGCTGCTCGACGGCGAGTTTGCCTACGCCGAGCCTCTGCGCCTGGCGCTCCAGCAGATCTCCTGGGGGCGTCCGAGCCCGCTGCGTGCGCCCGACCAGCGCTCGGTCGCGCTCGGGATCACCGCCTCGGCCGGCGGCCACGACCTGTCTCAGCGCCTGGTGAAGGTCGACACGGCGATCTCCCGGCGCAAGACCATCACCTTCGGCTACTACACGATGGAGCGCGACGAAGAGAGCGAGCGCAAGGTCGACCCCTACCAGCTCCTGTTCCAGGGCGGCCAGTTCTATCTCGTCGGGCACGCCCATGAGCGCGACGACGTGCGGGTGTTCCGCCTCTCGCGCATCCGCGGGAAGGTCTCCTACGCGACCAAGGCCGAACATGACTTCCAGCGGCCCGACGACTTCGACCCGCGCGTGTTCGCAAACCGCATCTACTGGCAGTTCGGCGACCCGGTCGACGAGGCGCAGATCCTCGTCGCCGACCGGATCGCGTGGCAGATCGAGCGCCACTTCGGCCGCTACGGGACCTTTCGCGACGCCGATGACGAAAGCGGCCGGGTGTTCGCCACGCCCTACGCCAACGCGCGCTCGGTGATCTCCTGGGCGCTGGGCCTGGGCGAGCACGCCCGGCTGCTCGGCCCGCCGGAGTTGACCCGGGAGCTCGAGGAGCGCGTGGCGCTGCTCATCGAGCGCCACCGCGGCGAGCCCGACGTCGAGGTCCCCGCCGGAGCGACCGGGCCGGCGCCGGCGCCCGCACGGCCGCCGGTGGAGGGCAACGGCCGTTCCGAGGCGGCGATCCGCCCCGAGCGCTTCGCCCGCCTGGTCACGCTCGCCTCCATCCTGATCGAGGCCGGCCGAGAGGGCCGCCCCCTCCAGGTGCCCGATGTCTGCGAGCGGCTGCAGGTGTCCGAGGGAGAGCTGCGCGAGGACGTCCAGGTGCTGAACGTGGTCAATTTCGGCGCCGGTTCCTACATCCTCTACGCGGAGGTCTCCGAGGACGGCGAGATCGAGGTCGACCCCGACGCCTACAGCGACTCCTTCGCGCGTCCCGCGCGCCTGCTGCCGATCGAGGCCAAGGCGCTGGTGGCCGCGATCGACCTGATCGGCGAGCACATCCCCAAGGGCTCGCTGACCTCCACGCGCTTGAAGATCGTCGCGGCGCTGGGCGAGGATCCGGTCGACGTCGGCCTCCAGGTCGCCAGCGCCGCGGGGGACGACCCCGAGATCGCGCGGCTGCTGACACGGGCGATCGCCGGTCGCCGTCTCGTCGAGATCGAGTACTACAAGGAGAACGAGGACGAGTTCTCGCTGCGGACGGTGGAGCCCTACGCGCTCGTCAACGGTCCCGACGCCTGGTACGTCGCCTCGTTCGATCCGGCGAAGGACGACGTCCGCCACTTCCGGCTCGACCGCATCAAGCGCGCGAGCGTGCTGGACGACCAGTTCGAGCCGCGGGCCGACGTGGATCCCGCGGCGGTGGTCGACGGGTGGCTGCGCACCGGCGAGGTCGAGGCCTCGCAGCGCGCGCGGGTGTGGTTCTCACCCGAGCGCGCCCGCTGGGCCCGCGAGGAGCGCACCGTTGTGGCCGAGCTCGACGACGGCGCCGTGCTCGTGGAGTTCCCGTACAAGGGCACGGACTGGCTCGTACGCGAGGTGCTCAAGGAGGCGGGCGACGCCACCGTGCTCGATCCGCCCGACGCCCGCGAGGCCGTGCTCGCCGCGGCCGAGCGCCTGAGCGGCGTCTACGCCTGAGGCACTGGCGTGGCGCCCGTGTCTCGGCGCGGGCAGATCCAGATGAGCGACGAGGAGGTCGCGGGCTTCCTCGAAGAACATCGGGTGGTCGTCTGCGCCACCAACGGCAGCGACGGCTGGCCGCACCTGATGCCGCTGTGGTACCTCCTGCGCGACGGCGATCTGTGGTCGTGGACCTACGCGAAGTCGCAGAAGGTGCGCAACCTCGAACGCGACGACCGCGTGACGCTGGCGGTGGAGACCGGCCACGAGTACCACGAGCTACGGGGCGTGATGATCCGGGCCCGGTGCGTCGTGCACCGGGAGCTCGAGGTCGTCGCCGGAGTCGGCCAGGACCTCGCGGTCCGCTACGGCGGCGCCGACGCAGCGGTCGGTCCCGACGCGCGCGAGGTGTTCGAGCGCCAGGCGGCCAAGCGCGTTGCGCTGCACTTCGTCCCCGAATCGATCGCCACCTGGGACCACCGCAAGCTCGGCGGCGTGTACTAGCGACTACGGATCCTGGTGCGCGCGCCTAACCGGCGAGGCCGGCTGCCACGCGGCGGCCCGTGGCCGCGCCGCGGTCGCGCAGCACCCGGTCGATCAGGCCGTAGCCGACCGCGTCCTCGGGCGTGAAGAAGCGATCGCGCTCAAGGTCGGCGTGCACGCGCTCGCGCTCCTGTCCAGTGTGCTCGGCGTAGATCTCCTCCAGCCGCTCCCGGAGTGCGAGGACCTCGCGCGCGTGGATCTCCAGGTCGGTGGACTGGCCCTGGAACCCGCCGCTGGGCTGGTGGATGAGGATCCGGGCGTTGGGCAGCGCCGCGCGCTTGCCCTCGGTCCCGCCGGCCAGCACGAGCGATCCACCGGACATCGCGATGCCGCAGCAGATGGTCTGCACGTCGGCCGAGACGAACTGCATCGTGTCGTAGATCGCCAGCGCGCCGTACGCGTCGCCCCCCGGGCAGTTGACGTACACCGAGATGTCCTTGTCCGGATCGTCGGCGTCGAGGTGCAGGAGCTGGGCGACCAGGAGGTTCGCGACGTCGTGGTCGATCGGGCTGCCGAGGAAGACCACCCGGTCGTTGAGCAGGCGGGAGTAGATGTCGAATGAGCGCTCGCCGCGCGGGCTCTGTTCGATCACCATGGGAACGAGGGGCAAGACGACCTCCAGATCTCGGTTCTCACTTCTCAGTTCTCAGTGGCGAGAACTGCAACCGTTTGGTTGCACGATGTGGAGACGCTAGCATATGCGCAACCGTGGAGTTGCACGATCAACAAGTGGTGCGGCGAGAGGTGGTTCTTCCGGTCGATCTGGACGCGGCCTGGGCCAACCTGGCCGAGGCCGAGGGCCTCGAGGGGTGGCTCGCGGACGAGATCGATCTCGACGTGCGCCCCGGGGCCGACGGCACGGCCCGATGGTCAGACGGCACCGAGCGGCACGTCGTCGTCGACGAGATCGAGGTCGGCCGGCGCCTGGCGCTCTACTGGTGGGCGGAGGGCGAAGATGCGACGCTCGTGGAGCTGACCCTCGACGAGCACGACGACGGGACGCGGCTGGTGGTCGTCGAGGTCCCGGTGCGGGTGGTCGAGGCGGTCGGCGCCGGACTGCCCACCGGCGGCGCCGCGCGCGGCCCGCAGCTGGCGGCGGCATGACCACCCGCGCAGACGAGCATGCCGGCGCCGTGTTCGCGGCGCTGGCGGATCCGACGCGGCGGCGCGTGCTGCAGGAGCTGGCGGATCGTCCGGGCGTGACCGCATCGGCGCTGGCGGACGAACTGCCCGTCAGCCGGCAGGCGATCGTCAAGCACCTGACCGCGCTGCGCAAGGCCGGACTCGCCGAGCGTGAGCGCTCGGGCCGCGAGGCCCACTACACCCTCCGGCCGGCGCCGCTGACCGACGCGGTCGCGTGGATGGCCACGACCGGCGCGCAATGGGACAAGCGGCTCGCCCGCCTGGACCGGCGCCTGTCGGCCGAGTCGCCGGCACGCCGGTAGGCTCCCCGCGCGTGCAGGACCTCAAGGGCCTCATTTTGTCGGGCGGCAAGGGCACGCGCCTTCGTCCGATCACGCACACGAGCGCCAAGCAGCTCGTGCCGGTCGCCAACAAGCCGGTGCTGTTCTACGGCATCGAGGCGATGGCGGCCGCCGGGATCCGCGACGTGGGCATCGTGATCGCGCCCGAGACCGGAGACGAGATCCGGTCAGCCGTCGGCGACGGCGAGCGCTTCGGCGTGGCGATCACCTACATCGAGCAGGACGAGCCGCTCGGCCTGGCGCACGCCGCACTGACGGCGGAGCCGTTCCTCGGCGACTCGCCGTTCGTCATGTACCTGGGGGACAACCTCCTGCAGGGCGGGATCGACGAGCTGGTGGCCGCGTTCCGCGAGCACGAGCCCGACGCGCTGATCCTGCTCACCCCGGTCCCCGACCCGGAGAACTTCGGCGTCGCGGAGCTGCGCGACGGCGCAGTGGTCCGCCTGGTGGAGAAGCCGCCCGACCCGAAGACGGACCTCGCCCTCGTCGGCGTATACATGTTCACCCCGGCCATCCACGACGCGTCGCGCGCGATCTCGCCCTCGGCCCGCGGCGAGCTCGAGATCACCGACGCGATCCAGCATCTCGTCGACTCCGGCCTGCGGGTCGAGCCGCACGTGGTCGAGGGCTGGTGGAAGGACACGGG
>DASYIJ010000296.1:0-13036 GCA_035997675.1 Solirubrobacteraceae bacterium
CCACCATCTGCGGCATCGCGGTCATCTTCACCATGCGCGCCGCCGGGATGCCCACGGCGGTGCCGATCACGACCCCGAGGATGATCAGGCCCCAGTTGCCCATGCCGGGGGTCAGCAGCGTGGCGACCACCGCGATGGCCATGCCGGCGGCGGCGATCGCGTTGCCCCGCACGGCGGTGCGCGGGCCGCGGACGTTCATCAGGCCGTAGATGAAGAGGGCGAACGCGATGATGTAGAGGATCGCGACGAAGTCGGTCACTTCTCGTCCTCCTCGGCGGCGGGCGGGGTCTTCTTGGCCTTGAACATCGAGAGCATCCGGTCGGTGACCAGGAAGCCGCCGACGACGTTGATCGTGCCGAAGGCGATCGCGATCACCAGCAGCACCTTGTTGAGCGTGCCGTGGCCGGACAGGCCGAGCACCAGCAGGCCGCCGAGGATCACGATCCCGTGGATCGCGTTCGTGGCCGACATCAGCGGCGTGTGGAGCGTGTTGGGCACCTTCGAGATGACCACGAAGCCGACGAAGCCTGCGAGCACGAGGATGGCGAGGTTGGTGACGAGCATCAGGCGGCCTGCTTGGCACCCTCGTGGACGATCTCGCCGCCGCGCGTGACGCACGCTCCGGCGATGATCTCGTCGTCGAAGTCGAGCGCCAGCGCGCCCTCCTCGTCCGTCATCAGCTCGAGGAGCGCCTGGATGTTGCGTGCGTACATCTGCGACGCGTGCTCGGCCATCTGACTGGCGAGGTTGAGCGGCGCGTCGATCGTCACGTCGTGCTTGACGACGACCTCGCCGGGCTCGGACAGCTCGGCGTTGCCGCCCGCCTCGCCCGCGAGATCGATCACGACCGCGCCGGGCTTCATGCGCTCGACGGCGTCGGCCGTCACCAGCCGGGGCGCCGGCCGTCCCGGCACCAGCGCCGTGGTGATGACCACGTCGAACTCGGTGATGGCGTCCGTGAGCTCGCGCTGCTGGGCCGCCTTCTCCTCGTCGGTCAGCTCGCGGGCGTACCCGCCCTCGCCCTCGGCGCCCTTGCCCGCCTCGAGCTCGAGGAACTGGGCGCCGAGCGAGCGGACCTGCTCGCCCACCGCGCTGCGGACGTCGTAGCCGGTGACGGCGGCCCCGAGCCGGCGCGCGGTCGCGATCGCCTGCAGGCCCGCCACCCCGGCGCCGAGCACCAGGACCTTGGCGGGGCGGATCGTCCCGGCGGCGGTCATCAGCATCGGGTAGTAGCGGCCGAGGTGCGTGGCCCCGAGGAGCGCCGCGCGATAGCCGGCGACGTTGCTCTGGGACGACAACGCGTCCATCGCCTGGGCGCGGGAGATCCGCGGGACCGCCTCCAGCGCGAACGCCGTCGCGCCGCTCGCGGCCAGGGCACGGATGCCCTCCGCGTTCGTCAACGGCGCGAGGAAGCCGACGAGCACGCTGTCGGCGCCGAGGCGCCCGATCTCGTCGTCTTGCGGCGGCGCAACCTTGACCACGACGTCGCCGTCCCACGCCGCCGCGGGCTCGGTCGCGATCGTGGCGCCGGCCTCCTCGTACAGCGAGTCGGGGATCATGGCGGCCTCGCCGGCACCGGCCTGCACGACCACCTCGTGGCCATTGCCGGTCAGCTTGCGCACCACGTCGGGGACGAGCGCCACGCGGCGCTCCCCCGCCGCGATTTCCTTGGGGACAGCGATCTTCATGGCTGGAGGGGCGGGAACCCTACTAGTAGTTAATCCAGCAGGTAGCCGGCGGCGAAGCCGGCGAGCGCGGCGGCCCGGACCAGGCCGGCGGGACCGCGTCCCCCGCCGCCTCGGGTGGCCGCGGCCGCTCCGGCGCCTCCACCCTTCGCCCCCGCGGCGGCGACCGAGCCCGCCGGGGCTCCGGCGGCGCCGCCCCCGCCGGTGGCACGTGCGCGCCGCACCGGGCCGAGCGGGAACGCCCTCCCGGCCAGCGCGGTCAGCGCCTGTGCCGTGACCCACACGGGCGTCTGGCCGCTCGTCCGCGAGTAGCGCACGCTGCCGTCGGGAGCGGTCAGCGAACGCAGGTAGTCCAGCGGCGAACGACCGCCGCGGCGCACCGAGCCCGGGTTGCGTCCCGCCGCGATCAGCGCCTGGGCCGCCCAGGCAGCCGACTGGGCGTTCGACGCGCCGCCACGATTGAGCGGGAACCCGCCGTCGCCGTTCTGCTGGCCGCGCAGGAAAGCCACGGCGCGCGCGACCGCGCCGGAGCCGCGCCGCCCCGCGGCGGCGAGCGCCTGCACCGGGGCGCTCGTGTCGTCGATGCCGCTCGGGCCGCCGCGGCCCGCGAAGTTGAACCCGCCGTCGCGGTTCTGCTGGCGCACGAGCCAGTCGGCCGCCCGCCGCACGGGCGTAGCCGACGCGCCGTAGCCGCCGGCGCGGAAGGCGAGCACCGCGAACGCCGTCCAGTTCACCTGCTCGCTGAGGGCCCCGTCGCCGCGCTGGCGCCGGCGCACCGTGGCCACGAGGTCACGGCCGCCGAAATGGCGCGGATCGAGCCCGGCGGAGCGCACCACGAGGATCGTGCGCTCCAGCTCGCCGGTGTCGTTCAGGCCCCCGAGGCCGGCGCGGATCGCGTCGATCGCGCTGCGCCCGCCGCGGCGCACGTCGAGCGGGTTGCGCCCGGCGGCGGCCAGGCCCAGCGCCGCCCATCCGGTGTGGAGCTGCGTCGATCCCTGCCCGCGGGCTGCGCCGAAGCCGCCGTCGCCGTTCTGGGCGCCGAGCAGGTAGCCCGTGGGCGAGGCGGCGCGCGCCGCCGGGGCGGCGGCGGCACCGCCGAGCGCAAGGAGGGCCAGCGCGACGACAGCCAACGGGGCGGTGCCGATGGCCGGCCGCCAGGTCACCACCATCCGGGTCCGGAACCGCTGAAGGGCGCGCAGGAGCGCCGGCCCGAACGCGAGGCAGAAAACGACGTTCCCGACGGCGTGGGCGATGTTGAACGGCAGCGAGGTCCCGGCGCGCACGGCGTACCAGGCGGCCGTGTGGTCGCTGTAGAGCACCCAGTCGCCGAAGTCCATGAACGCGCCGTGGGCCAGGCCGAGGAGTCCGCAGAATGCCGCCAGGGGAACGCGTCCGATACGCCCGCCCGTGGCATGCGCGAGCAGCGCGCCGGCGACGCCGCAGGCGCCCCACGCGGCCATCTCCCACGGCGTCCACGGTCCCTGGCCGAAGAAGAAGTTGGAGCTCAAGGCGGCCAGCGCGCCGACGGCGAAGCCCGGGCCCACGCCGAGGGCGAAGCCCGAGATGATCGCGATGTCGGTGAGCGGCTTGACGTTGGGCAGCGCGCCGAAGGCGATGCGCCCGAGGGCGCCGAGGGCGGCGAGCGTGGCCACCAGCGCGACGAGCCGGGCCGGCGGCCGGGCCCGCTCGTACCAGCCGAACCCCGCCGCGAGGGCGCAGGCCAGCAGCGCGAACGACGCGAGCTGCCAGGTCATGTGGCCACCTCCTCGGGAAGCGACAGCCGTTCTCGCAGGAGCGCGGCGCCCTGCTCGGGACGCAGGGCTCCGCCCGCCCCGCCGAGGATCCGGGCCGTCTCGGTGCTGAAGTACCAGCCTCCCGCCAGTACCTCGGCGGGGGTGCCGTCGGCGGCCACGGTCCCGTCGCCCAGCAGGATCACGCGGTCGGCGAAGGCCGCGGCGAGCTCGGCGTCATGCGTCGCGACGATCGCCGCGGCGCCGCGTGCCGCGAGCGCCTGCAGTTCGGCGGCGAGGGCGTCGCGGCGCGCGTGGTCCATTCCGCGCGTGGGTTCGTCCAGGCCCACGACCGCGGGGGCCGGATCGCCCGGCCCCGAGCCCGCCGCGACCAGCGCGAGCGCGAGGCGCTGGCGCTCGCCGCCGGACAGGTCGCGCGGGTGGCGGTCGGCGCGGTCGCCCAGTCCCGCCGCCTCGAGCACCTCGGGCGGCGCGTCGTCCCCGATGCGGTCGCGCAGGAAGTAGTCGCCGGGGTGCTGGAGCAGCAGCGCCATCGGGCCCGCCAGCTCCACGCGCCCGCGCGTGGGCGCGAGGAGGCCGCGGGCCACCCGCAGCAGCGTCGACTTCCCGGCGCCGTTGCGTCCCATCAGCGCGACGCGCTCGCCGGGTGCGACGACCAGGTCGACGGCGCGCAGAGCGGCCGCGCCGCCGGGGAACTCCTGCCACACACCGCGCAGGCGCAGCGCCGGCTTCGGGCCGCGCTTCGCGCGGGCGTGGCGGCGCCGCGGGGCGGACGGCGCGCCGGCGTCGCCGCCGGGCTCGAGCAGCCCGTGCGCGCGCAGCGCGGCCCGTGCCGCCTTGACGCCCGCCGGCAGCGGGCGCAGGCCGGCGTCGGCGAACAGCTGGGCCGCCGGAGGCAGCAGCTCCGACGCCGCCTCGGCCGCCCAGGCGAGGAAGTCGGGCGGCGGGCCGTCGAACGCGACCGCGCCGTCGGCGAGCGCGATCACGCGGTCCGCGGCCGGCAGCGCGCGGTCGAGCCGGTGATCGGCGAGCAGGATCGCCGTGTCCCATTGCTCGTTGAGCCGGCGCAGCAGCGAGAGCAGCTCGTCCCCGGCCACCGGGTCGAGCTGGGAGGTCGGCTCGTCGAGGACGGCCAGCGCCGGGCGCCCCCCCAGGGCGGCCGCCAGCGCGACGCGCTGGAGCTCGCCCCCGGACAGCTCGTGGGTCGGGCGCTCGAGCAGGGCCGCCACCCCGAGCGCCAGGGCGGCCTCCTCGACGCCCCGCGCGACGGCGGCCGGCGGCTCTCCGCGGTTCTCGAGGGGAAACGCGATCTCCGCCCGCACCGTCCCCATCACTATCTGCGTCTCCGGGTCCTGGAGCAGGGTGCCGACGCTCGCCGCCAGCTCGCCGGGGCCGTGCTCGCGCACGTCCATGCCCGCCACCTCGGCGCGACCACTCACCTCGCCGCCGTGCACGTGCGGCACCAGGCCGCAGACAGTGCGCAGCAGCGTGGACTTCCCGGAGCCCGACGCCCCGGCGAGCAGGACCAGCTCGCCCGGCTCGATCTCGAGCGTCACGTCGCGCAGCGCGGGCGCGTCCGCTCCCGGGTAGCGGTACGTGAGCCCCTCGAGCGCGACCATCGAGGTCATCGGCCGATCCCCCGGCGGTCGAGGAACGGCGCGAGCGCGCACGCGATCATCGCCCCCCCGATCGCGACCAGCCCCGGACCGGAGGCGGCCTCGAGGCGCGGATAGGCGTCGAAGTGGGTCGCCCCGATCAGCTCGCCGGCGACGGCCAGTCCGACGAGCCCGATGGCCGCCGCCACGAAGGCGAGGTCGTGGCGAGACCACGGCCGGCGCGCGCGCGGCGCGCGGCGCGCGGTCCCGTACCCGCGCAGCTCGAGCGTCGCCGCGACGTCGATCGCACGGTCCAGCGCGTTGGTCGCCGTCGCGCGCACGACGGCCAGCCGGGGCGCCGAACCGGCCGGGCGGCAGCGCTGCGCCTCGGCGAGGCGGCCGGCGTCGCGCGCGAGCACCGGGACCATGCGGGTCGCGAGCGCGGCGGTCAGCGCGGAGCGGAAGGACACACGCCGAAACAGGCGCAGCACCTCGTCGGGATCGACCGCCGACGCGTACAACGCCCCGGCGAGCACGAGCGCGACGGCGCGCAGCGCGAGCACACCGCCGTAGGCGGTCGCCTCGAGCGTGATGTCGAGGTTCCCCAGCCACGGAACCTCACCGGCGCGCGCGATCACCGTGAGGCCGTCACGGGTGACGATCGGGTTGATGACGGCGATCGCCAGCGCGAACGGAGCGGTGAACAGCGCGGCGCGGCGGAACTGGCGCCCCGCCCCCGCCGCCGACGCGGCGCCCACCTCGGCGACCAGGACGGCCGCCAGGATCACGGGATGGTCGGCGATCAGCGCGACCGCCGCCAGCGCCGCGCAGTACGCCGAGCCGGCGGCGGCGCGCGCCGCGTGCAGCGGGCTGGCGGCGCGGCGGTAGATCATGCGCCGCCTCCGGCGGGGACCGGGAGCACGCCGCCGGCCACCGCGGCGACAGCGAACCGGTCCGACAGCCCCGATGGCTCGGCGAAGGCGCGCGCGGCCGCCGTCGTGCCGGCGGCGTCGGTGCCCGCGACCACCCAGGTCGGCGCGCGGTCGCCGAGCCGGGTCGCGGCGATCAGGCCCGCGCCGGCCGCGTAGCTGCGCCGGGCACGGCCGGCCGCGTCCAGGAGCACGAGCCGTTGCCCGCCGGCGTCGAAGCGAGCGTACACGCCGCTCGCGGCCGGGCCGCCCTCGACCTGCCGGGCGGCGGGATCGGTGCGGGCCGCGCTCCACGGGCCCACGACGACGCGCAGCGTGTCGGGATCGAACGTCGTCCCGAGCGCCGCCTGCGCGGCGGGCACCCCGACCGCGCGCAGCTGCCGCGCCACGAGGTTGCACGCCGTGGTCGCCCCGCTCGCGCAGTCGATCCGCGTCGGCAGCCGACGACCGTCGCGTCCGTGCAGGAACGGCTCGGGGAACGACCCGACGACCGCGGGCACGCGCTGCGCCGCGCTCCAATCGTGACGGTCCCACCACACGCGGTCGCCGCGGTGCAGTCGGAACCCGGCCGCGCCCTTGGAGGCCTCGATGCCGTTGACGTAGTAGAACCAATCGACCCGTCGCCCGGTCCCGTACTGGCTGGACAGGCCGTTGATCGCCTGCACGAAGCCGCCTCCGTAACGGGTCTGGACCGAGAACGACCGCGTCAGGAAGCGCATCACGGTCTCGCTGCCCGGCACGTGGTCGGCGCGCACGCCGCCGACCCGCGAGTCCCCGAAGTCGCGCGTCACGACCAGGCTGACCCCGCCCGTGCCGGCGCCCGCGCCCAGCCCGCACCCGGCGACGAGGGCGCCGAGCAGGAGGGCGGCGACGACGGCTGGCCTCACGCCGAGGCCACCCGCACCGGGAACGAGGGAACCATGCCGGCCCGCTGGGCCTGGACGCTGCGCGTGGCCGCGCCGAGCGCCGGGAAGCTCGCCGTGCCGTCCGACCCCGTCACCGCCGTCTGCGCCCCCGCGGAGACGGTGGCGCCGGCCACGGCGACCGCCCGGCCGTTGTCGTCGTAGCCGCGCACCAGCACCCGGAGCGGCTGGCCGGCGCCCGAGAGCGGCGCGACCTCCAGGGTGCGCTGGCAGCCGCCGCTGGACTGGGCGCGGCAGTAGAACCACGTCAGGCGATCGCCGGCCCGCAGCCGGCGTCCGCTCGGGTCGGCCGCGCCGAGCGACGGGACCCGCCGCCCGACCTTGTACACCCAGCCGTCGGCGCGGCGGTTGCGGTCGGCTCCGACCTGGGTCACGAACAGCGAGCCGGACTCCACCGGACGCCGAGAGCACCTGCCGTAGTCGCGCAGGCGGAAGTCCGGGCCGTGGCCGCGCCGGACCGCGGCCAGCGCCGCCAGCGGCGTCGCCTCGGCGATGGCGCAGCGGCGCCGGCCCACGGCCACCGTCGTGGCGGATGCGCGAACGAATTTCGCCGCGGCCAGCACGCTCGCCCTCCCGGCGACCATGACCTCGACGCGCGGTGCGGCGGCCGCCGCGCCGGCGGGCGCAGCCGCCGCGAGGACGAGCGCGGTGACGAGGAGCCGGCGGACCCTCATCGCACGAAGAAGTCGACGCGGTTGGCGCCGGGTGAGATCGCGCTGCCGTTGCCGTGACCGTCCACGGCGATCGCGTCGACGCGGTAGTGGCCGCTCGGCGGCGTGAACGCCAGCAGGTAGGACCAGTCGGGGCCCCTGCCGGCGTAGACGAGATCGCGGTGAGCGCCGCAGGCGCCGCGTCGCATCGTCTCGGTCCGCCACGACAGGAAGTAGCACCGGCCCCGGTAGTGGCGCCAGAGACGGATGTAGACGGCCTTCACGCCCGACGGGTCCTGACCGACCGTCCCCTTGAGCAGGCGCGGCGCACGCCGCGCGGAGAATCGCTGGCCGCGGCGGATCCCCGAGATGCGCGCGGCGGGACCCGTGCTGTCGAGCGCCGCCGGGCCACCGCCTTGGGAGCCGACCCCGTCCGCGCCCGAGCCACACGCGCCGTCGGCGCCGTTGTGGACGCAGACGGCGAGCGTGTTCGAACGCACCGAGTCGGGGCTCTCCGCCTTCAGTGGATGAACGCCCGTGCCGGCGAACGAGAGCGTCGCGGCCCCGTCGGCGCCGGTGACCTGGCCGCCGACCGAGGCGCCCGCCACGGGCGAGCCGTTCTGCCCGTCGGTCACCGTCACCCGGACCGCCTCGCCTGTGTTGGCGCTGCCGGGTCCGGTGAGCTTGAGGAGGTGGACCTTCGAGAAGAAGTCGTACGCGAACAGCACGTCGTCGCCGTCGTGCACCTGCTGCTGGCATCCCCCGATCTGCGAGGGGGTGAAGTTGAGGGCGTAGCCCCACGAGGGAAAGGTCGGCGCGCCCCCGTTGCTGTCGGGCCCGATGCGGTCGATCCCGAAGTCCTGGAAGCCGTTGAACCATGTGCCGGACCAGGTGAAGCCCCCGGCCACGGCGCCGTCGTCCAGCGACGTGGTCATCGTCGGCCCGGGGGTCGGGTTGACGCCGCCATTGGTCCCGTCACAGGGGTGCGGGCCGCTCGCGTCCTTGGTCAGGGTCTTGGCGTTCGTCGCGACGGTGCCGTCGAACAGCGTCGCGCTCGATCCCTCCACCCGCAGGTGCACCGTCGCCGGTGCGGCGAATGCCGCCGGAGACAAGGCGGCGAGCGCCAACGTGAGGACGAGGCCCGCCCGGGCCGCACGTGAGAAGAAGACCTGCATTTGTCAGCCACCCCTTTCCGCGAGGGCGTTTCGGCTTGATGGTCGGCGGTAGGTCTCCTGGCTTCCGGGCTCCCACCCGTCCGCGCCTTCCCGGGACGAGTCGCGTCCCAGTGGCCTGTGCGCGTTCACGCGCGTGCGGCGGGCTTCCCCGGTCACAGTGGCGGGTCCACGCCGGACTTTCACCGGCTTCCCTGGACCACCGACCCGGTATGTGCTCCGGCATCCTATCCTGGGACCCGTGACCGTCAATCTGACCCGCATCTACACCAAGCTCGGCGACGGGGGCGAGACCCACCTCGGCGACATGAGCCGCGTGCCCAAGACACACGCGCGGGTCGAGGCGTACGGGACCGTGGACGAGCTCAACGCCCAGCTCGGTCTCCTGCTCACGCGCGACGACCTCCCGGACGGCTGGCCAGAGTGGCTGCGCCGGGTGCAGAACGACCTCTTCGACGTGGGTGCCGACGTGTCCGTGCCCGCGGGCGGGGAACGCGACCGGCTGCGTCTGGCCGCCGGCCAGACGGAGTGGCTCGAGGCGCGCTGCGACGAGGTCAACGCCACGCTGGAGCCGCTGAGGTCCTTCGTCCTCCCCGGCGGCACGCCGACGGCCGCCCAGCTCCACGTGTGCCGGACGGTGTGCCGCCGGGCCGAACGCCGGGCGATCGCCGTCGGCGACGAGCTCAACACCGAGGTCGTCCGCTACCTCAACCGGCTGTCGGACCTCCTCTTCATCCTCGCCCGCGCGGCGAACCGCGGCGCCGAGCCGCTCTGGGACCCCGGCGCCGGCCGCGACGGGTAGCCGCGGCCGCTAGCGCCGGAGGGCGACCGCGAGAGCGGCGGCGAGAGTCGCGCCGAGCAGCGCGATCGCCACGGCGCCGACCACGAAGACCGTGTGCGCCTGCGCGTAGGCCAGCGTGGCGTCGGGACGGGCCAGCGCGAGCGCGCCGGCGCACGCCGTCGCCGTGACCGCGGTCAGGGCCGATGGGGTGACGGCCTCGCGCACCCGCAGCGCCGCCTCGCGGCCGCGGCCGGCGCGCTCCGGCCAGCGAGCGGCCGCCGCCCACAGCGCGGCGACGCCCAGCGCCGTCCACACGGTGGCGACGAGGAAGCCACCGAGCACGTCGCTGGGAAGGTGCCACGCGAGGATCAACGTGGAGTAGCCGACGGCGACGGCGAAGATCCCGCCGAGCGCCGCGACCAGCGGGCGCCAGCGCGGCGCCGAGACGATCACGGCGCACAGCGCGAGCGACATCGCGCCCGTGGCGTGACCGCTGGGCCACGAGGCCGCGCTGACGTGCGCGTCCGTCAGCAGGCTCGACGCGCGCGGGCTCGCCAGCGCCGGCTTGAGCAGTTGCGTCGTCACGTTCGCCCCGAGCAGGATGAGCGGCACCACCATCGCCGTGCGCGGGCGGGCGCGGACCATCGCCACCGAGACCAGCACGGCGCCGGCCACGAGGAAGGGCAGCGGGTCGCCGAGCCGGACGACCGCGTCGGCGAGCCGGTCGATACGCGGCGAGTGCAGGTCGACGAACCCCTGGAGGGTCGCGCCATCGAGCCGGCGCCCGAACGCGGCCAGGTCCGCCACCGCCCACACGGCCACCAGCGAGGCGAGGGACGCAAGCGCCCCGAGCAGCGCGATTCGCGGTCTGCGCATCATGCGGCGCAGGGTAGCCAAGCGCGGTTCAAGCCCGGCTAAGTGTCACGCGGTGCGATCCCGGCGGTGTGAGCACGGTCGTGCCCGAGTCGCCGTCGATGGCCACGCGGTTGCGCCCGGCGGCCTTTGCCGCGTAGAGCGCGCGGTCCGCCCGCCGGTAGAGCTCGTCGTAGTGGATCGCCGCGCCGGTGCGAGCCGCCACGCCGACGGACAGCGTGATGTCCACCCCGGCGGGCTCGGAGCCCTCCACCGCAGCGCGCAGGCGCTCGGCGACCTCGGTGCCGCCTTCGGCCTCCATGCCCGGGAGCAACACGACGAACTCCTCGCCCCCGAGGCGGTAGAAGAGCTCGAACGAGCGGAGGGCCTTGCGCATCTCATAGGTCGCGTCGCGGAGCACCTGGTCGCCGCGGTCGTGTCCGTACGTGTCGTTGATGCGCTTGAACTTGTCGAGGTCGCAGGTGAGCAGGCAGACGGGCTTGTCGAGGAGCCTGGCCTGCTCGCGAATCTCCTCGAACCGGCTCTCCAGGCCGCTGCGGTTGAGCAGACCCGTGAGGGGATCGAGCACCGACTCCTTGCGGTACTGCATCTCCGCCCCGCTCAGTGCGGTGGTCACCGCCACGACGGCTATCAGGAGCGTGAGCGCCACCATGACGGTGCGGGGTTCGGCGGCGAACGCCGCGGGGTCGACCACGACGGACACGAGGATCATCTCGAACGCGGTGAACGCCCCGAATGCGATTACCACAGGGCTGCGAAACCGGATAGCGGCCATGGCCGCCGGGACCACGAGCCACGCCAGAGCGGGACTGTGCGCCCCGCCGGTGAACGCGGCGGCAACCGCGAGGACGACGGAGACGGTCAGCAGTGTGGTGGCCACCGGGCGCTCGGGGCGCTCGGTGCGCGCCATCCGCCGGTCGAGCGTGGCGATGGAGACGACCGTGACAGCGAAGAGGAGCAGCGTCCACCAACCGCTCCAGGGCGCGGTGGCGAGGACCCCGATCCCTATGGCTGCGGCCGAAATCGCACGCGCCCGCTTGATGCGGTCGCTCATGTCGAGCACGCGCGCGCGATCGCGCTCGGTTGGGCATAGCCAGCCGGCCATGTGAATTGGGTCGACTGGTTCCCAGCGGTTCTGCATACCCCAAAGCGGGGGTTATCTCTGCACGAACCACCCGCCATGAACGAGATCGTGGAATACGACGAGGTTCCGGCCGTCGACCGTCACGACCTCCCAGTAGCGGCGGCGCAGCGGACCGGCGGTCCACCAACCGTCCTCGACCAGCCAGGATTCGCGGACCGCATCGACCTCGTGCCCGGCGACGGCGAGCGGGCGGCCGCCCGGATCCGCACGGATCGCGGACCGGTGGGGCGTGGCGAGCCGGCGGGGCGCGCTCACGACCGGCCGCCGCGACCCGACCGGCGTTGGGCGGACGTGCCGTCGTAGGGCGCGAGCAGCGAACGACGCTCGGGCACCCGCGAGTCCGGGTCGATGTCGACCACGCGCAGAGCGGCATCGGGCCCTGCGGCGGCGCGCGCCTGGGCGACCGCCTCGCGCAGGCGGGCGTTGCGCGCGGCGGCGGCCTCGTCGAGCAGCGGACGCTGGTCGGACACCGGCGGGCCGAAGCGCTCGACGATCAGTTCGAGCGTGCGCGCCGGCGCGGGGAGCTCGGCCAGGTGCGGTATGAGGGCGAGACGCAGGCGCCGCGGGTCGGCGGTGGACTCGCGAAAGGCGATCCGCTCGCGCCATGTCCCTCCCTCGACCAGACGGGCGGTGAGGGCGGCGGCGCGCAGCGTGCGCCCGCGCCGCTCGCGACGAGCCAGCATTCGGTCCACCAGCAGCCCGAGGGCGTGCTCGAGCTGCGGACCGGAGGCGGCCTCCGGCAGCTCGAGCGTCTCCGTCACCCGCTGCACCGCGGTGCGCGGACGCGGTGACCCACCGGCGCCGCGGACGAGATCGAGCGCATGGAGGCCCGGCTGCCCGAAGCGGTCGGCGATCGCCGCCCGTGGCAGCGCCGCCAGCGCACCCAGCGTCGGGATGCCGAGGCGCTCCAGCGTGGCCGGCAGCTCCGGGTCCACCCCGGCACTGCACAGCAGTTCGACCGGCAGCGGCGCCAGGTAGGCGCGGGCCGCCACCGCGTCACCGGCCACCAGCTCGGGACGGCGCGGGCGCGCGCGCGATGCCGCGGCCAGCGCGCAGAAGCGCGAGGGGCCGCCGCCCACGCGGGCCTCCGAGCGCCCGACCGCGCGCCGTGCGGCCGCGATCACCCGCTCGCCGCCGCCGAGCAGTCGCCGCAGGCCGCGCTCCTCGAAGCACACCAGCCCGGGGCGCTCGGGCGCGACGGCCGCCCCGATCCCCTCCAGCCGTGCCAGCACCAGCTCCCACGCCTCGGCCACGCCGGCGGGATCGGGCGGCACGAGCGCGAGCCGCGGGCAGCGCGCGAGCGCCTCCCCCAGGCGCATCCCCGCCCGCACGCCGAACGCCTCGGCGGCCGCCGACGGTTCTCCGATCGCCTGGTTCCCGTCGCCCGGCGCGGGTGCCAGCACGGCCGGCCCCCGCAGCAGTGCCCGCCGGCCGCCGGCGGCGATGGCGAGTTCGAAGCGGGGAAGGAGGATGCAGACGACCAAGGCGAACACATGTTCGCATCCGGGCCGTCCCCGGGCAAGCGGTCTTTAG
>DASYIJ010000174.1:0-2458 GCA_035997675.1 Solirubrobacteraceae bacterium
CCGAGGATCACGCCGTAGCCGAGCACGACCGTCCACGTGCGACGACTCATGCGCAGCGACGGGCGCCACAGCAGGTCAGCACCGCCGCCGCGAAGAACAGTCGCAACGCGACCGTCCCGAAGCTGCCCACCTCGTCGAACAGCTGCTTGGCAAGCGCCGAGCCGACCTGAACGCCGCCCGGCCAGCGCGGTCAGGGAAGATCACGGTCGGTCAGATGAACCCGCAGCGCGCTCGCGACCTCGCCGGCCGCGGCGAGCTGCTCGGGGGTCAGCGCGTCGACGAAGACCTCGCGGATCGCGCGCAGGTGCGGGCCGTTGGAGTCCTCGAACACGGTCGCCCCCGCGGCGGTCAGCACGATCTCTGCCCCGCGGTTGTCGGTCGGGCAATCCTCGCGCGCGATCAGGCCGCGGCGCTCCATGCGGCCGAGGTGATGGGAGAGGCGGCTGCGCTCCCAGCCGATCTGCGCGGCCAGCGCCGAGGAGCGCAACTGTCGGCCGTCGGCTTCGCTGAGCGCGAGCAGCACGGTGTAGTCGCCGGAGGAGAGCCCGGAGTCGCTCTGCAGGCGCGCGCCAAGCATGGAGCGCAGCGCGTCCGCGGTCTCGATGTAGTCGCGCCAGATCCGGAGCTCGTCGCGGGTCGGGACCCGTCGGGTGGTTGACATGTCAACAACATGATGCCATAATTGACGTGTCAATCAAGTGACTGCGACCCCATCTCATGACTGATCTCATTCTCGGCCTCGACAACTTCGGCGACGTCCCGCTCGACGACTCCGGCAACCTCGTCACCCACGCCGCCGCGATCCGGCAGGTGATCGAGGAAGCCGTCCTCGCGGATCGGCTCGGCGTGGACGTGATCGCGCTCGGCGAGCACCATCGCCCCGAGTACTCGATCTCGACTCCAGAGACCGTGCTGGCGGCGATCGGCGCGCGAACGTCGCGGATCAAGCTCGCGTCCGGCGTGACCGTGCTCAGCTCGGACGACCCGGTGCGCGTGTTCCAGCGCTTCGCGACCGTCGACGCGATCTCCAACGGCCGCGCGGAGGTGATCTTGGGCCGCGGCTCGTTCACCGAGTCCTTCCCGCTGTTCGGCTACGACCTCGAGGACTACGACGAGCTCTTCGAGGAGAAGATCGACCTCTTCGTCCAGCTGCTGTCCGAGCAGCCGGTCACGTGGAGCGGGACCAAGCGCGCGGCGCTCGAGAACGCCGACGTGTTCCCGAAGACGGAGTCCGGCCATCTCGACACGTGGGTGGGCGTCGGCGGCTCGCCGCAGTCGGTCCTCCGCGCCGCCCACTACGACCTGCCGCTGATGCTCGCGATCATCGGCGGGGCGCCCGAGCGCTTCGCTCCCTACGTGGAGCTCTACCGCCGCGCGGCGCAGGAGTTCGGCACCACCGCGCACCCGGTCGGCATGCACTCGCCGGGCTTCATCGCCGACACCGACGAGGAGGCCGTCGAGGTCTTCTACCCGCACTACAAGCTCCAGCGCGATCGGATCGGCGCGCTGCGCGGCTGGCCGCCGCTGCGGCGCGAGGAGTTCGAGCAGGAGGTCGCCAACGGGTCGCTGTACGTCGGCGCGCCGGAGACGGTCGCCCGCAAGATGGCGAGCGCGATCGAGGCGCTGGACGTCGGGCGCTTCGACATGATCTACACGACCGGCGCGCAGCCGGCGAGCGCCCGCATGCGCGCGGTCGAGCTCTACGGCTCGGAGGTCATTCCGATGGTGCGCGAGTTGGTGGGCGCGGGGAGCCTGGCATGACGATCGGCATCCTCGGGGCGGGCAAGCTCGGCACCGTGCTCGCCCGCCTGACGCTCGCGGCCGGCCATCGGGTGCTGATCGCGAGCTCGGGCGCGGCGTCGCGGATCGAGCTGATCGTCGACGTGCTCACGCCCGGCGCGGTCGCGACCACGGCGCGCGACGCCGCCGAGCAGGCCGACGTCGCGATCCTGGCCCTGCCGCTCGGCCACTACGACCGCCTGCCGGTCGACGCGCTGCGCGGGAAGCTCGTCCTGGACGCGATGAACTACTGGGAGGAGGTCGACGGCATCCGCGACGACCTCACCGACCCGCGCACGTCGTCGAGCGAGATCGTGCAGGCGCGCCTGGACGGCGCGCGCGTCGTGAAGGCCTTCAACCACATGGGCTACCACGACCTCGAGGACGAGGCGCGGCCGGCGGGCGCGCCGGGGCGCAAGGCGCTCGCGCTCGCGGGTGACGACCCCGACGACGTCGCGGCCGCCGCGGCGCTGGTCGACGAGCTCGGCTTCGATACGGTGGTCGTGGGCGCGCTCGCCGACGGCGTGCGGCTCGAGCCTGGCAGCGCGCTGTTCGGCGCCAACGCCACCGTGGAGGAGATCCGTGCGCTGCTCGACGGCTTCTGCGCGTCACCCCGCGGGCGCGAGCTCGCCGCAGCGCGGGCCTAGTCGACTCGAGCGCGGCGCCACGGGCGCGCTGG
>DASYIJ010000321.1:0-1679 GCA_035997675.1 Solirubrobacteraceae bacterium
GAGCGAGAAGGCGGCGCGGATCTCCCCGCTCGCCATGCGCGGCAGGTACTTCTGCTTCTGCTCGTCGGTGCCGAACTTCATCAGCAGGTAGGACCCGATGAAGTGGGTGTTGACGATCCCGGAGATCGAGATCCAGCCCCGCGAGAGCTCCTCGACGATCATCGCGTACGTCGTCAGGTCCAGGCCGAGCCCGCCGTACTCCTCGGGGATCGTGACGCCGAAGAGCCCCAGCTCCTTCATCTGCTCGACGATCGGCTCCGGGAACTCGTCCTCGTGGTCGTAGTGCTCGGCGTTGGGGATGATCTGCTCGTCGGCGAACTGGCGGACCATCTCGGTCATCGCCTTCTGCTCGTCGGTCTTCTCGAGGTACTGCTCCGTGGCTACGGCCATGTGGGACGGACTCCTGACGTCGCTTGAGCCGGCGTTGCCGGGGCAGGGAGGATACCGGCGCACGCCGGGCCGGGCCCCGGCTAGCATGCGCCCGCGCACCGGTGCAGCAGCCGGTGCCACCTCATGGGCAGGGGGTCGCTTCGCATCGCACTGGCGCTCGCCGGGCTGGTCGCCGCGGTCGCCCCGGCCTGCGCGCAGGCGGCGTCCGGCGACGCCTACCACGCCACCGTCCGCCGGACCAGCCACGGGATCCCGCACGTCCTCGCTTCCGACTGGGGCGGCCTGGGCTACGGGTACGCCTACGCCTTCGCCCAGGACAACCTGTGCCAGATCGCCGACTCGTACGTGACCGTCAACGGCGAGCGCTCGAAGTACTTCGGCCCCGACGCCTCGTGGTCGTTCCGCTCCAACTCGACCGCCCCGAACAACCTCAACAGCGACATCTTCTTCAAGCGGATCATCGACGACCGCGTGATCGAGGGCCTGCTCGCCAAGGCCCCGCCGCAGGGCCCGCGGCCCGAGGTCCGCGAGATCGTCCGCGGGTACGTGGCGGGTTACAACCGGTACCTCGCCGACACCGGCGTCGACAGGCTGCCCGACCCGACCTGCCGCGGCAAGCCCTGGGTCAGGGCGATCACGGAGATGGACGCCTACCGGCGCTTCTACCAGCTGGCCCTGCTCGCGAGCCAGGGGGTCGCGATCGACGGCATCGCCGGCGCCGCTCCCGCGGTGGGGCCTGCCGCTCCGCTCTCAGGTCGCACCTCGCTGCTGGGTAACCTCAAGGAGCGACTGCCGCTCGGCGGGATCGGGTCCAACGCCGTCGCGCTGGGCGCGCAGGCGACCGACAACGGGCGCGGCATGCTGCTGGGCAACCCGCACTTCCCCTGGGACGGGGCCGAGCGCTTCTACCAGGCGCAGCTCACGATCCCCGGGAGGATCAACGTCACCGGCGGGAGCCTCTTCGGCGTACCGCTGGTGCTGATCGGCCACACGCGCGACCTGGCCTGGAGCCACACCGTCTCCACGGCGTTCCGCTTCACGCCCTTCGAGGAGCGCCTCGTCCCGGGCTCGCCGACCACGTATCTCGTCGACGGGCAGCCGCACCAGATGAGGTCCCAGCAGGTGACCGTGCAGGCCCGCCGGGCCGACGGCACGCTGGAGAGCCGCACGCGCACGCTCTACTCGACCGTCCACGGGCCGATCCTCACCTCGATCCTCGGCCTGCCGCTGTTCCCGTGGACCCCGACGTCGGCCTACGCGATGGGCGACGCCAACGCGCCGAACTTCCG
>DASYIJ010000330.1:0-7184 GCA_035997675.1 Solirubrobacteraceae bacterium
CCGTGGGCGTCGGCGGTGACGAGGAAGATGCGCCGCAGACCCTGGAGCTCGGGGTGGCCGAGCACGGTCTCCATGAGCCATACGCCGAGCCCTCGGCCGCGATGCTCGGGCAGCACGAAGACGTCGGCGATGTAGGCGAACACGGCGCGGTCGGTCACCGCGCGGGCGAAACCGGCAAGCGAGCCGTCGGGCGCGTAGCACCCGAAGCACAACGACCACCGCAGCGAGCGTTCGACGACGTCGCGCGGCACGCCGGGCGACCAGTAGGACTCCTCGCTCAGGAACCGGTGGACGGCGTCGACGTCGACCCGGTCCGGGTCGGTGTCGATCTCATAGCCGTCGGGGCGGGGGAGGGGCGGGTTCAGCGGCGGCATCGGTCGCACACGCCGTGGAGCACCACGTCGTGGTCGCCGACGTCGAACCGCACCCGGGTGGAGAGACGGTCGATCGCGGCCTCGAGCGCCTGGTCCTCGAACGGCGTGACGCGCCCGCAGCGGTCGCACACCAGGTGGTGGTGGTGCTCACCGCTGGCATGGACGGGCTCGTAGCGCGCGGCGTCCTGGCCGACCTCGAGTCGCGCGACCAGGTGCAGCTCGGCCAGCTGCTCGAGCGCTCGGTACACGCTGGCCCGGCCGACGCCGCGCCCCTCGGTGCGCAGGCGTTCGTCGATCTCGAGCGCCGTCAGCGCGCACGCCTGCCGGCCGAGCAGGTCGATGACCGCGCGCCGCGCGCCCCCGCGCCGGAAGCCTGCCTGGGCGAGGCGCTCCTGCGCGTGCTCGATCCAGTCGTCGGCGAGGACATCAGGCACGGTGGAAATGATACGCGGTCTCAAAGAGCCCACGAAGAAGCGCCGCCCGGAGGCGGCGCTTCGAATCGCTTGCCGGTGGGTGACCCGGTCAGCCGGAGGCGCCCGAGCCGCTCGCCGAACCCGTGGCGGAGCCGCCGCCGCCGGAGGCGCCCGACGTCGCGCTCGAGGCTCCCGAGGTGGCGTCCGAGGCCGCGCCGGCCGCGGTGCTCACCGCGTCGCCGCCGCCCGAGCCGCTCGACCCGCTCGACCCGCTCGAGGCGGAGCCGGCGTCGCCGGACGACGAGCTGCCGGTGCTGCCGGAGCCGGAGCTCGCGCTCGAGCCGGAGCCCGAGCCGCCGCCCGACCCCGAGCCGCTCGAATCCGAGGGCGCGGAGCCACTGCCCGAGCCGGAGCTCGACCCCGAGCCGGAGTCCGAGCCTGAGCTCGCGGGTGCGCTCGGAGCCGCGGGCGCGGGCGCGGGTGCGGCCGCGGGCGTCGGCGCCTGGGCCGGCGCACCGGCGTCGCCGCCGGAGCCGCTTCCGTTGGTCACGCCCGATCCGGCGGACGGATCGGAGGCCGCCCCGGGATCGACCGGCGCCGCCGAGCCGTCGACCGGCGCCGGACCGGCGCTCGAGCCGTCGCCCGCCGAGCCGGAGCCCGAGGAGCCGGAGCCGTCGCCCGCGGACGGGTCGGAGGCCGAGCCGGATCCGTCGGACGCGGCCGACTGGTCGGAGCCGGAGCCCGAGCCGGTATCGACCGAACCGGAGCTCGAACCCGAGCCGGTATCCGTCGACGGCGCGGTGCTCGCGCCGCTGTCGGTCGACGGGCTGGCTGCGCCCGTGCTCGCGCTGCCGGTGCCCGCGGCGGTCGAGTCAGAGCCGCCGCTCGGCGCCGGCGAGGCGTTCCCGCCACCCGAGCTGGTGTCCGCCGGAGCGCTGCCGGGCGTGATCGTGTCCGACGGCGCGGTCTGGGTGCTCGGCGCATCCTGCACCGACCGGAAGTCGCCACCGGCCTGTGGGCCGCCGGCGCCCTTGGAGATGCCGCTCGGGGACGTCCGCGTGGCGGCGTCGCGGGCGATCGCGTTCAACGCGATGAGCCCGGCGGGCCGGCTCGAGCGGGTCTTCGACGCGCGTTGAGCCTGCGGACGCGGCTTCGGCGTGTACGACGCCGACGCGCCGCCGGAGCCGCCGGACGAGCCGCCGCCCGAGTAGGAGCCGCCCATGGAGCGGCTGCTGCTCGAGCTCGACGCGTGGCCGAGCTGACCGTTGATCACCGAGAGCATCGATGAGCCGGCGCCGAAGTCCCCGAGCGGCCAGAAGCCGATCTCCAGGTGCGGCCCGGTCGAGATGCCCACGATGCCGTAGCCGACGATGCTGATCTGCTGGCCGGCGCGGACGTGGTCGCCGACTCGGACGAGGTCGGCGCCCGAGTGGCCGTAGTAGATGATCCGCCCCGCCAGCGGTCCGCTCGTGATCTTCAGGACGATGGCGTCGGGACCAAAGCCCGGGATGCCCTCCTGGATCACGACGCCGTCGCCCATGGCGAACAGCGGCGTCCCGCCCGGCGCGGAGTAGTCGACGCCCTGGTCGACGTATCCGCCCGTCAGGTACTGGCGGGGAAGGGGAAGCGCCACGCCGTTGTCGAGCACGAGCCCGCTCTTGGGCGCGCCGGCATGGAACACGACGGTCTTCGCGCCGCCGCCCGTCGACGCGGGGGCGGACGCGGTGCGGTGCGGCGTGGCCGTCCCCGCAGCCGATGCCATCGTCGGCAGACTGCCCTTCGCCTTCGGCGCGGGCGCGGTATCGATCGACGGCGTGGAATCGCCACCCGGTGTGAGCACGGCCTCGGCACCGACGCCGGTGACGGCGTCCGATGTGGCGAAGCCCGTGTCCGAGCTGCCCGTGTCCGTCGTACCGGTGCTGGCGGCCTCCGCCGAGGAGAGCGCGCTCGAGACGCCGGTGCCGTTGCCCGCGGCGGTCGACGTGTCGTTGGTGACGACCATGTCGCCCGGGAAGAGCGCCGACCACGTCTGCGCGTCGACCCGGCCGTCGGCCGTGAGGTGGCGCGCGTGCTGGAAGGCGACGAGCGCCGTCTTCGTCTTGTCGCCGAAGCGCCCGTCCACCGTGAGGTGCGTGTGCGGCACGACGCGGTTGAGCTGCTTCTGCAGGGCCGCGACGCCGTTGCCCGTGTCGCCGAAGTGCAGGAGCACCGGATCCGACGGCGTCGTCTGGCCGCCGGTCGCCCGCTCGTTGCCCGAGGCGGCGCCGGCGATCGTCGGTGCCGCGGGACCGACCACCATCGCGGCCGTGACAGCGAGCGAGGCGCCCTTGCGCCGCGGAGCGCGGCGGCGGGAGTCCTCGGCGAGTCGACGCCGCTGGCGTGAACGTGCGAGCGAGCGGTGCCACAACAGCTCCGAGGCGAGGTCGCGATCGGACAGGATTGGCCCGTAGGGGCCTGCGAGACGTGTGGACACGGTGGTCCTCCCTGTTCTTTCTCGTGCCTACGGGGTTAGCTGACGGGCTCGCGCGGAAAGATCGCGCTACGCCGGTAGCCCTACCGGCGATTCGCCCCAGCGACTACGTGTCGCATGGTTCCCCCGTTCCCCGTGCCACTGAGGCTCGGGAACTCGGCTTTGGGCAAACAGACGGCCGGCAGACTAACGCATTTTGCGGACGTCTGCGCCGGCCCTTCGACGGCGAACGGCGGGCAGTGCTCCGAGCGCCGCCGGCACGGCCGCGACGGCACCGAAGATCGCCCACGGCGCACCGCTCGGGGCGCCCGCGCCGCCAACCCGGATCATCCGTCCGCGCCGCGGCGATCGCGCCGCTTGGTCCTCCACCCGTCCCACACCAGCGCGATGACGAGCACGGCCACGGGGAGTCCGAAGATGATCCCCTCGATCCAGTGGCCGGCGTGGGCGAAGACGAGCATGCGCGTGTTCTACCCCTAGGTTCGCACCGCGGACAGCAACCACAGCCCCAAGCTCGTGAAGCCGACCATGACGACGAGCATCCAGTACTGCGAGCGCACCGCCTCGCGAGGCTTGGGATAGAGGGCGATCGCCCGGTCGTGGGCGAGGATCAGGCCGCACACGTGCCCGGCCACCAGCGCCCCGACCTGCACGTACCAGACCGCGTTGGACGAGACGAGGTTGTAGTCGATCGTGTTCTTGGCCGTGCCGAACAGATCCGAGCCGTGCCCGAGCGGATCGGACAGCAGGTATCCCGCGGCCTGGCCCTGGAAGGCCAGCAGTGAGAAGTAGTGCGCGACGGCGTAGGCGAAGGCGATCGGAATCAGCGTGTGCGCGAATTTCCGCGCCAGCTCCCGCGCGGTGTGACCTCGGCCGACGGTCTGCATCCCCCACACGCCCAACCAGAAGAAGCCCGACACGACGACGATCGCCACGGCGAGGCCCAGGCTCGAGGCCCACTGCACCGCGGTCTGCGATCCCGCACCGAGGTTCGAGAAGAAGTTCGTCAGGTCCGGGCTGACATCGCTCCACAGGGATCCGTTGGAGAATCCGTCGAACGAGGTCGAGCCGATGGACACGGTGAGCAGCGCGACCACGCCGGGAAGCAGCGGAAGCTGCGGCGCCCCGGAGAGCGGTCGCCGGACGTAGAGGACGCCGTCCTCGCGCGCCCAGATCGACAGACGGCTGAGAACCCCGAAATACGTACCGAAGGGGTCCCCGCGCCGGCTCCAGATCTCCGACCCGAAGGCGGCCATCGCGACGAGCTGCGTCACCGCGTAGGCGACGATCAGCCCGGCGATGATCTCGGGATGGGTCTTGTCCTGGTAGCAGAGCTCGACCCAGGCGAAGGCCACGATGCCCGCCACCGTCGGCCAGTACCCCAACCACGCCGGATAGGCGAGCGGCGGCGACCACGCCCGGCCGCCGCGGAGCTTGGCGTACGCCCAACCGGTTCCGCGTGCCGCGGCCAGCCACGGGTTGAAGGAGCGAAAGACATTTCCGAACAGGACGCTGACGAAGGCGAGCCCGACCCAGAAATGGACGTACACGAACACGGTGGCCAGGTTGGCCTGCGCGTTGGACTGCGTGCCGGCGAAGCCGGCGTAGACCACGATCCCGAAGAAGGCAATGCCGATCGCGCCCGCCGGCACGTCGAGCCACTCCGGAAGCCGGCCGACACGCCGCCGACGCTCGTCCTGAAGCTGCGGCTTCGGCCACAGCGCGGCCAATGCCGCGAACGACACGACCAGGACGATCGCCGCCGCCCACGAGAACAACCACGTGGGCAGCGGCAGGTCCGTCTTTCCCTGCAGCCCGTGGGCGGACGCGGCGGCCGGGAGAGCCAGCGGCGCAGCGGCGGCCAGAACGACCGCCGCCGCGCCGCGCCGCGCCCGGGCGCTCACGGCTGCACCTTCAGCGAGGCGATCTGCACACCCGGCTTCTCCAGCTCGATCACGAAGCCGCCGTCGATCTTCGCCGGGAAGCTGAACGCCACCGAGCCGTTCTTGGGCACGGTCTTGTGGAAGTCGTAGCCATGGACGTGGATCTCCTGGGCGGAATCGGACTGCACGGTGAAGTTGACCTGTTGTCCCTTCTTGACCGTGAGGGTCGCCACGCCGCCCACGGGCTTGACGTTGCGCACGACGATCACGTTCGCCGGTGCCACGACGGGCGTGGTCCCGGCGCCCTGGGTGCCGACCTCCGGGGCCTTGGTCTTGCTGCTGCTACTGCTGCTGCCACCGCCGGACTGCGCGATCACGAACCCCACCACGGCGACGACGATCACCAGCCCGAGCACGGCCCAGCGCGTACCTGTCTTCATCGAAGACCTCCTTGCATCGGTTTCGTAGCGCCGGCGGACGTCCCGCCGGCGAGCGATCAGGCGGAGGTCGGCGGCGGGCCGCGACCGGCGAGAAACCGCGCCAGGGGATCGGGCGAAGGCTGGAAGACCGGCGAGGGCGACGCGACCTCCGGCGTGGCGGCCCGCCGGGCGCGCCACGCGGCGGCGAGTCCACGAGGTTCGGCCGCCGCCGCGGCACCGCGGACGGTCAGCGCGATCAGCGCGCCGACGAACGGGGCGCAGGCCAGCGCGATCCAGCCGCCGTGCCCGAGCACGCCGGCCACGCCGGCCGGATGGCCGGCGGCGATCGAGCCCTCGATCAGCTCCTGGCCGCAGTAGGCGGCGGCGAGCGCCAGGGTGCAGCCGAGCCACAGTCGCGTGAAGCGGCGCCTCCGGTCGCCGTTCACCGGCTCGCCGGCGAAGCGCAGGACGGCCTGCGCGAACGCGAACAGCGCGGCCAGCACGACGACCGGGATCACGACGCTCAGGTAGGCGTGCCCCTGGGCCGCCGCCTCGTTTCCGGCGTGGTCTCCGTAGGCGAGCGCGTAGCGCAGCTCGTGCACGACCACAGCGCCCGCGGCGAGCAGGGCGGCCAGCCGGAATCTCCGAACGGCCGAGGTCACAGCGGCGAAGTGTACGTCCGAAACTGAATTCAGGACGAGGCTCTGGCGGCGCCCGGCTCGTCCCCATCTTCGTCGTCGTCATCCTCGCCGCGGCGGCGCAGGGCGGCCACGAGCGCGGCCAGCGCCACGAGCAGCACCGGGGCGCCGAAGACGATGAGCGGCGACGTGCCTCCGCCGCCGCTCTTGCCTCCACCGGTCGACGGAACGGGCACCGCCGCGACCGGATGGCCCGACGCCGTCGCCATCCTCGGAATCGCCTGGATGGCCGCGGCGACGAGTCCGTTCGACTGCTTCGACGCGTCCACCTTGATGCCCTGGATCGCCTGCTGCGCCTTGGCCGTCACGTTGTAGGTCGCCATGCCCGCGGGCATGATCACCAGCAGGGGGTCCTTGCTCTTGAACGCGATCTCGCGGCCGAGGAACGGCGCGTAGGCGGCCGGCCGCCCGAAGAACTGCGGAATCGCTCCGAGATCGACCGGAGACTCGACCATGGCCACCTTCACCGTGTAGCCGGCCTTCTTGGACTGGGCGACGACGCTGTCCAGCGTGCGGCGCAGCTTGTCGGACACCGGCGGTTGGTACGGGTAGTAGACGTCCTGGAGCAGCAGGACGTCGCTCGGCGGGTCGGCGTCGCCGAGGGCGGCGGGCGCGAACGCCGCGAGGGCCGCCACGCCGAGTAGGAGAGCGAGCAGGGCGCGCATCGAGGCGCAGACTGTAGTCACAGGCCGGCCGGATAGCGGTAGGTCGCGTGGGGGGGCACGTGGCCGCCAATCTCGAGCACGATCACGGCGTGGCGGCGCAGCGGCAGCGCGCGCGGGTCGCCGGCCCACGGCCGGCCATCGAGGTACGCGGCGACGCGGGTGCCCGCCGGCGCGTCGAACCCGGCCAGCCGACGACCCGAGAGCGGCTGGCCCCAGATCGCGAAGAGGTCGCCGAGCGTCAAGGGCCCGGCCTGCGGGTCGA
>DASYIJ010000225.1:0-1532 GCA_035997675.1 Solirubrobacteraceae bacterium
GACCGTCGTGCCCTGCGACACCAACGGCGGCTCGCTGCCGCCGACCATCGAAGAGGCGATGCGCGACGTGACGTCCGAGCTCGGTCCGAGCGCCGTGCGGATCGGCATCCACTGCCACAACGATGCGGAGTGCGGGGTCGCCAACTCGCTGGCCGCTGTGCGCGAGGGCGCCACGCACGTGCAGGGGACGATCAACGGCTACGGCGAGCGCTGCGGCAACGCGAACCTCGTGTCGATCATTCCCAACCTGCAGCTCAAGCTGGGCTATGAGTGCCTTCCGCCCGAGCGCCTCGGGCGGCTGACCGAGACCGCGCATTACGTCGCCGACCTCCTCAACTTCACGCCGGACCCGGACCAGCCCTACGTCGGGAGGAACGCGTTCGCCCATAAGGGCGGCATGCACGTCGCCGCCGTCAACGCGGACCCGGCGACGTTCGAGCACCTCGACCCGGCGGAGGTGGGCAATCGCCGCGACCTGATCGTGTCCGAGCTGTCGGGCAAGGGCACGGTGCAGGCCCGCGCCAGGGCCGCCGGCCTCGACCTGGACGACGAGGCCGCCCACCGCGTGGTCGACCGGGTCAAGGACCTCGAGCACGAGGGCTACCAGTTCGAGGCCGCCGACGGCTCGTTCGAGCTCCTGCTTCGCAAGGAGACGGGGGACTACGAGCCGCTCTTCCGGCTCGAGTCATGGCGCGCCATCGTGGAGAAGCGCGCCGACGGCAAGGTCGAGACCGAGGCGACGATCAAGATCTGGGTCGCCGGCGAGCGCTACGTGCGCACCGCCGAGGGCAAGGGCCCGGTCAACGCGCTCGACAAGGCGCTGCGCGACGCCATCGCCGAGATCTACCCCCACCTGACCGACATCGACCTCGTCAACTTCAAGGTCCGGATCCTGGACGAGAGCAAGGGCACGGACGCGGTCACGCGGGTGCTGCTCGACGCCTCCGACGGCACCGACGTCTGGGGCTCGATCGGCGTGTCGGAGAACATCATCGAGGCGTCGTGGGACGCGCTCGTGGATTCGCTGGAACGCGGAATGCAGGAGCCGAAGTCGTCGCTCGTCAGTCGTCAGTCGTCAGAGACGGCCGCCGACGGTTGATGGCGGGCGATTCGCCGATTCCGCTGGCGCGGCCCGTCCTGGGGCGCGAGGAGGAGGCGGCGGTGCTGGAGGTGCTGCGCTCGCGGCGGCTGTCGCTCGGGCCGCGGGTGGCGGAGTTCGAGGTCGCGTTCGCCGGCTGGCTCGGCGCCGCGCACGCGAGCGCGGTGTCGAGCGGGACCGCCGGCCTGCATCTCGCCCTTCGGGCCGCCGGAGTGAGCGACGGCGACGAGGTCGTCACGTCCCCGTTCTCGTTCGTGGCCTCGGCCAACGTGATGCTCTACGAGCGCGCCCGCCCCGTGTTCGCCGACATCGACCCGGTGACGCTCAACCTGGACCCGGATGCCGCTGCGGCCGCGGTCACCGACCGGACCGCCGCGTTCCTCCCGGTCCACATCTTCGGCTACCCGGCCGACCTGCCCGCCTTCGAGCGCCT
>DASYIJ010000228.1:0-5319 GCA_035997675.1 Solirubrobacteraceae bacterium
TTCCAGATCGTTCCGGGCAGAGACCTGAGCGTCGGTGGCCGCCTGGTCGTCAGCAGATTCAGCGTCGGAACCCTCTTGGAGGTGGTCGCCCATGCAGGATGATGCTGTGAGCAGGGGAATGAATGCGAGGCAAACGATAAAAACATAGTGTCGCATGATACCTCCTGAGGGATTTGGCTGGCTTTGAATCAAGATTGATGCGCCTACATCAAGGTCGTCTGCATGACTCACGTTCATCTAACATGATATTATTTCTAGCCAGGTAGCCTCGATCTACTTGCCGCCTGGGTCCGCCGGTCAAGGCCGCTTCGGCCACGCGGTGAGCGCGGCGATCAGCGCCCGGGTCGCGCCGCTCAGGAACGCGCGGCGGCGGGGCGCGCGGCGGCTCGTGGCTTCATGACTCGCCGCCGACGGCCGCGCCTCAGCGGCGCCTTTGGACTGATCCACGTCGCGGCGCTTTCGTGAGCCAATGGGTCGCCGCGGGAGGGGCCGCCGCGGCGCTTTCGTGACCCACCCCCGCAGCGGCGCGGCTCGTTCGACGCGGTTGGCTGGCGACGCTGTGCCATGGCGAAGCGGCCGCGATGCACGGAATGCCGGCGGCGGTACATGCCCGCGGCGACGACGGACGATCGGCAGAAGACGTGCGGGCCGGAGTGCCGGGTGGTGCGGCGCCGGAAGCAGGCGCGGGAGCGAAGGCGGCGCGACGCTGACGGCTACCGCGCCGCGGAGCGAGCACGGCAGGACGTGCACCGGGAGGGGCGGCAGCCGGCAACGGGCGGGTCCGGATGTCACGCGCCGGCTTCGGCGGCGATCCCAGCGGAGATACAGGACAAAGTGCGTCGAATCGTGGACGAGGCGGCGCGCCTGTCACGCGCCGGCTTCGACCGCGGTGTGCGCGAGATCCTGAAGGAATTGGGCCAAACGTGGGCGGATGCGGGCGGCTGTCACGCGCCGGCTTCGCTGCACAAGCCGCCGTGATCCCAAGGGAATCGCGCCCAAAATGGGCGGCTGTCACGCGCCGGCTTCGACTGCGGCGGCAGCCGGTGCTCGGATGCAGCGGTGACCACGAGCCCGCCATCGCCGCGCATCGCCAGCGTCGCCGAGTTGGGCGAGCGACTCGCCGTCCTCCGACTGTGCGAGGCCCCCGCGCTCGACGCCATGCGCCGCTCGCTCGATCGCCACGGGCAGCTCACGCCGATCGTCGCGTTCGCCGAGCGCGATCAGCTCGAGACCCTGGACGGGCTCAAGCGCCTGCGTGCAGCGCGCGCGCTGGGCTGGCCGACCGTGGCGGTCACGATCGCCGACGTCGCCGATGGCATCGAGGCCAAGGTGCGGCTCGCGGAGCTGCACCAGCACCGCGGGCTCACCGAGCTCGAGCAGGGCTGGCTGATCCGGTCGCTGTACCGCGACGACAAGCTCACGCAGCCCGAGATCGCGCGCCGGCTCGATCGCCACAAGAGCTGGGTGTGCCGGCGGCTGGTCCTGGTCGAGGCGCTCGACGTCGCGGTCCAGGCCGACGTGCGGCTGGGGCTGCTCGCGCCGCGCGCGGCGATCGCCCTGGCCGCGTTGCCACGTGGCAACCAGGTTCCGGCCGCGGCGGTGGTGATCCGCCGCGGGCTGACCGTCGCGCAGACCGCGCGCCTGGTCGCCGAGGTGCTGGAGCAGCCCGAGGACGCCCGCGCCGGGTGGCTCGCGCAGCGGCTCGAGGCGACACCGGCCGCGCCCACGCTTCGGCCGACGCGCATGCCGCGCGGCGAGGCGGACGGCATGGTGACCGACATCGCGACGCTGGTGCGGGTGAGCGCACGTCTGCAAGCCCGGCTGCTCGGGACGCCGCTCGGTGCGCTCGGCGCACCCGCGGCCGAGGTCGTCCTCGACCGGCTCGGCGCGCTCGCGCCGGCGCTCACCGCGCTCGCGCGGACGATCGCGACGGTGCTCGGCACGGAGCCAGCGGCATGACGGCGACCTGGCGGTCGCGCGACGAGCTCGTGCACCAGATCGTGACGCTCGCGGCCGACCGGATGTCCAAGCGCGCGATCGCCCGGACGGTCGGCGTCAGCCGCAACACGGTCAAGGCGGTGCTCGCGGCGCACGCCGCGCAGCGTGGCGCGGCGCACTCGGCGCTGCCGGAGCCGACGTTGAAGGCGCCACGGCCCAGGAAGACTGACGTGTTCCGGAATCGGATCGCCGAGCTATTCGTCCGCTATCCGGACATCACGGCTCGGCGGGTGTTCGAGATCCTGTGCGCCGAGGGATTCGACGGCGGCTACACCGCGGTCAAGAAGTGCGTGCGCACGCTGCGCGCGCCGCGGAAGCCGGCGCCGAGCCTGGTGGCGCCGTCGTACGGCCCCGGCGAGATGGCCGAGAGTGACTGGTCGCCGTACGCCATCGACTTCACCGCTGGCGGGCGAATGACGGTGCAGGCGTTCTCGTACGTACTGACCTACAGCCCGCGCAAGGCATTCTCGGTCTACCCGTCCTGTGACCTGTTCGCACTCATGGACGGCCACGAGCGGGCCTTCGACCGCTTCCAGGGCTGCGCCCACCGCTGCATCTACGACAGCCAGAAGCCCGTGGTGTCGCGCTGGGAGGGTACACAGCCGATCTACAATCCTCGCTTTCTGGCGTTCGCGGCTCATTACGAGTTTCGTCCGCGTGCGGTGCGCGGCGAGCCCAATGCCAAGCCCCGGGTCGAGCGGTCGTTCTGGGACTTCGAGCGATCGTTCCTCAACGGCCGCTCGTTCGCCGACCTCGACGACATGCGCACCCAGATCACCGAGTGGCTCGATGGGATCGTCGACCCGCGCCGCCGCCACGGCCAGACCTGCCTCGAGCGTTTTGCCGAGGAGCAGCCCAAGCTGATACCGCTGCCGCGTCACCCCTATGACACTGCGCGCGTCATCTACCGTGTCTGCAGCATCGACGGGTTTGTCGACTGGGAGGGCAATCGCTACGCGGTGCCCTACGGCCACGTGACCGACATCCTGCCGGTGCGCGTCACCCAGCGCGAGCTGTTCGTCTACGCCGCCGACCTGGCCTGCGTCGCGCGCCACGAGCTCGCGCCGCGCGGCGCCGGGCAAAAGCTCGACCCCGCGGGTCTCCACCCGCCCCCGCGCGGCAAGAGCCCCGTGGATCTCGATCAGCTCGCCGTGGCGTTCGATGGTCTGGGGCCAGGTGGCGCCGCGTTCTTCCGGCTGCTCAGCGCGGGCCCGCCGCGGGTCTGGGGACACCAGGCGCGCTGCATCCTGGTGCTGCGCGCCCGTTACGCCACCGCGGACCTCGACGCCGCGCTCGCGCACGCCGCGCGGTTCGGCGCCCTCGAACATCGCGCCGTCGAGCGCATCCTCGAGGCGCGCTCCTCGCCCCGGACCCTCGACGAGTATGTCGCCGAGGACACCGCGCGGCGCCTCGCGCAGGCGCTCGGCGGTCAGCGCACCCCATCGCACGACCTCACTACATACGACCGGCTGCCTCTCGCCCGCGCCTCGTCTGTCGCGCTCGCTTCGGTGGCGCCGTCCATCCAGGAGTCCTGTCCATGTCCAAGCGCAACGGAAAGCCCGGCGGCGGCGCCGCCGGCGATAGCGACCTCGCCCTCGAGCGACTCCGACGACACCTCGCGTTCCTCGGACTGACCCGCACCCTCGACGAGCTCGACGACCGCCTCGCATGGGCCGTGCGCGAGCGCCCCGGCCCCACCGCGTTGCTCGAGCACATCCTCGGCGCGGAGGCCGCCGACAAGCTCGAGCAGCGCATCGCGCGGCGCATCGACCGCAGCGGCCTCAAGGAGCACAAGACGCTCGAGGCCTTCGACTTCGACTTCCAGCCCAAGCTCGACAAGTCCATCGTCATCGAGCTCGCTCGGCTCGACTTCGTCCGCCGCCACGACGATGTGCTCATCACCGGCGATCCGGGCACCGGCAAGAGCCACCTGCTCAAGGCTTTCGGCCTGCGCGCCTGCGAGCAAGGCGTCCGCCTGCGCTATGCGCGCTGCGTCGACCTGCTCGACGACCTCCACGCCGGACTCGCCGACGGCTCCTATCCCCGGCGGTTCAAGTCGTGGGCCGCTGCCGAGCTTCTGATCATCGACGATGTCGGCCTGGGTCAGGTCAAGAAGCACGGCGACGAGCCGACCGCGGCTCACACCCTCTATAACCTGGTCGATCGCAGGCACGGTCGCGCCTCGACCGCCGTGACGTCCAATATCCAGCTCGGTGACTGGGGCAAGTACCTCGGCGACGCCACGCTCACCGCCGCCATCCTCGACCGGCTCGTCATGCACGGGCTCCGGATCGACATCGAGGGCCCGAGCTATCGCCAGCACGTCGCCCACGAGCGCGCGGCTGGCCGCGACGCCCAGCGGACCGAGCGCGAGCGCCCCGCACGCCGCGACACCGACGGAGGCTGACATGCCCGCCGACGGCGGCCGAAGTCCACCGCACCGGCCACCACCGCGGCCGGACCGAGTCCGTCGCATCGCGGGGGGCTTCGCCTTCGTCCCCAACGAGTTCTTGCACCGCGGCTTCTTCGCCTCGCTCGGCCACACCGAGCGCTCGCTCTACTTCTTCCTCGTCCTCGCCGCCGACCGCAACGGCGTCAGCTTCTACGCCCACGACCGGATCTGCGCCGCGCTCGAGCTCACGCTGGACGACTATCTCGTCGTGCGCGACCACCTCATCGACATGGACCTCATCGCCTTCGACGGCCGCCGGTTTCAGGTCCTGTCGCTACCGCTGGCGCCCGTGCCGCCGCCGCGGCCCCTGGTCACCCAGGACGACTTCGACGACCACGACCCCGCGACCATCCAGCGCATCCTCCGGTCGTCCCTCGACCGACGCCGCTAACCACCACCGTCGCTCCCCGGCGGATCCACGGGATCCATCCGATCCAGCGGGAGGGATCCAGACGGACGGGTTACACCCGCCTGGGATCCAGATGGATCCGGATCCACCCAGCTGGCCGCGGGTGGATCACGATCCCGCCGCGCCGCTGCCACCAGGGTGGATCCACACCGGCGTCCCAAATGGATCAATCCAAAGGCGCCGCCAAAGCAGAATGGCGGAGCCGCGTGCTGCTCGCCGATGCTGCGTCGGGGAATGAGCCGGAAGCCCTTGCGGAGCGAGCTGCACGACTGGTCGATCGGGGTGTCCGACTTGGTCACCTGGGGCAACACGAGGTCGCCTTGGACGCCATCCGCGAGGCAGTCGAGGACTATCGCACGCTCGTGCTCAAGCACTCCGACGCGTTCCTCCCCGACCTCGCAGGGAGCCTGAATGACCTGGGCGTCCTCTTGAGCGAGTTCGGGCAGCGCGAGGCTGCCCT
>DASYIJ010000350.1:0-2741 GCA_035997675.1 Solirubrobacteraceae bacterium
GAACTCCTCGAGACTGAGGAAGTGGTAGTCGCGGCCGTCGACCTCGCCCGCCCGAGGCTTGCGCGTCGTGGCGGAGACCGAGAGGTGGAACCGCGGAAGCCGCTCGCGCAGCGTTCCGTAGCGGCGCCCCGAGTAGCCGGCGTGCTCGACGAAGTCGCCGGCCAGCACGCGGCCGTCGAACTCGGGGTCGTCGAGGAAGTGGTACTCGACGCCGTCCGTCTCCCCCGGGCGGGGGTCGCGCGTCGTCGCCGACACCGACAGCTCCAGCTCGGGGATGCGCTGCAGCAGCGTGCGGATCAGCGTGCCCTTGCCGACTCCCGAGGGGCCGGTGATGACGAAGACGTGCCCCACGTGTGATGAAGGGCGCGGCGCCTCGAAGTTAACGCCGCAGCATCGCGACGAGCTCCGAGCGCTGGCGCTCGGACAGGCCGCCGATGGTCTTGCTCGGCGAGATACGGCACTGCGTGAGGACCTTGTTGGCCTTCACGCGCCCGTACTTGGGAACGGCCAGCAGCATGTCGAACACCTTGGCCGTCTCGACGTACTCCGGCGGCGAGGTCAGCAGCTGGTGGATCGATACGCGGCCGCCCTTGAGGTCCCGCTTGAGCTGGGCCCGGCGGGTGCGAATGTCGTTTGCGCGCTTGAGCGCGTCGAGCCTCTGCATCAGGGAGCGCTCCGGGGCCGCGGTGGGCTTGATGGGCGTGTTCGTCGGCGCCGGCGCCATTGGGCGCGAGTCTTACATCTTCGCTCTCCGGCCGCAAGCGAAACAGCATGAATTCACCTGCAGCTCTACCTGAGGTCCAGCAATCTGACATACCGGAACTCGGTGTAATGGCGAGTTGCAGCCCTTTTACCGCACTCCGGTTTTCGGTGCCTTATCGGAACGGGTTTCCGGGGCCACTTCGGACCGCTCACTGAGCAGATCCGCCAGCTCGCGCGCCACCCGGCCGCCGGCGTCCGGGTCGCGGAAGCTCTCGGTCCCGACCGCGACCAGCGCGGCCCCGGTTCGCAGCAGTTCCGCGGCGTCCGCGCCGCGCTGGACGCCGCCCATTCCCACGATCGGGATCGCGACCCGCGCGGCCACCTCCTTGACCTGAGCGAGTGCGATCGCGCGCACCGCCGAACCCGACACGCCGCCGGTCCCGCCGCCGAGCCACGGCTCCCCGGTTCGCGGGTGGAGCGCCATGCCGCGGAGGGTGTTGACGAGCGACACGGCGTTGGCGCCGGCCGCCTCGGCGGCAGCCGCGACGGCGCCGACGTCGGTCGCATTCGGCGTGAGCTTGACGATCAGGGGCTTGGACGTGAGCGGGCGGACGTGCTCGAGCAGCGCCGCCGTCTCCCCCGGGTCGGCGCCCATGATCAGTCCGCTCTCCACGTTGGGGCAGGACACGTTGAGCTCCAGGGCCGCGACCTCGTCGCGCAACGCGAACGCCTGCACCAGTTGGCCGACCTCCTCGCGCGTGAAGCCCATCACGTTGACGATCAGCGGCACGGGCAGGGCGGCGAGCTCCGGCAGGTCGTGCTCGAGGTAGCCCTCCAGGCCCCTGTTGGGCAGCCCGATCGAGTTGAGCAGGCCGGCCGCCTGCTCCCACAGGCGGGGCGGTGGATTGCCCTGGCGCGGCTCGAGCGTGACCGTCTTGGACACGAACGCCGCGAACGGGAAGTTCGCCAGCAGCGCCTCCCCGAACGTCCGCCGCGCCGCGATCGCATCGAAGGTGCCCGACCCGTTGACGATCGGGTGGGCCAGCTCGATGCCGCAGAAGTCGATCAATGCCCCGCCCCCGCCACCAGCGCCGTCTCCAGGTCGGCGGCGTCCAGCACCGGCCCGTCGAGGCACAGGCGAACGTAGCCGTGGCGGGTCGGAACGACGCAGCCGAAGCAGGCGCCGAATCCGCACGCCATGCCCGACTCCATGGCGAGCTGGGCGGGCACGCCCCGTTCGGCACACAGGGCGCGGACGGCTTCGAGCATCGCCGGAGGGCCGCACGCGTAGACCACTGCATCGGGGCTAGCGCCCAGAAACTCGGCGAGCAGGTCCGTCACCGGTCCGTGATGGCCGACCGACCCGTCGTCGGTGGCCACCTCCGCGTGGGCGAGCAGCCCCGCCGCCGCGGCGTGCTCCGCCGAGCGAAAGCCCAGCAGCGCCGGCCCGCCGATCTCGTCCTGCCAGCCGCCCAGCGGCACGATCCCGATGCCGCCCCCCACGAGCACGGCGGCGCGGCCGTCCTCGGGCGCTGCGAACCCGATCCCCAGCGGACCGGTCAACCACAGGCCGTCGCCGGGCCCCAGCTCGGCCAGCCGGCGTGTGCCCGGCCCCACGTCCTCGAGCAGGAACTCCAGGCGCTCGTCGGTCGCCCGCAGGAACGAGAACGCGCGCGGCAGGAAGGGTCGCTCCGCCTCGCCTCCCCCCCACCGTTCGTGGGCCGCCAGCATGTAGAACTGCCCGGGCCGCGGCGCGGGCCCGCCGGGGTCGGCAACCTCCAGCACGCGGTACGCCCCCACCGCGCGGTTGGCCTCGACGGCCCCCAGACGGCGGCCGAACGGTGCCACCGTACGGCGGGAGGCGGCGCTGCTCATACCTCCGCGGCGCGCGAGGGCGCCGACGCCGCCGAGCCGTTGGCCAGGTGCAGCTCCTGGAGTGAGAGCACCGGCGGATCGCCCTGGCGCGCGGCGGCGATCGCGCGCGTCGCGGCGATCCCCCCGGACAGCGTCGTGATGCACGGGATCCCCCGCGCCACGGC
>DASYIJ010000035.1:0-17064 GCA_035997675.1 Solirubrobacteraceae bacterium
GCCCTCGTTCAGGGCCAGGATCGCGCCCTCGCGCCCCTGTGACGCCACGCCGGGCGCGAACGCGTCGGTCCGTGCGGTGGCCACCGCCGAGAGGATCGCCAGGCCCAGCGCGCCGCCGATCTGCTGCGACGTGTTGATGAGCCCCGAGGCCAGGCCCGCCTCGGCCGAGGTCACCTTGCTCGTGGCCGCGACCGTCACGGACACGAACGCGAAGCCGAGGCCGAGCGCCACCAGGATCGCGCCGGGCAGCACGTCGACCAGGTAGGTGCCGTCCACCGACACCTGCGTGAACCACAGCAGCCCGACCGTGATGAACGCCATGCCCGCGGCCAGCGACGGCTTGAAGCCGGTGCGGGTCACGAGCGTCGAGGTGATGCCGGCCGCGACGATGATCGTCAGCGCCAGCGGCAGGTACGCGAAGCCCGTCTTCAGGGCGTCGTAGCCCAGCACCTGCTGCATGTACAGCGACAGGAAGAAGAACATCGAGAACAGCGACGCGCCGATGAGCAGCCCGGAGACGTTCGCGCCGGTCAGCGTGCGCGACTTGAAGATGCGGAACGGCACCAGGGGTGCGGCGGCGCGTGTCTCGATCAACGTGAAGGCGGCCAGCAGCGCGACCGACAGGCCGAGCAGCCCAACCGTCTGGAACGAGCCCCACCCGGCGTTCTGTGCGTCGACGAGGGCGTACACCAGCACCGACAGCCCGGCGGTCACCGTCACGGCGCCGGCGACGTCGAACGCGCGGCGCTCGCCCTCGGCGCGGCTCTCGTCGATCAGGCGCGGCGCCAGGAGCGCGGCCAGGATGCCGATCGGGAAGTTGACGTAGAGCACCCACTCCCAGCCGAGGCTGTCGGTCAGAACCCCGCCGAGGAGCACGCCGGCCGCGCCGCCGGAGCCGGCGACGGCGCCCCAGACGCCCAGCGCGCGGTTGCGCTCGGCGCCCTCCCGGAAGGTGTTGGTGACGATGGAGAGGGCTGCCGGAGACAGGATGGCCGCGCCGAGCCCCTGCACGGCGCGCGCCGCGATCAGCCAGGCCTCGCTCTGCGCCAGCCCGCCGGCGAGCGACGCGATCGCGAAGATGATCAGCCCGGCGATGAACACCCGCCGTCGGCCGAGCAGGTCGGCCAGGCGGCCGCCGAGGAGCAGGAACCCGCCGAAGGTCAGCACGTATGCGTTCACGACCCAGGAGAGCGAGTCCTGCGAGAAGTGCAGTGCGCGCCCGATCGAGGGGAGCGCGACGTTGACGATCGAGGCGTCGAGCACCACGACGAACTGCGCCGTCGCGAGCAGGCCGAGCGCGATCCAGCGCCGGCGGTCGGTGGAGGTGGAGTTCATGATGCGGCTTGCTCCCAGGTCGCTCGGTGTTTAGAATCGGAAGCGGAGTTCCGCTTCTACGGGTAAGATACGGAACTGTGATTCCGTTTGTCAAGCCGATCGACCACCGTCGACCCTAGGCTCGCCACGATGGCCACGCCACCCCTCACCGAACGTCCCATGCGCGCCGACGCCCGGCGCAATCGCGAGCGCGTGCTCGACGCGGCGGCGCACTGCTTCTCCGCCGACGGGCTCCAGGCCCAGATGGACGAGATCGCCGGCCGGGCGAAGGTCGGCGTCGGCACGGTGTACCGGCATTTCCCCACCAAGGACGCCTTGATCGAGGCGCTCGCCGACGAGTACTTCGCCCACCAGGCCGAGGCGGCGCGGGCGGCGCTGGAGGTCGAGGACCCGTGGGAGGCCTTCAGCGGCTACGTGCGCCAGGCCTCGGAGATCCTCGGTGACAACCGCGCGCTGGCGGAGGTGATCCGCGACCGGCCCGGGATGATGGGCGACGCGGCCCTCCGGGCGGCGGAGGAGCTCGGCTTCTTCGACACGCTCAGCGTCCTGATCGACCGCGCCCAGGAGGCCGGCGCTCTGCGGCAGGACTTCCGCCTCGAGGACATCCCCCTGATCATGTGCGCGCTGGGCTCGCTGCAGACGACCCACGGTGCGTATTCCAGCTGGCGCCGCTCGCGGGCGATCATCCTCGACGGTCTCCGGGCGCCCGGCTACGAGCCGCTGCCCGACGAGCCGGTCCGGGCGCTCACGGGGTCCAAGGCTCAGCGGTAGACGGCGACCGGGCGGCTGAAGGCCGTCCCGCGCGTCGCCGGGTCCCGCCAGGCGAGGCGGATGAAGCCGGAGCGCGACACCCTGACCGTCCGGTCGACGTAGCCGCGCGACCCGCCGGCCGACGCGGTCGCCACCGTCGAGAACGGCCGGCCGAAGGGCGCGAACTGGATCGACGCCGTGCGCACGCCCTCCCGCGCGCCGGGCCGGAACAGCCCCCACACGCGGAAGCGCCCGCTGCGCGACAGCGGGTTCGGGATCCAGATCGGCGCCCGGTAGGCGGCGTAGGCGGGCTTCACCCTTCCGCTGCGCTGGATCAGTCCGGTCTGAAACTGCTGCGCGCTGCTCGAGTCCGCCAGCAGGAACTGGGAGTAGGAGGCGAGGCGGGGATTGCGGTAGCCCATGAACTCGGCCTCGTTGAGGTACGCCGCCTGGGTGAACAGCGGTACCCCGAACGCGCTCGGCGGCCGGCTCTCGTAGCCGAACTCGGTGTTGTAGATCGCCGGTCGCCGGCCACTGCGATACGCGCGGAAGATGCCGTCCAGCGTGCCGGTGAGCCGGGGGATGTCCGCCGTCGCGACCGAGTCGGGGTCGGACGCGAGCGTCGGCGGTAGGAGCAGCTGGTAGGGATGGTGGGCGTACCCGGTTGCCCGGAAGAGCCCGGGATGCGCCGCGGGGAATGCGCTGGCCTGGTTGCGGGTGGGGCACCCGCGCAGGCTCGCCGCGGCGCCGCGCAGCGGTCGCAGCCTGGCGTCCACGCAGTACAGCGCCCGGATGAAACGCAGCGGGCGGATCGACCGCGACGCGGCCGGGTCGGCCTTGGCCTTCGGCGCGGTCTCCCCCACCAGGACGGTGTCGCCGGGAATGTGCCCGGTCGCGCGCAGCGCGCTCCACGCGGCGTCCACGAGCGAGCGGTAGACGCTCGCGCCGGCCTCCACCCAGATTCCGCCGCGGCGCTGCCACGTCGGCCCCAGGAAGGAGATGCCGTTCGGCTCGTTCCAGATCGACCAGTACGGCACCCGCGGCAGGGTCCCTCCGTCGTCGCCCCGATGGCTCCCGTCGTAGCGGCGGCCGATCGCGGTCATGAAGCGCCCGAACTCGAGGGCCGACGGGTCGAAGTGCCCGGTGAAGGGCGGCGCGGTCCGGCCGCCCGCCCACGCCGGAACCGCTCCCCACACGTTGAAGTTCACGCCAATGCCGCGCTCCGCGGCGAGGCGCACGATCGTGTCGTACTCGCGCCACGCGCCGGGCGGGTAGGCGGCGGGGTCGGTGGCGTCGAAGGCGGGCCGGTTGCGGGACGCGGGGCTCGGCGCGATCAGGTTCCAGAACACGGTCACGCGGACGCGGTCCACGCCGAGGTAGCGCAGCGTGTCCATCGTCTTCGCGACGCTCGACGGTGGCTTGAAGACGAGCAGGGAGTCGTCCTGGAACATCGACTCCTGCGCGGATGATCCCATGGCGGGGGCCGCGACGGCTGTCGACAGCCCGGCGGCAAGCGCGCACGCCGCCAGCACCTGCCGAATGCGCCTCGGACGTCGCATCGAACCTCTACAACGCCGGCGGCGGCGCGAAGTCGCGCCCCGCCGCAACCGGCCGCCGCCCGCTCACCCGCCGGGGCCGCCGAAGGTGCCGGCCGACAGCTTGGCCAGCGTCTCGTGGGCGTCGACCACCTTGCGCTTCACCGCGTCGTCGTCCGAGCGGTCCTGCACGAGGTCCCACGTGCGGTCGGCGATGTCGCGCGCAGTCGCCGGGGTGGCGTCGCGGCAGAGCATGTCGACGAGGCGCAGCTCAAACTCCTCGATCTGTGCGGCGGGCTCGGCCGGCTCCAGCTTCGGCAACGGCTCGTCCGTCGCGTCACGCCACATCCCGGTGGCGATCACAAGCCGATTCTGCAACGTCTTCCCGTTCATTCGCGCGCAGAGTAGCGATCCCGACCGCGGGCCTCCACGGCGGACGCGATCTCCTCAGGCGGGCACGCGGCCGGCCTCGCGCGCTGCGGCCTCGGCGCTCTCCAGCTGCTCGGCCACGAGGTCGAGCCCGGCATCCCAGAATCCCGGGTCGTTGAGGTCGACGCCGACGATCTCGGCGAGCTCCTCGGGCGACTTGGAGCCTCCCGCGGAGAGCATCTCCACGTAGCGGTCGACGAACCCCTCGCCCTCCTCGCGATAGCGCCGGTACACCGACAGGGCGAGCAGCTGGCCGTAGGCGTACGCGTACACGTAGCCGGGGGTCGAGATGAAATGGGGCACGTAGGACCACCACGAGCGGTAGCCGTCCGTGACCTCCACCGCGTCGCCGAACATCTCCTCCTGGCTCTCGGCCCAGAGCTCCCCGATGCGCTCGACCGACAGCTCGCCCTCGCCGCGCCGCGCGGTGTGCGCGAGATCCTCGAAGCGGTTCATGGCGACCTGGCGAAACACGGTGGCGATCGAGCCCTCGAGGCTCTCGGCCAGCAGGGCGAGCCGCGACTCGGGCGAGTCGGCGCGCTCGAGCAGGCGCCCGAAGACGATCGTCTCGCCGAACACGGACGCGGTCTCGGACAGCGTCAGCGGCGTGTGCTGGTGAAACACGCCCTGCGGGGCGGCCAGCGCGGCGTGCACCCCGTGGCCGAGCTCGTGGGCGAGGATCAGCACGTCGCGGCGCTTCGCCGTGAAGTTGAGCATCACGTACGGGTGCACCGACGGCACCGCGTACGCGCAGAACGCGCCGCCGCGCTTGTTCGGCCGCACGGGCGCGTCGATCCAGCGCTCGGCGAAGAACCGCGTGACCAGCTCGCCGACGCGGGCGTCGAAGTCCGTGTAGGAGTCGAGCACGAGAGCACGCGCGTCGGGCCAGGCGACGCTCGGCTCCTCGGCGGTGACGGCCGCCGCGCGGTCGTAGTCGGCGAGGCGGTCCACGCCGAGCAGCTGCGCCTTGAGCCGGTACCAACGCTGCGGGATGTCGAACCGCGCGCGCACCGCCCGTACGAGCGCCTCCACCGACTCGTCGCTCGCCTCGTTGGACAGGTTGCGCGACGCGAGCCAGTGCGGGTAGCTGCGGAGGCGGTCGTCGACCGCCTTGTCGTGCAGCAGCGTGTTGAGCACGAAGCCGCGCGTCCGCAGCCCGGGGTCCAGCGCCGCCGTCACGGCGTCGGCGACCCGGCGGCGCTCGTCGCGATCGGGCGAGACGAGCCGGGCGAGCGCGGCGTCGAGCGGCACCGGGGTGGCCTCTCCCTCGATCGTCACCTCGATGGCCGACGTCACCTCGGCGAACAGGCGCGACCAGGCGCCGCGGCCCGTGATCGCCTTCTCCGTGAGCACCTTCTCCTCGGGCTCGGACAGCAGGTGAGGCCGGTAGCGCCGGAGGTTGCGCAGGTGATGCCGGCAGAAGTCCAGGCCGTCGCCGGCCAGCAGCTCCTCCGCGCGCTCGTCGTCCAGGGCCGCCCATTCGAGGTCGAAGAAGAGCAGCGTCGTCTCGATGGTCGTCCCGCGTTCCTGCACGCGCTGGAGCAGCGCGCCGGTCTCGGGGTCGGCCGTGTCGACGGCGAAGCGCAACATCGCGTAGGTGCCGGCCCGGCCGGCCAGCTCCTCGATCGCGCCCAGCTCGAGCATCGCGTCCCGCAGCCCGGCGGAGTCGAGGCCGGCGACCTTGCCGGCGTAGGCGTCCGCGAACGCACGCGCGCGCGCCTCGGCCTCGTCGAGCAGGCGCAGCGCCCCGGCCGCCTCCTCGCCGTCCACCAGCGGAGACAGGTCCCATGCGACCTGCTCGACGTCGTCTGGGCCGACCGCGGTGATCGTGTCATCGGGCACGCGCGCAGCTTACGCGTCCGCGCGCGTCTAACCGCGGCCGCTGCGCTGGTCGATCGGGGAGCCCGAGAAGAAGAAGAACCAGATCTCGAAGGCGACGACCGCCGCCACGACCGACACGATCAGGATGACCTCGAGCGGGGAGAGATCGCGCGCGCGCTGCTTGTCGTAGTGCGGCCGCTCGCCGCGCATGCTGCGCAGCCATGGAACGTGACGGCCCACGCGTGCCCCGCCGCCGGTGAGCCGGTCGTAGGCCGCGTCGAACCTGGCGATGAGCCGCACCAGACCGAAGCTGACGGCTCCGAGCACCACGGCCACGACGCCCACGGCGGCCATGCTCGGCGGCCCGCTGCTCTGCACCCGCGAGCCGACCCACAGTGCGAAGAGCGGTCCGCCGGTCCAGATGTTGATCGTGGTCAGGCTCATCGCGCACACGAGCACTATGCGCTGGAGGCGAACGCGAATACCGGTGGGTCGGGTCGGCTGGTCCTCGACCGCCATATGGTCATTGTCCCGCGGAGGACCTGCGACGGGAGATATTCGCGGTCCGCGCGTTGGGCTAGGCGGCCCGGGGCCGGACCGGCACGATGCGGGTGATCCGGGACACGACCTCGGCCGGGTCGTCGATGACGCTGAACTCGTCGAGGTCGTTCTCGGTGATCTTGCCCGTGGCCTGGGCATGCTCGCGCAGGAAGTTCCGCAGGCCGTCCCAGTAGCTCGACCCGGCGAGCACGACCGGGAAGCGCTCGACCTTCCCCGTCTGAATCAACGTGAGCGCCTCGAAGAGCTCGTCGAGCGTGCCGTAGCCGCCCGGGAAGAAGAGGAACGCGGATGCGTAACGCACGAACATCAGCTTGCGGGTGAAGAAGTAGTGGAACGTGATCCCGACGTCCACGTATGGGTTCATCTCCTGCTCGTCGGGCAGCTCGATGTTCAGACCCACGGACGTGGCGCCCGCCTCGCACGCGCCGCGATTGGCCGCCGCCATGATCCCCGCGCCGCCGCCCGTGATGACCGCGAACCCGGCGCGGCCGAGGCGCGCGGCGACATCGCGCGCGAGGAGGTATTCGGGATGGTCCGCGGGGGTGCGCGCGGACCCGAAGATTGAGACGGCGGGACCGATGCCGGCCAGGGCGCGAAAGCCAGCGAGCACTTCGTCGTGGATGCGCGCGGCGCGCTCGTCGTCCGTGCGCAGCGAGAGTACGTCGGGCGTCTCGGCCTCGAGGATCTCCTGGTCGGAGGTGAGCGGGCGGCGCGGCTCCTCGGCGGTCACGGGGCCGAGCTTACGCGCCTCACGTCTGCGCTCCCTGGCCGAAATGAAGTAATTGCCATTCAGGCGACGGCCGTGGCTGCCGATGAGCACGTTTGTGGAGTACGTCCTCTATTGCGTGTACTGCAGTTGGAACCGGGAGGCGTCGTCGCTGACGATGCTGTCTCCGCGCTGTGAGCGCTGCGGCTGCGCGCTGCGCGCCGACAGCCGCGAGGCCTTCCGGCGCATCGCCCCCAGCCTGCGCGAGACCTCCGGTCCGACTCACCGCCGCACGGACACCACGGCGGTGTTCGCGTGTCTCGTGTCCGTGCCGTTCCTGCTTCCGCTCTTCGGGGTGCACGTCAGCGACGTCGCGTTCGCCGTGCCGCTGGTCATGCTCCTGTTCGCCGCCGTGCGCTGCGCGCAGGCGTCGGTCGCGTCGGGGGCCCGCCGCGGGATGTGGCGATCGATCACCGCGGCGTGCGCGTTCGCCGCGGCGGCGTCCCTGCTCGCCCTCGTCTCGGCCGTCACGGGCGGCACGCTGACCGCGGCCTTCTACCTCGGCACGCTCGGTTCGGTCGGACTGCTCGCGGCCGGCGCCTTCCTGGCGCAGTCGGCACTGCGCGGCGCTCGGCTCGAGCGGGTCGTCGACGCGCTGCTGTGGTGCGCCGTGATCGCGGCCCTGGGCACGTACATCGTGGTGATCCCCGGCTTCGCCCACGGCGACCCGGTGCTGACGTCGGTCTTCCTCCTCGACGTCGCCGCCGTGAGCCTGTTCACGCTCGCCGTCATCGTGCGACGGGACTCGCGGCATCGCCGCATGGGCTGGTGGCTCGTCGGAGCCGCCACGGCGGCCGCCGTCGGCGACGGGGTCGTGGCGATGCACTCCTCGGGATGGGTGCCCTCCCTTCCGGGCCTCGCCGCCCTGCTGTGGGCGGCCGCGGGCTTCGGCCTGGCGACCGCCGCCGAGCGCGAGGCCTCGGACGCCGATGCCGCCCCCGAGACCGCGGAGGAGCCCACGGGCGTGCGGTGGCTGATGGGCCGCGTCCTGCTGCCCCTGGCGGCGGTCGTGTCGTTCCCCGCCCTGGGCCTTGTCGTCTGGCTCGAGGACGGCCGCCTCGACCCCTGGCAGCTCGTCTTCTTCGGCGCGTTCTTCCTCTTCGCGCTCGTCGTGGCCTTCGGCCGGCAGGCCTACCTGCTGCTGGACAATCGCCGCGCCGTGACCCGCGAGCGCCGCCTGCGCCGGGAGGTCATGTCGCGGAACGCCGAGCTCGAGGCGCTGACCGGATTGGCCACGACCATGACGCAGACCCTCGAGGAGGCGCCGATCATCGAGCAGGCCCTGGGCGTGCTGCACCTCGCCGCGCGCGCGTCGAGCAGCGCGCTGCACGCGACGGGCGGCGGCCGCAGCGAGCTCCTGGCCACCACCGGCGATTGGCAGGACGACGAGGTGTGGGTCGGCGCTCCGCGAAGCGACGCGGAGCCGGTGGAGATCGATACCCGCGGCGGGCGCAGCATCGCCCGCTTCCGGCTCAGCGCGCGCGGGCACACCATCGGCACCGTCACCCTGGTGCGGCCGGCGGTCGGCGCCCTCACCGACGAACGCGTGCGCCTGCTGCGCCTGCTCGTCGACCAGATGGCCGTGGCGGTGCAGAACGCCCGCGACTACCGCGAGAAGCTCGAGCAGGCCATTCGCGACCCGCTCACCGGCCTCTACAACCGCCGCTTCTTCTTCGAGGCGCTGGACAAGGAGGTCGGCCGCCACGAGCGCTACGACTCCTCGGCCTCGCTGGTGATCTTCGACGTCGATGATTTCAAGCAGATCAACGACCGCCACGGCCACGCCGCGGGCGACGAGGTACTGCGCAAGATCGCCCGCATCGGCCAGGGGCTGCTGCGGCCCGCCGACTCGTTTGCGCGAATCGGCGGCGAAGAGTTCGCGCTGCTGCTGCCCGAGACCCAGCAGCTCGACGCCCTGCTCGTGGCGGAGCGCCTGCGCACCGCGGTCGCGCGCAGCACGATGCTGCCGGACCGTCGCGTGACGCTCTCGGGCGGCGTGTCCTCGTGCCCCCAGGACGCGACCACGCGGGAGGAGTTCGAGAAGAAGGCCGACGCGGCCCTGTACTGGGCCAAGCGCAACGGCAAGGACCTGTGCGCCGTGGCCAGCGAGGTAACCGGCGCGGAGGAGGGGTCGAGCGACGGTGACGGCATGCTCGCGCACCTGTACGCGATGGTGGCCGCCATCGACGCGCGCGAGCTGGTCACCCGCGACCACTCCGAGAACGTCGCCGCCTACGCCGTCGCCATCGGCCAGGCGCTCGGCATGGATCGGGAGCGGATCATGGCGCTGCGCCGCGCCGCGCTGCTGCACGACATCGGGAAGATCACCGTCGCCGCCTCGATCCTGTCCAAGCCGGGTCGGTTGGACCCGCACGAGTGGACGCAGATCCATCGCCACCCGACGGTGGGCGCCACGATGCTCATGCACGCGGGGCTGCCGGACGAGTCGCGCTGGGTCCGCCACCACCACGAGCGCATCGACGGCAACGGCTACCCGGACCAGCTCGTGCGCAACCAGATCCCGCTGGAGGCGCGCATCATCTTCGTCGCCGACTCGTTCGAGGCGATGACCTCGGACCGGCCCTATCGCACGGGCATGCGCGTCGAGGAGGCCCTGGCCGAGCTGCACCGCTGCGCGGGCACGCAGTTCGACCCGCCCATCGTGGACGCGCTCGCCGAGCTGATCGACCGCGGCGAGCTCGCGGTCCTGGCCCTGCGCGCCGAGAGCGCCGCCGCGGGCTGACGTAGGCTCGCCCGCCAGGATGCCGCGCATCACGGAGGCCAACCGCCCCTGGTGGACGCTCTTCGGCGCCTGCATGGGCCTGTTCCTGCTCATGCTGGACTCGACGGTGGTCACGATCGCGCTGCCCTCGATCCAGCGCGAGCTCGACGCGTCCAACGCCGACCTGCAGTGGATGCTCAACGCGTACCTGCTGACGATCACGGTGCTCGTGGTCACGGTCGGGCGGTTCGGGGACATGTTCGGGCGCAAGCGCCTGTTCCTGGTCGGCCTCGCGGCGTTCACCGCGGGTTCCGTGCTCGCCGCGGTCGCGGGCGACCCGATCGTGCTGATCCTCGCCCGCGTGGTCCAGGGCGCCGGCGGCGCCGGGCTGCTGGGCCTGTCGCTGGCGATCGTCAGCGACGCGTTCTCCGACGAGCAGCGCCCGCGTGCCCTCGGAATCTGGGTCGGGGTCTCGGCCCTGGCGCTGGGCGTGGGCCCGCTCATCGGCGGCGCGCTGCTCACGAGCCTCAGCTGGCGCTGGATCTTCTGGATCAACCTGCCCTTCGCGGTCCTCGGCTTCGTCGTGACGCTGCTCGCGACCCGGGAATCGCGCGACGAGACCTCGGGCCACCGGATCGACGTCGCCGGCCTGCTCACGTTCAGCGGCGGACTGACCGCGGTCGTGCTCGCGCTGATCGAGGGCAAGAGCTGGGGGTGGACCTCGGCGACCACGCTCGGCCTGTTCGTCGCCGGCGTGGCGCTGCTGGTGGCGTTCTGGTTCGTCGAGCACCGCGTGCCCCAGCCGATCGTCGACTTCCCCCTGTTTCGCAACCGGCCCTACTTTGGCGCGAACGCGGCCGCGTTCGCGCTCGTCAGCTGCTACTGGGCGACGATGTTCCTGCAGCCCCAGTACCTGCAGAACATCCTCGACCACACGCCGCTGGAGGCGGGCCTGCTCATCCTTCCGGTGACGGCGCCGATGATCGTGATCTCCCCGCTGTCCGCACGCCTGATCGAGCGGTTCGGCTCCCGGAACCTCATGACGTTCGGCATGGCCCTCGCGGTTGTCGGGGTGTTCCTGCAGACACGGATCACGGCGACCACCGGCTACGGCCTCCTCTTCGTCGCCTACCTGGTCCTCGGCGTGGCGATCGGGCTCGTCTACGCCCCGATGTCCACGGCGGCGATGACGGCGATGCCGCGGGAGAAGGCGGGGATCGCCGCCGGAGTCCTGGCCATGAACCGGATCCTCGCGGCGTCGCTCGGCCTGGCGCTGCTCGGCGCGCTGTTCTCGCACCTCCAGGTGAACAAGCTGCACGACGAGCTGCGCCTCCAGGGCGCGAGCCTGAGTGCGTCGGACCGCCACGACCTCGACGGGCTGCTCGCCGGCTCGGATCGCGCCCACGACGTGGTGGACCGGCTGCCGGCGAGCGCCCACGCGCTGGTCGAGAACGTCGCCCGCGACACGTTCGCCTACGCGCTGGCCAACGCGATGTGGGCGATGGTGATCCTGGCCTTCGTCGGCCTGGTGCTGACCTGGGTGTTCGTCAGCGACGCGCGTGCGCCGCCGGAGCCGCCGCCGGCCGCCGCGCACCACTACCTCCACCACCGGCGCTTCCACCTCTAAGCTCGTCGCCGTGACGAGCGCCGACGTCGTCGAACGCCACCGCGCGGCCGGCCGCGAGTTCGGGGCGGCCGGCGTTCGGTCCTTCGTGCGCGAGGCCGGCGACGGCGACCCGGTGGTGTGCGTGCACGGCGTGCCGTCCTCGTGCTTCCTGTACCGGAAGGTGCTCGACGAGCTGGCGGCCCGAGGACTGCGGGGCGTGGCCTTCGACCTGCCCGGCCTCGGCCTCGCCGAGCGCCCCGACGGATTCGACTACACGTGGACGGGCCACGGCCGCTGGACCCGCGCCGCGGTCGACGCGCTCGAGCTCGATCGCTTCCACCTCGTGGTGCACGACATCGGCGGCCCGGTCGGCTTCGAGCTCGCCGCCGCCGTACCCGACCGCGTCCGGTCGCTCACGGTCCTCAACACGCTCGTCGAGGTCGACGGCTTCCGGCGGCCCTGGTCGATGGAGCCCTTCGCCCGCCGCGGGATCGGCGAGGCGTACCTGGCGACGCTGACCAAGCCGGCATTCCGCCGGCTGATGGCGCTCCAGGGCATCGCGAACATGGCCGCCGTACCGAAGGAGGAGCTCGACGCCTATGTCGACCTCCTCAAGCGCGAGGACCGCGGCCGTCACTTCCTGCGGATCATGCGCGGCTTCGAGCGCACGCCGGAGAAGGCCGCCCTCTATCGCGGGACGCTGCGCGACGTGCCCTACCCGGTGCAGATCGTCTGGGGCGCCCAGGACCCGGCGCTCAAGCTCGCCGTGCACGGCGAGCAGGCGCGCCGCGCCGCCGGCCTCGCGGAGATCCACACCGTGCCGGCCAAGCACTTCCTCCAGGAGGACCAGGCGCCCGCGGTGGCCGAGCGCGTGGCGGCGCTGGCCGCCGGCGCAACGGCCTAGCTCGACGGCACGGCGTCGAGGCGGCGCCGGGCGCGGCGGACGGCCGCCGCCAGCGGCGTCGCGTCGGCCTCGGCGGCCTCGGCCAGGACCGCGGCCATCGTCTCCTCGATCTCGGCCACCCGGGCGGCCGTGCGCTCCGGGTCATAGCCGTCGGGCTCGAGCTCGGCGGCGACGTTGATCAGCCCGCCGGCGTTGACGAGGAAGTCCGGCGCGTACAGGATGCCGCGCGCCGCGAGCTCCGCCGCCAGCCCGTCGTCGGCGAGCTGGTTGTTCGCCGCCCCGCACACCACCCGCGCGCGCACGCGCGCAACCGTGTGCTCGTCGATCACGCCGCCCAGCGCGCATGGCGCGAGCACGTCCACGTCCGCCAGGGCCGCGTCGACCGGATCGGCCCAGGCGGCGTCCGGCAGCTCGGCGCAGATGGACCGCTTGCGATCGTCGACGTCGGCAAGGACCAGACGCGCGCCGGCCCGGGCGAGGCGGCGTGCGAGATGCTCGCCGACATGCCCGCAGCCCACGATCGCCACGGAGCGCCCGGTCAGGTCGGGCGCGCCGAACGCCGCGGCGCAGCACGCACGCATTGCCGCCTCGACGCCCTGCGCGGTGAACGAGCTCGGGTCGCCGCTGCCCCCGTGGATCGTGGGCCGGCCGCTGACGTGTCGGGTGCGCTCGGCGATCGTGACCATGTCGCGGGCGTTCGTGCCGACGTCCTCGGCCGTGATGTAGGCGCCGTCGAGCGCCTCGACGGTGTCGGCGAAGTCGAGCAGCACGTCGCGGCGGGCGCCGCCCTCCGGAGCGGCGCTTCCGGACGCCAGGCAGATCACGCCCTTGCCCCCTCCGAGCGAGAGCCCCGCCGCCGCGGCCTTGAGGGTCATCGCCCGCGAGAGGCGCAGCGCGTCGTCCGCGGCGGCCGTCGCATCCGGGTAGTGCCACATGCGGCAGCCGCCGAGCGACGGACCGAGCGCGGTCGAGTGGACGGCCACGATGGTGAACAGCTCCGAGCGCGCGCCGCGGCGGACGATGAGCTCCTCGTGCTCGCGTGCGGCCGCCGGAGGTGCGATCGGGATGGTGTGCGGTTCGGCGGCCATCTCAGCGCCAGCCCTCGACGTTGCGCCGGACCGCGGACAGGAACCGGGCGGCCAGGGCACCGTCGATCGCCCGGTGGTCCCATGACATGCAAAGGTTGGCGATCGGGCGGATCGCGACGGCGTCGGCGCCGCGCTCGTCGGTCACGACGACGGGCCGCTTGACGACCGCCTCGAGGTCGAGGATCGCCACCTGGGGCTGGTTGATGATCGGCGTGGCCGCGATCGCGCCGAACGCCCCCGGGTTGGTGATCGTGAACGTGCCCCCGGTCACGTCGTCGTTGGTCAGCTCCCGCGCGCGGGCGCGGCGAGCCAGATCGGCGACGCGCCGGCCGAGGCCCTCGGCGGACAACTCGTGCGCCCCGTGCACGACGGGGACGATCAGACCGTCCTCCTCGCCGAGGGAGACGGCGATGCCGAGGTTGACGTCGTCGTGGCGGACAAGGCGGTCCCCCTCGAAGGTCGCGTTCAGCGCCGGGAACTCGCGGAGTGCGCCGATGACGCACCGCGCCACGAGCGGCAGGTAGGTCAGCCCGAGCGTGGCGCGCCCGGCCTCGACCGCCGAGAAGTCAGCCTCCACGATCGTCGTGCAGTGCGCCGCGGTCTGCAGCGAGCGCAGCATGTGCTCGCCGATCGACCGGCGCATGCGCGAGAGCGACTCGCCCGCGGGCTCGGGGTCCGGGGCCGGCTCGGACTCGGGGGTCGGCTCGGACTCGGGCCGGTACGGGCTCTCGATGTGCATCGGTGCCTCGCCGTTGCCGGACTGCGCCTCGGCGGCGGCGAGAACGTCCTGCTTGCGCACGCGGCCGCCACGGCCGGTGCCCGGCACCGCGTCGAGGTCGATCCCGTGCTCGGCGGCAATCCGCTGCACCACGGGCGAGTAGCGCCGGGGCCTGCCCTCGGCCGCGGCGGGCGCATCGGCGCCGGCCCGAGCGTCGACGTCCTCGTCGGCGTGCGCCTCGCCGGGCGCCGCCGCGGTATCGATCCGCGCCAGAAGGGTCTCGACCGGGACGGTGGCCCCGACCTCGACCAGGATCTCCGTCACCCGTCCGCCGGCCGGCGCGGGCACCTCCGAGTCGATCTTGTCGGTGGAGATCTCGCAGATCGTCTCGTCGGCCTGTACCCAGTCGCCGACGCGCTTGCGCCACTCGACGACCGTGCCCTCGGCGACCGACACGCCCATCTGGGGCATCGTCACGTCCACGAGCCCCGCGGTCTCAGTATGCGAGGAGCTCACGGCAGGCCTCCTTCACTCGGTCGACGGACGGCAGGACCGCCTGCTCGAGGGGCGGCGCGAACGGGATCGGCACCCCCGGCGTGGCGACGCGCACGACCGGTCCGTCGAGGTCCTCGAAGCCGCGGTCGGCGATCAGGGACGCCACCTCGGCGCCGGCCGCGCAGGTCCGGTTGGCCTCGTCGACCACGACCACCTTCGAGCAGCGGCGCACCGAGTCCAGGATCGCCTCCTCGTCCAGCGGCACCAGCGATCGCAGGTCGAGCACCTCGATTCGCGCACCGTCGATGTCCTCGGTGGCCTCGAGCGCGGTGTGCACCATCGCGCCGTAGGCGACCACGACGAGGTCCTCGCCGGGGCGCGCGATGCGGGCGGTCATCGGCGTCTCATAGGTCCCGTCCGCCACCTCGCCCTTCTCGCGCCGGTAGAGGTACTTGTGCTCGAGAAAGCAGACCGGATTGGGATCGCGGATCGCGGCGATCAGCAGTCCCTTGGCATCCGCGGCCGTGGCCGGGGCGACGACCTTGATACCGGGCGCGTGCATGAACCACGCCTCCGGGTTCTGGGAGTGGAACGGGCCGCCCGAGAACCCGCCGCCGCTGGGCAGCCGGACGGTCATCGGGACCGCCAGCCCCTGCCGGTAGTGCATCTTGCCGGCGACGTTGACGAGCTGGTCGAACCCGCAGGCGATGAAGTCGGCGAATTGCATCTCGCACACCGGCCGCATGCCGACGACGGCGGCGCCGATCGCCGTGCCGACGATCCCCGACTCGGCCAGTGGCGTGTCCATCACGCGCCGGTCACCGAACTCCTCGAGGAACCCGTCGGTCACCTTGAACGCGCCCCCGAAGTCCGCGACGTCCTCGCCGAGGCAGAGCACGCGCCCGTCGGCGCGCATCTCCTCGCGCAGCCCATCCGAGATGGCCTGCAGATATGTGCGCTCAGACATGGAACCCGCTCCAGGGCGCATCGCCGTCGCCGAGCGGCTCGGGCTCGGCGTCGCAGAAGACGCCGTCGGTCGCCGTTCCCGGATCGGGCATCGGCATGGCGAGCGCCGCCTGGGTCGCCGCGTCCACCTCGGCCGCGACCCCCGCCCGCAGCCCCTCGACGTCGACGCCCAACTCGGCGAGGCGCGCGGACTGAAGGTCGATTGGATCGCGCGCCCGCCACCGCTCGAGCAGGTCGGGCGGGACGTAGCGCATGTCGTCGTGAGCGGCGTGCCCGTGCATGCGCATCGTCTCGGCCTCGATCAGCGTCGGCCCCTCCCCGCGGAGCGCCCGCTCCCGCGCCTCGCGCGTGGCCTCGAACACCGCCTCCACGTCGTTGCCGTCCACGCGCACGCCGGGGAAGCCATAGCCCTCCGCCCGTTGCACCGGGTCGACCGCGAACTGCCGCTCCAGCGGGGTGGAGTACGCGTACTGGTTGTTCTCCAGCACGAACACGACCGGCAGGCCCTGCACGCCCGCCCAGTTCATGGCCTCGTGCCAGTCGCCGCGGGACGTCGACCCGTCGCCCATCCAGGTCAGCGCGCAGCGCGCTTCGCCGCGCAGCCGGAAGGCCATCGCCATCCCGGTGGCGACGAGCATCATGTCGGGGAGCATCGAGACCATTCCGACGCACCCGACCGTGCGGTCGCCGAAGTGGACGTTGCCGTCGCGGCCGCCGGTCACGCCGCCGGCCCGGCCCATGTACTGGCCGAGCACGCGCTCCGCTGCGACGCCGCGCACGAGGTGGGCGGCGAGGTCACGGTGAAGGACGCACAGGCGATCCTCGGCGGCCATCGCGAAGGCGGCGCCCGTGGAGACCGCCTCCTGCCCGAAGCCGTCGTAGAACGAGCCGGGCACCTTCCCCTGGCGATACAGGCTTCCCGCGCGTTCCTCGAGCCCCCGCATGAGGAGCATGAAGCGCAGCAATGCGACACGGTCGTCGCGCGTCAAGTGCTCGGGTACGACCGCGTGCGGCAACGACGCCGCTGGCCGAGCGATGGATGTCGCCATGGGACACCTGCACCCTTTCTGCCGGCCTGGGCGGGATCTCCGCCTGCACCGGCGCCGAGCGCCTCGGCGGGGTTTTCCGCTCCGGCGCGATGGCAACGCTTATGAAGTTATGAGCGGGCCAGCCTTCTGAGCCGGAATTCCACGCTCGCCAGAGAAGATACTCCCCTGGACGGCTGTTCCAAGCGGATGTCCGAGCCATGACGAGCCCCGAGGCCGACATCGAAGCGGGCGTCAAGCGAGCCGAGTCCGAGCTCCGCGTCGACGATCCGTTCTGGCCCGCGCAGGTCGCCGTCACGACGGCGCTGATCCTCTACGTCGT
>DASYIJ010000043.1:0-10065 GCA_035997675.1 Solirubrobacteraceae bacterium
CTCAACGCGAGGATGCCGGCCGGCGCCGGGCGTCCCTTCACCAGACCGAGGGCGTACGCCATCACCGTCCCCTGGGAGAAACCGCCGAGCACGGTGCGCTCGATCCCGACGCCGTGCTCGGCGAGCGCGCGCTCGAGCCACTCGCTCAGGGTGGTGAACGTCGCCCCGAAGGTCTCGGGATCGGGATAGCCGATCTCACGGATCACGTACCAATGCCGGCCGCCCGGCGGAAGCTCCAGCGGCCCGCGCGGCGCGAGGCCGACGAGCCGGCGCTGGGGGTCGAACACGTCGAGGAGCGGTGCGAGGTCCTGTTCGCTCGTCGCCCGCCCGTGCATGAGGACCAGCGCTCCCTCGGGCTCGCCGGCGGCGGGGCGGACGTGGGCGACGAGGTCGCTCATCGCCGCAGAGCGTAGTCGCCCTCTGACAGCCGCGTCCCAGCGCCGTTCGGTCCGTTGCCGCTCGCCGCGGGCGCTGCTAACGTCGTTGACGCTGCAATCAGTCCGAGCCATGATGGCCACCGCAAGCACACCCGCCGCCGCTCGACTCTCGCCGCCCGAGTTGGCCGCCTGGCGTGGGTTCCTCCGGGCACACGCTCTGCTCGTGCGCGAGCTGGACTGCGAGCTCGAGCAGACCCATGGCCTGGCGCTCGTCTCCTACGACCTCCTCGTGCGCCTCGAGAAGGCCCCGGACCACCGGATGCGCATGCGCGAGCTCGCCGACGCACTCATGCTCAGCCGCAGCGGGCTGACCCGCCTCGTCGATCGCCTCGTGCGCGACGAGCTCATCACGCGCTCGACGTGCTCGGCCGACGCCCGCGGCGCCTATGCCGTGCTGGCCCCGAAGGGCAAGCGGGCGCTGCAGGCCGCCCGCCCGCTGCATCTGGACGGTGTGCGCCGTCGCTTCCTCGACCATTTCGACGAGCAGGAGCTGGCGCAGCTGACGCAGGTGTGGGATCGCCTCACGGCGGGCGAGAACCGCCCTGACGGCTGCGACTGACACGCCGGGTAGTGCCGCGATCGCTGCGCCCCTGACCATCGAGCACCGCGACGCCGGCTCGCGGGCGCGCGCCGGCCGGCTGCGCCTCGCTCACGGCGAGGTACGCACACCCGCGTTCGTCCCGCTGGCCACCAAGGCGGCGGTGAAGACGCTCGAGCCGGCCGAGGTGGCCGCACTGGACTACGACATGGTGCTCGGCAACGCCTTCCACCTCCTGCTCGACCCCGGCCACGAGCTCATCGCCCGCCACGGCGGACTGCACGAGTTCATGAGATGGCCCGCGCCGATCATCACCGACTCCGGCGGCTTCCAGGTGTTCTCGATGGGCCACGGGACCGTCGCCGACGAGGTCAAGGGGCGCGGGCCGCGCTCGGAGGCCGCGCGCCAGGGGTCGATCCTGTCGATCGCCGAGGACGGCGTCCGCTTTCGCTCCTACACCGACGGCGGCGAGCGCTTCATGGGGCCTGAGACCTCGATGGAGGTCCAGGCCGCGCTGGGCTCGGACATCGCCCTGGCGTTCGACGAGTGCACGCCGTTTCACGTGCCGCGCGAGTACACCGAGGCCTCGACCGAGCGGACGCACCGCTGGCTCGCGCGCTGCCTGGACTGGCACGGCGAACACGCCCCCGGGGGCCAGCTCCTGTACGGGATCGTGCAGGGCGGCGTCTACGAGGACCTGCGGCGAGCGTCGGCGCGCGAGGTCGCGACGAGCGGCGTTTCCGGGGTCGCGATCGGCGGCTCGCTCGGACAGGACAAGGCCCAGATGCACGAGGTCGTCGGGTGGGCGACCGAGGAGCTGGGCGGGCCGGCCGAGTCCATGCCGCGCCACCTGCTCGGCATCGGCGAGGTCGACGATCTCATCCGGGGTGTGGAGCTGGGCATCGACACGTTCGACTGCGCGATGCCGACCCGGATCGCCCGCCACGGCATGGTGCTGGTGCCCGACCCGGACGGCCGCTGGCGCACCGACCTCGCGAAGTCCCGGGCGCGCGAGGACGACGGTCCGATGATGGACGACTGCCCGTGCCCGGCGTGCGCCGCCGGGTACAGCCGCGCCTACCTCCATCACCTGCTTCGCGCGCGCGAGCTGACGGCGCTGCGTCTGATCACCGTGCACAACCTCGCGTTCATCGCGCGGCTCATGGGCGACCTGCGCGCGGCGATCGCCGCCGGGACACTCGCCGAGACGGCGGCCGCGCTGCGCGCGGGCGCCGCTCCGGGCGCGGTCGCGGCCTAGGGCTTGTCGGACTCGACGTCGCGGACGATGTCGGCGATGCCCGCTCGCCGGGCGCCGGCGTCGGCGACGGACTGGAAGAGACGACCGCCGAACAGGATCGGGATCGCCGACCTCGGCACGACGATGCGGCGGGCCCGACGCTCGATCCCGCGCTCGAGGCCCCTGGCCGCCGCGGCTACCGGCAGCGGGCGGGTGAGGCCCGCGGGCGCGCGGGCGCGCAGGCGCCGGGTCGGGCTCTCCGCGAAGGCGTCGCGCACCATGTCGGTGTCGATGAAGCCGAAATAGGCGCAGCCGACGTCGACGCCGTCGCCCGCGAGCTCCGGCCGCAGCGAGTTCGCCAGGGCTTCGACGCCCGCCTTGGCCATGTTGTACGGCGCCATCAGCGGGGCGTGGACGGCGGCGGCCATCGACGCGATGCACAGCACGTAGCCCCGGCGGGTGCGCACGTGCGGGAGGGTCGCCCGGACCGTACGCCACACGCCGAGCAGGTTGACGTCGATCACGCGCTCGAATGCCTCGGGGTCGACGCCGGCGACCGTGCTCACGGGCGGCGCGATGCCCGCATTGGCGATGACCACGTCGATCCCGCCGAAGCGCTCGACCGCCCCGTCGACGGCGCGGCCGACGGCCGCCGCGTCGCTCACGTCGGCCTCCCAGAACGCGGCGCCCTCACCCAGGTCACCGGCCAGCGGCTCGAGCAGCTCGGGCTCGAGCCCGACGAGCGCGAGGTTCGCGCCGCGGGCCGCCAGGCGGCGCGCGGTCTCGGCGCCGATCCCGCGCGCGGCGCCCGTGATCAGCACCGTCCGGCCGCGGACGTCGTAGGTCGGGCGGGCCACCGGCCTACTTCGTGTTGTCGTTCACGAACTGCTTGACCTGATCGACGGCCTGCTGGACGTTCTGCTCCGTCACGCGGCGCAGCTGGGGGTTTCCGCTCAGGGAGTCGCTCAGGATGACCGCGCCGACGACGATCACGACGATCAGGGCGAGCAGCAGGATCAGCCGTCGCAGAACACGGCCGCTGCGGCGCTGACGGCGCTGGCGCTCACCGGCGCGGCGCAGCGCGCGCGCCTGTTCCGGCGTGGTCGCCGGGCGCGGGGCCGCCGGACCCGGAAGCGGCTCGGCGGGTCGTCGCCGCGGGATCGCGCGAGTCGCGTCGGTCTCCGCGAGCTCGGTGGCCGCCGTGCCGGCCAGCATCTCGGTCGCCGCCGTGGCCTCGTGGGCGCCGGGTGCCGCGGGGGGCGGCTCGATGCCCTCCGCGCCGTTGCGCAGCGCCTCGCCCATCGCGAGAGCGCTGGGAAAGCGCGCTGCGACGTCGAGCGCCATCGAGCGGGCGACGGCGTGCGCCAGCGCCGCCGGGACGTCGGGGTTGAGCTCGTGCAGCTCCGGGGGCATCTCGCGCTGCTGCTTGAAGGCCAGCTCGGTGAGCGAGGTCGCCTCGTAGGGCAGGCGCCCGGCGAGCATCTGGTACGTGACCACGCCGAGGGCGTACTGGTCGGCCAGTGGGCCGGCCTCCTCGCCGCGCGCCTGCTCCGGCGCGAGATAGGCGGCGGTTCCGAGCACCGAGCCGACCTGGGTGATGCTGGACTGCTCGGTGGCCTTGGCGATCCCGAAGTCCGCGAGCTTGACCACTCCGTCGTCCGACTTCATCAGGTTCCCCGGCTTGACATCGCGGTGCACCACGCCGTTGCGGTGGGCGTGGTCGAGGCCGCGGCACGACTGGGAGATGATGTCGAGCACGTCGTCGATGGGCAGGCGCTTGCGCTCCCGCAGGATCTCGGCGCACGACTTCCCCGCCACGTACTCCATGACGATGTAGTGCTGGCCCGTCGCCTCGTCGAGACCGAAGTCGAAGACCTGCACGATGTTCGGGTGCACGAGTCGCGCCGCCGCCAGCGCTTCGCGGCGGAAGCGCGACACGAAGTTGTCGTCGTCGGCGAGGTGCTCCGCCAGCAGCTTGACGGCCACCTCGCGCTCGAGGTTGGTGTCGAAGGCCAGACGCACCGTCGACATGCCGCCCATGCCCAGGCGCCGGCCCAGGCGATAGCGCCCCGCGATGAACTCGTCGGCCATCAGTCGAGCGGGCTCCGCTGACCGCCGTTGCCGTTCCCGGCCCCCGGGCTGACGCCCCCCGACTGACCGGTGTCGGTGGTGACCGTCGTCGGCGGCGGCTGGGTGGTGGGCGGGGGCGCCGTCGTTGTCGTCTGCGTCGTGGTGGTCTGGGTCTGCGTCGTCTCGGTCTGAGTCGTCTGCGTCGGTGTGCTCGCCGTGGAGACCGTGCTCTTGGTCTGGGTGCTCTGCGTACAGGCGGTCTGGGCGCGGCTGGCCACGTGCTCGAGATTGGCCTGCAGCGTGGCCTGGAGCTTGCGATCGATCGTCCCCGGAAGGCTCTGCGCCTGGCGCACGGCCGCGTTGATGGCATCGCTCACCGTGGTGCAGTCGTGCGCCGCCACGGCCGAGGCGACCGAATCCAGCTTGGCGTTGATCGCGCTGGCGTCGGATTGCGGCAGCAGCTTGTTGCGATCGCCACAGGCGACCAGGAAAGCGCTGCTCAGACCGAGCGAAAGCGCGAGGAGGATGGCGGCGGCTCTGCGCATCGGCGCCGGATGCTACTGGCCGTACTCCAGGCGTTCGGCCAGCGAGTCGGGCAGTCGCGCGGCCCGGATTGCCGCCGCCGCTGCGTGGATGTCGTACATCGTGCGACGGAAGCTCGCCGTCCACGCCCCCGTGTCGAGCAGCAGCCACGCGGCGCGCGGGTCGCCGTCGCGGGGCTGGCCGACACTCCCGGGATTCACGAGCCATTCGCCCTCGCCGAGGTCGAGCGTGGTCCCCTCGGGGCACGCTTCTCCGGTCGCCGGGTCGCCCTCCTGGCGCATGAAGGCGAGGGCGACGTGGGAATGGCCGATCAGGCACACGCGCTCGGCCTGCGCGTCCAGGCACAGCTCGGCCAGCAGCGCCGAGAGCACGTACTCCCACACCGGATCGCGCGGACTCGCGTGGTAGAGACCGATGCCGCGCTGCACGTCCGTGGGCTCGAGCTCGTACAGGTAGGCCAGGTTCTCATCGGCCAGCGTCTCCTGGGTCCAGCGCGCGGCGAGCTCGGCGCCGCGTGAGAACTCGCCCAGGGAGATGTCGCCGCGTACGGCGAGGTCGTGGTTGCCGGCCAGGCACACGTCCGCGCGGTCGGCCGTCAGCTCGCAGCAGGCGTCCGGCTCGGCGCCATAGCCGACGATGTCGCCGAGGCACCAGATGCGGTCGACGCGCTCATCGTCGATCTCGGCGAGCACCGCTTCGAGCGCCGGGCGATTGCCGTGGATGTCTGAGATGACCGCGATGCGCATGTTGAAGCGTGAGTAACGTCTCGGAGGTGGACCGTGGACGCACGCGCCTGCCGATCGCGCTCGTCGCCGTAGTGGGGGTGGCGGAGGCCGCGGTGCTGCTGCTGCGGCCACGCCGCGGCGTGATCGACCCGGCGCCCGTGAAGGCCCGATCGTACTTCAGCGGCCACGAGCTCACGCGTGCGCGCGACTTCCGTGGCCCGCAGCTCACACTCTACGCGGCGCAGCTAGTGGTGGAGCTCGGGGTGCTCCTCTGGCTCGTGCGCCGCCCGCCGCGGCGGCTGCGCGGGCCCTTTCGGCACCCTCTCGTCGCCGGGGCGGGGGCGGGCGCCGCGCTCTCCACGGTTCTCACCGCCGCTTCGCTGCCGCTGGCGGCGGTCGCCCGCCGGCGCTCCGTCGACGTCGGGCTGACGACGCAGTCCTGGCGCGGGTGGGCCGGCGACGTCGCCAAGTCCACCGCGATCGGAGCGGTCCTCGCCGGCGCCGGCGCGGCGCTGCTGCTTGCGCTGATGCGGCGCTTCCCCCGCCGCTGGTGGCTGCCCGGCTCGGCCGGCGCCGTCGCGATCAGCGCGGCCTTCCTGTACGCGGGGCCAGTCCTGCTCGATCCGATCTTCAACCGCTTCCGGCCGCTGCCGGCCGGGCGGACGCGCAGCGACGTCCTCGAACTGGCGCGGAAGGCGGGCGTCACGGTTGGCGAGGTGTACGAGGTCGACGCCTCGCGCCGCACGACGGCGGCCAACGCGTACGTCACCGGGCTGGGCGGCACCAAGCGCGTGGTCCTCTACGACACGCTGCTCACGCGCTTCTCGCGGGCCGAGACGAACCTCGTCGTGGCGCACGAGCTTGGCCACGTGCACCACCGGGACGTGCCCCGCAGCCTGCTCTATCTGGCCCTGGTGGCGCCCGCCGGGCTGTTCGCGGCGGCGCGGCTGACCGAACGCTGGCTCCCGCCCGACACGGACCCGGGCGCGCCGGCCGGCCTGCCGGGCGCCGTCCTCGCCCTCGGCGCCGCCGCCTTCGCGACCTCGACGGTGGCGAACCAGCTCTCGCGGATGGTCGAGCGGCGCGCGGACGCGTTCTCACTGGAGTTGACCGGCGAGCCGGGGGCGTTCATCTCGTCCGAGAAGCGACTCGCGGTGCAGAACCTCGCGGACCCCGACCCGTCGGGCTGGAAGACGTTCCTGCTGTCGACCCACCCGCCGACCATCGAGCGGATCGGGATGGCGGTGGCGTTCGAAAAGTCGCTAGTCGCTAGTCGCTAGTCGCTAGAGCTGGGCCCGAACCCCACCAACTACCGCGAAGCGGTACTAACCGCCCGCGGCAGCGGAGGGCCCGCTGTTTGCGGGCCCGGAGCTGCGGGGGCCCGGAGGGTGCGAAGCCACCCGGTCACCTCGCCGAGGCAGGCGAAGGCTCGTTGTCTACGAGCCGGAGCCGTAGCGGCCAAGTCGAAGCCCGGAGGGCGGCGAAGCCGCCCGGTCACCTCGCGTAGCGGCCCAACTCGAAGCCCGCAGCGCCGCAAGCCCCGAACCCCACCGACAAGACGGGTCAATCCAACTTCAACTCCCGCAACTTCGCCCACCGCGGGTCCGGCTCTTGCTCGTGCGCGTGATCCGGTGCTTCGTTGAGGTTCGCGCCGCAGACCCCGCACAGGCCGGCGCAGTCCGGACGGCAGAGCAGCTTCGCTGGGCGCGCGAGCACGAGTGCGTCGCGGGTCCAGGCGCGCAGGTCGAGCGCGTCGTTCTCGACGTAGGGCGAGTCCAGCTCCTCTCCGGCACCCGCCTGCTCGACCTCGCGGGCGTCCACCTCGACGACCGGCGCGGCGGGCTCGAGGCAGCGCACGCAGCTGCCCTCCAGCCGCGCGGTGAAGCGCAGCCGCAGCGCCCAGCCGTCGCCGGTCATGCGCGACACGTCGAGCGTGACCGGGAGCGGTCGCGGCGCGACGTCGTATCGCTCGCCGCCCAACTCGAGGCGTTCGGTGGCGGCCGCCAGCTCCAGCCGCCGGCCCTCGCCGGCGCTGAGCGACAGGGCGCCGAGGTCGAAGGTGTCGGTGAACGCGGACACCACCCCGAGGGTAGCGGCCGCTGCCCGGGCCGAGCTAGGCGACCCGGTCGACCGAGAACACGGCGCGCGGGGTCTTGCCGTTCGGCCGCTCGCACCCGATCCAGATCAGCTTCCGGCCCGCCGTCCCCCAGGTGAAGCACTTGAACCCGTCCACGTGGGCCAGGCAGCTGGCGCTGGTGTAGGGGCAGGTGCGCGTGCGGTTGTAATCGGCGGCGATCCTCAGCGCCTGGCTGCAACCCATGCGGTTGGCGTAGGCCACGTGGCGACGCGGACGGGGGCCGGCGGGTCGCCAGCTCCCACAGAACGGGGTCGCGCTCCGGGGCGGGCCGTCGCTGCCCTGCGCCACGACCAGCGTCCAGGCGAACACGCCGCAGAACCCGAGCACGACGATCAGGGCGATGCGCATCGGGCGGGAAGCCTACGGACCGGGCGGTTTCGCTGGCCCCCGGCCGCGCCGGTGCGGGATGATGCTCTCCGATGCGCGCGATGGTGCTCGAGGCTCCGGGCCGGCCGCTCGTGGCGGTCGACCTCCCGCAACCCGAGCCGGCGGACGGCCAGGCGCTGCTGCGCGTGCTCGCGTGCGGTGTGTGCCGGACGGACCTCCACCTGCTCGACGGGGAGGTGGACGTCCCCCATCCGCCTCGCGTGCTGGGCCACCAGATCGTGGGCGAGGTGATCGAAGGCGCGGGCGAGCTCGAGGTGGGCGCACGGGTCGGCGTCCCGTGGCTGGGCTGGACCGACGGCACCTGCCGTTTCTGCACGAGCGGGCGGGAGAACCTGTGCGTCCAGGCGCGCTTCACCGGTCGCGACATCGACGGCGGCTACGCCGAGTACGCGGTGGCCGATGCGCGCTACTGCCTGCCGATCCCGGAGGGCTACCCCGACCTGCAGGCCGCGCCGCTGCTGTGCGCGGGCCTGATCGGCTACCGCGCCCTGCGGCTGGCGGGCGACGGCGAGCGGCTCGGGCTCTACGGGTTCGGGGCGGCCGCGCACATCATCTGCCAGGTCGCGGTGGCGCAGGGACGGCGCGTGTTCGCGTTCACGCGGGGCAACGATGCCGACACGCAGGCGTTCGCTCGCGAGCTCGGCGCCGAATGGGCCGGCGACTCGCTCGGGCCCGCGCCCGAGCCGCTCGACGCCGCGCTCATCTTCGCGCCCGTCGGGCCGCTGGTGCCGGCGGCGCTGCGGGCGACCGACCGCGCCGGCGTGGTGGTGTGTGCCGGGATCCACATGAGCGACATCCCGTCGTTCCCGTACGAGAACCTCTGGGAGGAGCGCGTGCTGCGCTCGGTAGCGAACCTCACGCGCGCCGACGGTGAGGAGTTCCTCAACGTCGCCCCCGGGGTGCCGGTGCGCACCGAGGTGACCGAGTACCCGCTGGAGCGCGCCAACGACGCGCTCGAGGACCTGCGCGCGGGGCGCTTCCGTGGCGCGGCCGTGATCATGCCGTCGCAGCGGCCGGCATGACGGACATCGAAGCCAGCTCGGTCGTGCCCGCGCCGCGGGAGGCGGTGTTCGACTTCCTCTCGGACCTCGGCAACCACTGGGCGGTCGCGGACCGCTGGATCGAGGTCGTGGCGCTGGACGGCGCCGGTGACGGGGGGCGGGTGCGGATCCGCGGGCCGCTCGGCCTGCACCGCACCGCCGTCACGACCGTGGAGCGGGTGGAGGCGCCCGAGCGGCTGGAGGGCACGGCGCGGATCGGGCGCACCGAGGCGCGGGTGGCGTGGACGCTCCACGAACAGGGCGAGGGCGGCACCGAGGTGCGCCTCGCGGCCACGGTCGAGCACGCCACACCGCTGGACCGCCTCGTCCTGGCGCTCGGTGGCGCGTCGTGGATGCGGCGGCTGTTCGCCGCCACCCTCGCCCGCCTGGCCACGCGCTTCGCGGTCGCCGCTACGTCAGCTCGCGCTTGAGGACCTTGCCGGTGGCGTTGCGCGGGAGTTCGTCGATGAACTCGACCTCTCGGGGCACCTTGAAGCTCGCGAGGTTCGACTTCACGTACTTCTTGACGTCGTCCTCGCTCAGCTTGCCGCCCGGCTTCTTCACGACGAACGCCTTCAGCCGCTGCCCGAACTTCTCGTCGTCCACGCCGATGACGGCAACGTCCTTGACGGCCTCGTGCTTGGCGAGCTGGTCCTCGACCTCGGCCGGGAACACGTTCTCCCCGCCGGACACGATCATCTCGTCGTCGCGGCCCTCGACGAACAGGCGGCCGTCTTCGTCCACGTGCCCGACGTCGCCGGTCGACATGAGGCCGTCGATGATCTCCTTCTCGCCGCCGCCGGTGTAGCCCTCGAACAGCATCTCGTTGCCGACGAAGATCCGGCCCGTCTCGCCCTCGCGAAGCTCGCGGCCGTTCTCGTCGACGATCTTCAGCACCGTGCCGCGCGGCGCCTTGCCGGCCGTCCCCGGCGCCGTGCGCATGTCCTCGGG
>DASYIJ010000093.1:0-7636 GCA_035997675.1 Solirubrobacteraceae bacterium
GACCGCGGCCTCGATCATCACCAGCAGCTCCATCAGCGCGTCGTTGGCCGTGATCCCCGTGTCCGGGTTGCCGCACGTGGGCTGGACGATGAACACGTCGGCGCCGCGAATCGACTCCTCGTAGCGGCAGTAGACCTCACCGTTGGAGAAGGTCTTCAGCGTGACCGGGCCGAGGTCGACGTCGAGCTTCTGGGCGATCTTCGCGGCCAGGGTCGGATTGGCCCGCCCCGAGAACAGCATCAGCCGCTTGTCGTAGCCGACCTCCAGCCTCGTCCTTGGCTGAGAGCTGGTGACGGGCTCGAGCTGCTCGAGCAGGCTCATGACGATTCGGAGTCTACGGGTCGGCTCCGACGGCGCTCGTCGTATCCGTCGACGTTGCGCTGGCGCTCGCGAGCCACGCCGAGCGCGCCGGGCGGGACGTCCTGGGTCACGACCGATCCGGCCGCGGTCCAGGCGCGGTCGCCGACCTCGACCGGAGCGACGTAGGCGACGTCGACGCCGCCGTGCACGTCCGCGCCGATCGTCGTTCGGTGCTTGGCGAAGCCGTCGTAGTTCGCGGTGATGGTGCCCGCCCCGAGGTTGCTGTTCTCGCCCACGTCGGTGTCGCCGAGGTATGACAGGTGCGGCACCTTCGTTCCCGCGCCGACGTCGGAGTTCTTGATCTCGACGAACGTACCCGCCTTCGCGCCTTCGCGCAGCAGGGTCTCGGGGCGCAGGTAGGCGTACGGGCCGACGGTGCCGCCCGCGCGCACCTCGCAGCGGTCCAGATAGGAGTGGCGGATCGTCACCTCGTCGCCGAGGACGGCGTCGACCAGGGTCGTCGCCGGGCCGATGCGGCAGTTCGCCCCGACGCGCGTCGCGCCGCGGAGGTACGTCGCCGGCTCGATCACGGTGTCGGGGCCGAGCTCGACGTCCACGTCGACCAGCGTCGACGCCGGGTCGACGACGGTCACGCCGTCGCGCATGTGGCCCTCGAGGATGCGGCGCTGGGCGAGCGCCCGCACCCGCGCCAGCTCCACCCGGTCGTTGACGCCGAGCGTGAGACCCGGGTCGTCCACCTTGAACGCCGCCACGGGCCGGCCGGCGTTCGCGATCGCCTTGAGGGTGTCGGGGAGGTAGTACTCGCCCTGGGCGTTGTCCGCCGACAGGTTCTCGAGCGCGTCCCGCAACGCGCCGGGCTCGAAGGCATAGATGCCGGCGTTGACCTCGCCGATGGCGAGCTCATCGGGCGTGGCGTCCCCGGGCGACTTGGTCTCGACGACGTACTCGACGTTCCCGTCGGCGCCGCGCACCACCCGTCCGTAGCCGCCGGGGTCGTCGAGCACCATCGTCACCATCGTCGCCGCCGCGTCGGCGGCGGCGTGCACGGTGGCGAGATCGCGGATGAGCTCGCCGGTCACGAGCGGCACGTCGCCCGACAGCACGATCACCGGCGCGTCCGGCACCAGCTCGCCCGCCGCCGCGCGGACGGCGTCGGCCGTGCCTCGGGGCTCCTCCTGCACGAGGAGCGTGACCCCGTCGGGCAGCAGGCCGTCGAGGGCACGCTCGGGACCGCCGACCACGAGGACCTTCGTGGCGCCCGCCTCGCGCGCCGCCGCAATCGGCCACGCGACGAGCGGGCGCCCGCACAGGTCGTGCAGCACCTTCGGCGTCGCCGAGCGCATGCGCGTGCCCTCGCCGGCGGCCATGATCACGACGGTGGGGACGGCCACCGGCGGATCGTAGCCGCGATGTCGTTCCGCACCCACAAGCGCGCGTGCACGCGAGCTTGCAGATGCCTCGACCGACCGCACGGCACCGGATTTGCGGTATAGCATTCGGAGGCCCCTGGGCCCAGGGAAACACGACGCCCGAGGAGAGAACGGATGCGATCCCATACACGTCGCGCGACAGCCGCTCTGATCACCCTCGGCTGCGCGATCGCGCTGAGCGGGTGCGTCGTGATCGGGAGCGAGTCGACCTCGCAACCGGCGGTGATCGGCAGCCTGGTGATCCGTACGGACGCCTGCTTCTCCAACGACTTCTCTTTCATCGGCGGGCCCAACGGCGGCTGCCCCGACGGCAATGCGGGGCCGGTTCTCAACCCGAACTTCCAGGTGCTCGTCGCCTTCCGTGTGCCCAACGGCATCACCCTGCCCGCGACGCTGACGCCGTCGTCGGGGCAGCCCATGACACTTACGGCGGATGCCGGCTACACGGCCGAGCTCGCCGCGAAGGCATCGCCTCCGGCCGGCGAGAAATGGGTCGGCTACCTGTCCAACCCGATCACGCTCTCCACGGGTAACTTCGTACTCGACACGCCCATCGCCCTGGCCCGCGGCGCGGACGGGACTCCGTTCCAGGGCCCGCTGCACTACCGCGTCGTGACGGGATACCGCGACGTCCCGCCGACCAATCCGGTGGCCTGCGGCTCCGACGTCACCCAGCGGAACGGCAGCGGCCCGAGCACGATCTGCGTGGATTCGACGAGCTCGTCGGATCTGCCCAACGACCACCTCGCCCTCACCCGCGACCTCGGCGTGCTCTACACGCCCGCGGGGGCCGGCTCCAACCAGGCGGCCCAGGGCACGAGCACCGCGGCCGTGCCGTTCGCGCTGAAGTTCGCCGGCACCGCCACGCCCGGCGCGACGTTCAAGCTCGCCGCCACCAGCACCATTCCGGGCGCACGCGCCGTGGCGTCGTTCAGCGACTACGCGCCACCGACGGACAGCACGACCCCGGTCGGCGTGGGCCTGGGCGTGCCGGCGGCGACCCCGGTCGGGACCTACGCCGTCACGCTGACCGCCTCGCTGCCCAACGGGGAGACCCGCACTCAGACCGTGCCCGTGAAGATCGTCTCCGGCGCACCCGTGAACACGGGCGGCGTCTCCATCGTCGAGCCGCCACGAGCGCTGCGACGCCCGAGTATCGCCGGCGTCGTGGCCGTCGGCCGGACGGTCGTGTGCACCTACGGCGACTGGAACTACGCCCCCACCCGCTTCACCCGTGTGTGGACCCGCAACGGCAGGACGATTCGCGGCGCCACGCACCAGCACTACCGCGTCCAGGCGGCCGACGCCGGCAAGAAGCTCGGCTGCACGGTGACGGCGTACAACGCGTCGGGCACGGGGACGGCATCGGCCACGCCGCTGGTACCGCCCCGGTCGAAGGCGGCGAAGACGCCGCGCCGCGGCCGGCGCTGAGGCACGCCCACCGGCAGCCCGGTGGTACCGTCGGCGGCGCCAATGGGGAGTGGTGTAATTGGCAACACGTGGGCTTTTGGTGCCCGAATTTCTGGTTCGAGTCCAGGCTCCCCAGTCGCCTCCAGCCCATAGGATCGCCCCGTGGCCGACGAGATCACGACTCAGTTCACTCTCCCGGACCCACCCGACGCGCTGATGGCGCAATGGCGCGAGACGCCGCCCGCCTTCCTCGCCGAGGGGAAGTACCAGCTCGTGGACGAGGCCTACGACGCCCTCGTCTTCGAGGCCGACGCCACCAGCATCGGCACCCGCCTGCTGATGTTCGGGTCGGCGAAGACCCTGTACCGGCTGAGCATCGTGTTCAACCCCGAGGGAACCGGCACGCGCCTGACCATCACCGGCCAGGCGGTCGAGAAGGTGCGCGCCCGGATCGCCGAGGCGGCCGCCGAGCACGGCGGGCCGTCCGGCCCCATCGCCTAGAGGGGGCCGGCGGCCTGCGCCGCGGACGTCGGGCCTAGAGCTCCTTGAGGATCTCGGCCTTCTTGGCGGCGAACTCCTCTTCGGAGAGCACACCCGACTCCTTGAGCTCACCGAGCTTCTTGAGGCGCTCGGCCGGGTCCTCCTTGGCGGCCGGAGCTGCGCCGGCACCCGCCTGCTGGTTGGCCATCGCCTGGCGCATGGCCGCGTCGGCCGCCCCGCTGTAGGTGTTGCCGAGGCCCTGCTGGACCGCGGCCATGTCGCCGCCGGCAGCGGCGATCGACGCCTTCTGGGCGTCCCACTGCACCGCGATCTTGTTCGGGTCGTTCGGGTGAACCTTGATCGGGATCTCCATGCCCACCGAGATCGCCGCCTTCATGCGCGCGGCCGCGAACACGTAGTCGACCTGGTAGGGCTCGCCCTCGCGGGGGTGCACCTCGATCGGGATGTGCATCGCGAAGCGATCGCCCTGGACCGGCTCGGGGAAGCCCTTCACCACACCCTTGGCCGGCGTACCGCTCTTGAGGACCTCACCGTCACCGTGGTCGTCGGCCATGGCCGAGATGTCCTTGAACGCGCCACGCACGGACGGCATGCCCCCGTGGTAGTCGCCCAGCTCCTTGGCGTCCTTCATGCCCTTGCGGGCGTCCTTGAAGAAACCCATGCGCTGCTCCTTTCCGCTCGGCCGGGGACTACCAGCCGTAGATGAGCGCCATCTGGGGGTTGTCGGGGTCGTACTTCACGGTGATCGCGGCTCCCTCGGCGATGCCCTCGAGCTGCGCCGGGAGCATGCTCTGGGAGATCGTCGCCTGGTAGGGCTCACCGCCGCTCGGTGCGATCGTCACGCTGAACTCGACCTGCTGGCCGCCGCCCATGTCGGTCTGGCCGGTCGGGCGAATCGCGTTCACCGTGCCGGGCGCGTCGACGCCCGTGGCCTGGAGCTTCTGCGCGAGCTGGGCGTAGGCCGCCTGCGCCGCCATGTCGCCACCGCCCATCGCTCCGGACATGCCGCCGGCGTTGGCCATCGCGTCCTGCGCCTGCTGCTGAGCGCCCTTCATCTTGTCCATGAATCCCATCCTGTGTACCTCCGGTTCGTTTGATCGGTGGCGAGGCCAGCGTACGGGCTGCCCTCCGGCAATTGCAACGGCGCTGGACGCTTCGTATTACGCGGGTGGAACTAACGCACCTGGCGATACAGCCCCGCGAGCCTCGGGGCCGGCACACCGCCGACGTACAGCCAGCGAATCACGACCCACGAGACGATCGTCCGCCACAGGCCCTTCCGCTGCCAGCGGCGAGCCGACGTCACGGCCGGTCCGGGCAGGCAGGTCGTGAGGCCGCGCCGCTCGAGCCGGCGGACGAAGTCGTAGTCGTCCATGATCGCCAGCTCCCGGTAGCCGCCCAGCGCCTCGAACGCGCCCCGCCGCGCCCAGATGGCCGAGTCCCCGTAGTAGATGCCGAGCCGGCGCTGTCCCGCGTACCACGCACCGAGCACGCGCGAGAACCGGTCCCGCCCACCGAAGCGCAGCGCGAAGTTCCCGCCCACGACGTCGAACTCGCGCAGCGCTGCGCACAGCGACGTGTACGCGTCGTAGGGCAGCCGGGTGTCGGCGTGGAGGAACACGAACGCCTCACCCGCCGCCGCCTCGGCGCCCGCGTTGAGCTGGCGCCCGCGGCCGCGCGCGCTCACGACCCGGGGCGCGCTGGAGTGGGCGCGCGCGAGGTCCGCGCTGCCGTCGCTCGAGCCCCCGTCGGCCACGATCACCTCGAAGCGCCCGTGCAGCTCGGCGAGGTCGTCGAGCAGCGCGGGCAGCGCGGCGGCCTCGTCGAGGACGGGCACGACGATCGACACGAGCGGGCCGGCCGCGCCGAGGCTCATTGCAGCGCCACCGCGATGTCGTCGGGGAAGCGCGGATCGGCGAGCGCCGCGCGAGCGTCCGCCGGGGTGTCGAGATCGCGCTCGCCGCGGAGCATGCCCAGCGACAGCCCGGCGGCCGCCGCGGCCTCCAGCGACAGCTGGAGCACGCGCGGTCCGCCCCATGCCTCCGAGGGGAGGGCGAACACCTCCGGGTGCGACTCGCGCAGGCCGATCAGGTAATAGCCGCCGTCGAACGCGGGCCCGAAGGTGACGTCGATCCCGTCGGTCAGGTCGTCGAGCGCCGCCGCGGCGTGGCGCGGCTCCAGCGTGGCCAGATCGGTCCCGACCGTGATCAGCGGTCCGTGGTGCATCGCCAGCACGCGATCGGTCGCCGCCGCCAACCGCTCGCCGAGGTCCGCCCCCTCCTGGGCGAAGAGATCGGTGCCTGCGGGCACGAGCTCGCCGACCTCCGCCAGCGCGTCGCCCGGGGTGTAGGCCACGAATGACGCGCCCGGCGCCACCTCGGCCGCCCAGCGCGCGGCGCGCGTCAGCAACAGCCGCTGAAGTCGGGCGCAACCATCGGGGCCGAGCAGCGGCTCGAGGCGGGTCTTGACCTCGCCGGCCCGAGGCGCCTTGGCCATCACCAGCGCCGCAGGCCCGGTCGACATCACTGGTCGAAGCGGTACACGACCCCGGGCGGGGAGATCTCCGCCGCGTCGAGCCGCCGCAGCGCCGCGAGCAGGACCGAGGCGAACGTACCGGTGCTCTCGCCCATGAGCCGGATCAGCTCCTCGACGGGCGTCGGGTCCGCGGCGACGCCGTTGGCGTAGTCGGTCGCGTAGCCCATCAGCGCGTAGGGCAGTTCCGCCTCGCCGCACAGCACGGCCTCGGGGCCCCCGGTCTGGCTGACCGCGGTCACGCCCGCGCCGCGAAGGGCCGCGATCTCGGTGCGGGTGTTGAACCGCGGGCCGTCCACGTGGCCGTAGCACCCGCCGTCGCGGGCGGGCACCCCGGCCTCCGCCGCGGCGGCGGCGAGCAGACCCCGCAGCGGCTCGGAGTAGGGCGGCCCGATGATCCAATGGCCGCGCGTCGGATCGCCGGGCGCCGTGAACAGCGTGCACAGCGAGCCATCGGGCAGCCGGTTGGCGAGGAAGTGCAGCTCGTCGAACACGATCAGGCCTCCCAAGGGCTGCTCCGGGTCCAGCGCGCCGCACGCTGTGCACGCGATCACGCAGTCCGCGCCCAGCTCGCGCAGGGCCCACACGTTCGCGCGGTGGTTCACGTGGTTGGACAGGCGCGCGTGCCCCTCGCCGTGGCGCGAGACGTGCAGGACGGTCTGGTCGGCCCAGCCGCCCTCGGTGACCAGCGCGGCCCCGAAGGGCGTGTCGAGGTCGTGCGGCTCGGGATCGGCGAAGTCGGGCAGCGCATACGTGCCCGAGCCGGTGATGATGCCCACCCTGGCCATCGCGGTCGATCCTAGCTCCGACTCGGACCGCGGAGTGAAACGTCCCCGGCAGTCCCGTTCTCAGTCCGGCAGGATCGCGACGACCCGGGCCGGGGCGGCGCTGGCGCCCATGATCTTCAGCGGGAAGCACGACACGGTGAAGCCGTGCGGGGGCAGGGCGCCCAGGTTGCACAGCCGCTCGATCTGCGAGTAGGGCAGGTCCGCCTGGTGGGCGGCCCAGAAGATGCCGGGCTCGTCGCGCTCGAGCGCCTCCTGCGCCTGGAGGTACAGCGGCGCGTCCCAGCCCCAGGCGTCGATGCCCATCACCCGCACGCCGCGGTCGAACAGCCAGTGCGTGGCCGGCGCCGTCACTCCGGGCCCGCGGCCCATGTAGTCGGGCTGGGCGTAGAACTCGTCGCGGCCGGTGCGCACGAGCACGATGTCGCGCTCGTGCAGGTCGTGGCCGATGCGATCCAGCTCGCCTTCGATCGCCTCCACCCCGATCGCGTCGCCGTCCTCGCGGCCGGTGAAGTCCAGCACCACTCCGGGGGCATGGAACCACTCGAGCGGCAGCTCGTCGATCGTCTGCGCCCGCTCTCCGCGGATCGTCGAGTTGTAGTGCCAGGGCGCGTCCACGTGCGTCGAGTTGTGCGTGCCGAAGCGGGTGAACTCCTC
>DASYIJ010000102.1:0-5496 GCA_035997675.1 Solirubrobacteraceae bacterium
TTCCTGCAGGAGGATCAGGGGCGGCGCATTGGGGCGCTCATCGCGGATTGGTTGAGCTAGTCGCTGGGCGCTAGTCGCTAGTCGCTAGTCGCTAGTCGCTAGTCGCTAGTCGCTAAGGATGGTGCCGGCGCGCGGGCCCCCGGCCCGGGATGCACGCGTACGTTGCGGGCGGTCAGCTCGCCGCCGCAGTGCGAGCAGGTCTGCACCGCGTGGGTCTCGTGGCCGCAGTCGCGGTGCTCGACGGCCATCGGCGGCCCCGCCGGCGCGTCCCAGCGGTCGCCCCAGCGCATCAGCTCGAGCAGGACCGAGTTCAGGTCCAGGCCCTTCTCCGTCAGCCGGTACTCGGAGCGATCTGAGCGGTCGGCGAGCGCCCGGCGCTCGAGGATGCCGGCGTCGAGGAGGGTCTGCAGGCGGTCGGAGAGGATGTTCGTCGCCACTCCGAGGTTGCGCTGGATCTCCTCGAACCGCCGCTGGCCGGTGAAGACCTCCCGCAGCACGAGGAGCGTCCACCGCTCCCCAACCACCTGGAGGGTCCGGGCAATCGAGCAGTTCTGGTCGTAGGCGCGGAGCGGCACGAGCGTCAGGATAGGCGCCTGAGTTGCAAAACGCAAGGCAAGCCGATAGCCTGCCTTTCACTTTGCAAGCCAGCCCGGACACCCGCGAAACGAACGGCACGGTCGGCGCAACCCGCGCGCGGGTGGTCGAATGGGACGACCCGGCGGCCCTCGCCGCGAGCGGGCGCGAGATGGCGGGCCTGGACTTCCTGCGGGCGATGGTCGACGGTGATCTGCCCGCCCCGCCGGTCGCCCGCCTGCTCGGGATGCGGATCGTCGCGGTCGAGTGGGGCGTGGCGACGTTCACGCTGACCCCCTGCGAGTCCCTGTACAACCCGATCGGCATGGTCCACGGAGGGGTCACGGCCACCCTGCTGGACTCGGCCATGGGCTGCGCGGTCCACAGCGAGCTTCCCGCGGGCGTGGGCTACACGACGCTCGAGCTGAAGGCCAACTACCTGCGCCCGATCGTCGCCGAGACCGGCACCGTGAGGTGCCGCGCGCGGGTCGTGCACCGGGGAGGGACCGTCGCGACGGCAGAGGCCCGCGTCTGGCGCGAGGCCGACGAGGAGTTGCTGGCCCATGCGACCACCACGTGCCTGATCCTGCGCCCGGGCGGCGGGGACGGCAACGACCGTCAGGCGACGGCGTCGTCGCGCACCGAGCGCGACGGCTCGGATGCCGCGGCGCGCGCCTCGTAGGCCGTTCGCGCCGAGCGGTCCGCGTCCCAGGTGACGCGGTCGACCTTGAGCGCGCGCATCACGGCCTCTCGCAGACGGCGGGGCATCAGGCTCGTCAGCCGGTGGGTCGGCCCGAGGGAACGGGGGACCCACACGTCGACTCGCGGATGCTCCAGCGCGTCGACGACCCCGGCCGCCACGTCCTCGGGCTCGACGTTGCGCACGCCGCGCGCGTCCTCGTACCCGGCGATCATCTCGGTGTTGACCACCCCGGGCATCACGATCGAGAACTCGATCCCGGCGCCGACGTTCTCCAGCCGCACCGCCTCGGTGAAGCCCACGACGCCGTGCTTGGTCGCCGTGTAGGTGGCGATGCCGGGTGGGGTCAGCTTGCCCGCCGAGGACGCGATGTTGACGATGTGCCCCCGCCCGCGCGGGCGCATCCGCCGCAGGGCGAGCTTGGTCCCGCGCATCGGCCCGTGCAGGTTGATGTCCACCTGGCGGGCCTGGCTGGCCTCGTCCTCCTCCACGAACGGCCCGAGGTGCAGGATCCCGGCGTTGTTGACCATGACGTCGAGCGGGCCGAGCTCGGCCTCGACGCGATCCAGGAACGCCGCGAAGGACTCCGGGTCGGTCACGTCGAGCGGGTAGGCGGCGCAACCCAGGTCGGCGGCCGTCGCCTGGGCGGCGGCCTGGTCGACGTCCCCGATCGCGACCTTCATCCCCCGGCCGGCGAGACTTGCGGCGATCGCGCGCCCGATCCCCCGCGCGCCGCCGGTGACGGCGGCGACCCGGCCCTGCAGCGAACGCGGGGGAGGAGCCATGGGCCGGAAAGCTAGCGCGCAGTACGATCCGTGCGTTCGCCGTCCGAGGAGAGGAGCGCAGAGATGGCCGTCACCGTCGTCCTGAGCGAGATCCAGCGGGACACGCTGGCGCGGCTGTGCGACACGTTCGCTCCGTCACTGGAGCGCGAGGACGACCCGACGGGCTTCTGGGCGCGCTCCGCGTCGGACCTGGGAATCCCTGACGCCATCGAACAGGCCCTCGGCCAGCTCCCCGAGGAGCAGCTCGACGGGCTGCGCGCCCTGCTCGACGCGCTCGCCAAGGAGGGCTTCGGCGACGCCGACCAGACGGCGCGCGAGGCAATGGTGCACGCCTTCGGGGACTCCGACCCGGACACGCTCGCCGGGGTCAGCGCGTTCCGGGGTCTGACGCTCATGCTCTTCTACGCCCTTCCCGATGCCGACACGGGCATCAACCCGAACTGGGAGGTGCTCGGTTACCCGGGCCCGGTGTCCGCGCCTCCCTCGCCGGAGAACGCCCCCAAGACGATCTCGGTGACGACGCCCGGTGACGAGGACCTGACCCTGGAGGCCGACGTCGCGGTCGTCGGCTCGGGCGCGGGCGGCGGGGTCATCGCGGGCACGCTGGCCGCGGACGGCAAGCGCGTGGCCGTGCTGGAGATGGGCGGCTACTACAACGAGGCGGACTTCAACCAGCTCGAGATGTGGGCGTACGAGCACCTCTACCACGGCGGCGCCCTGCACCCGACCCACGACGGCCAGGTCGTGATCATGGCGGGCCAGAACCTCGGCGGTGGGACGACGGTGAACTGGACCAACTGCCTGCGGACGCGGCCGTGGGTGCGCGAGGAGTGGGCACGCGAGCATGGGCTCGAGGGCCTGGACGGGCCCGAGTTCGATCGCCATCTCGACGCGGTGTTCGAGCGAATCTCGGCCAACGATCGCTGCAGCGACTGGAACGGCCCGCACCAGCGCCTGAAGGAGGCGTGCGAGAAGGTCGGCTACGACTTCGACACCATCGTCCGCAACACCGATCCCGAGACGTACTCCCCCGACAACGCCGGCTTCCTCGGCTACGGCGACCAATCCGGCTCCAAGCAGGGCACGCTGAAGACGTACCTGCAGGACGCGGCCGACGCCGGCTCGGAGTTCGTCGTCAACTGCCGCGTCGAACGCGTGCTGACGGAGGACGGCCGGGCGACCGGCGTCGAGGGGACCTACACGGACGCCGACGGGCGCAGCGCCCGGGTGGTCGTGCGCGCCCCCCAGGTCGTGCTGGCCGCCGGGTCGCTGGAAACCCCGGCGATCCTGCTGCGCTCCGGCATCGGCGGACCGGCCGTCGGCGAGTACCTGCGGCTGCACCCGGGGACCGCCGTCATCGGCATGTACGACGAGCCGCAGAAGGGCTGGTGGGGTGCACCGCAGACGGGGCTCTCGCACGAGTTCGAGCGCATCGAGAACGACCACGGCTTCCTGATCGAGTGCGGGCACGCCTCGACCGGGTCGACCGGCTCGGCCGCGCCGTGGGAGTCGGGCGAGCAGCACAAGGAGCTGATGTCGCAGGGCCGCTTCGCCTCGGCCTTCGTGTTCCTGATCCGGGACCAGGGGCACGGCCGCGTGACCATCGACGGCGACGGCAACGCGGTGCACACGTACCCGTTCGACGACGCCCAGGACCAGCGGATCTTCCGGCGCGGCTTCGCCGAGCTGTCGCGACTGCACGAGGCGGCCGGCGCGCACGAGATCTTCACGCTGCACCGCCGGCTGCACCGCTGGCGGAAGGGCGAGGACCTCGACGCGTTCATCGAGGGCGCGCAGGCGGCACCGCTCTCGCCCTACGAGCACGCGACCTTCTCCGCCCACCAGATGGGCTCGGCGCGCATGGGGAACGATCCGCAGACGAGTGTCGCCGGACCATACGGCGAGCTGCATGACGTCGAGGGTGTCTGGATCGGCGACGCCAGCGCGTTCCCCTCGGCGACGGGGACGAATCCGATGGGCACGGTGATGGCACTGGCGCATCGGACCGCGGGCGCGATTGCCGCGGCCTAGCGCGTCGGGGTTGGTTCTTGGTTCTTAGTTCTTAGGGGTGGCGTTTTGGCTGCCCAGTTCTCCGTCTTTTCGAGTTGGGCGGCGAGTTGGAGGAGCGTGGCCTCGTCGTTCTCTCGGCCGAGGAACTGGGCTCCGATCGGCAGTCCCTTGTCTGTGAAGCCGGCGGGGACGTTGAGGGCCGGCCACCCGGTGTAGTTCCAGGCGAACGCGAACGGGCAGGCGTCGGCCTGGCGCGTGCTGGTCGACCACCAGTTCCGCCCGGCGAGCTCCCCGATGCGCAGCGGCGGCTCGGCGGTCGTCGGCGTGAGCACGACGTCCGCGCGGTCGAAGATCCGCGCGGCGCGGCGGCGCAGCCGGGGTTCGGCGCGGCGCGAGACGGTGAGGAGCGGGCCGCCGAGGAAGCGCCCGACGGTGGCGTGGAACCTCGTCCGCCCCTCGACCGTCGCGCCGGTCGGAAGCCGCGAGTAGAGCTCGTATGCCCCGTTGCTCCCGCGCGGGACGAAGGTCGGGCCGATCAGCCCGTAGTCGGGGTCGGAGGCGAACACGTCGTGGCCGAGCGCGCGCAGACGTTCGCCGGTCCGCTCCACCGCCGCGCGGACCTCGGGATCCACCTTGCCGGACACGCCGAAGGGCGTGGCGAACGACAGCGCCACCCGCAGCCGCCCGGGGGGCCGCCGCGCTGCGTCCGCGAACGGCTCGACCGGCGCGGGCGGGCGGTGCCGGTCGCCGTCGCGGTTGCCCGCCAGGACGTCGAGCAGGAGCGCCGCGTCCTCGACGGTGCGAGTGAGGGGACCGAAGCACGTGATGCCGTGGAAGGCCTCTGCGTCGGGCCAGGTCGAGATGCGGCCCCGCTGGGGCTTGAGGCCCACAAGCCCGCACCACGCGGCGGGGATGCGGACCGAGCCCGCGCCGTCGGAGCCGACGGCGGCCGGCACCAGCCCGGCGGCGACCGCGGCGGCGGACCCGCCGCTCGAGCCCCCCGGGGTGTGGTCCAGGTTCCACGGGTTGTGCGCCGGCGCGAAGTCGGGACCGCCCTCGGTGAAGGCCCACTGGCCGAACTCGGGCGTCGCCGTCTTGCCGACGATCACGGCGCCGGCCGCGCGCAAACGCCGCACGACCTCGGCGTCCGCCTTGGCGAGGGGGAACTCCCCGGCACAGCCAAACGGTGTGCTCTCGCCCGCGAGGTCCACGTCGTCCTTGACCGCGATGGGCACGCCAAGCAGGGGAAGACGCTCGCCGGCCGCCAAGCGACGGTCGGCCTCGGCCGCCTCGGTCCGCGCGGCGTCGCCGCGCACGAGGCGGAACGCGCCGAGCTGCGGCTGGAGGCGCTCGATCCGTTCCAGCGCGCCGTCGACGAGCGCGACGGAGGAGATCTCGCCGTTCGCGAGCATGTCGGTCTGGCGGCGG
>DASYIJ010000169.1:0-2738 GCA_035997675.1 Solirubrobacteraceae bacterium
GAGCTGGACGCCGTCCGCGACGCCCTGGGCCGCCAGAAGTTCTTCCAGGAGGCGGCCGAGCGCACCGCGGTGCCGGGCGTCGCGACCGGGCTGGCCGTCACCGGAACAGGTGGCGACGTCCTGTTCGTCGAGGCGACCGGAATGAAGGGCAAGGGCGACGGCCTGGTGCTGACCGGCCAGCTGGGCGACGTGATGAAGGAGTCGGCGCGGATCGCGCTGTCCTACGTCCGTGGCCACGCGGATGATCTCGGGATCGCCGACGACGTGTTTGACGATCGCGAGTTCCACGTCCACGTGCCCGCCGGGGCCATCCCCAAGGACGGCCCGAGCGCCGGCGTCACGATGACCACCGCGCTGGCGTCACTGCTGTCGGGCCGGCCGGTCCGGCACACGGTGGGCATGACCGGCGAGGTCACGCTCCAGGGCCGTGTGCTCCCGATCGGCGGTCTCAAGCAGAAGGTGCTGGCCGCCCACGCGGCCGGGCTGACCGATGTGGTCCTGCCCGAGCGCAACCGCGGCGATCTCGAGGACGTCCCCGAGGACGTGCGCGAGCAGATGACGTTCCATCCGGTGATGACGATCGGCGAGGTGCTCGGGCTGGCGCTCGAGCCCGCCCGGGAGCCGGCGGGCGATGTGGCGCTGCGCTGAGTGCACGCCGGTCCCCGAGGAGGTCCGCCGTGCGGCGGACCTCCTCGGACGTCGCTGGTCGCTGGCCGTGCTGTACGCCAGTCACAACGGCGCGCGGCGCTTCAACCAGTTCGCGCAGGCGCTGGGGTCCGTGCCGCCCCGCACCCTCGCCCAGCGGCTGACCGAGCTGGAGTCCGCGGGCGTGCTCGAGCGCGTGGTCGTTCCGGCGCGCCCGCCTCAGGTCGAGTACCGGCTGACGGCCGACGGCGAGCGACTCGCTCGCGTTGTCGACGCTCTGCGGGAGTGGTCGGAACGCCGTACGTGGACCGCCGTCGCGAGCTCGTAACAAAAACCGGGGTGGCACTCGCCGGTCGAAACGCATAGCGTGCGCAAGGCAACCGTCCGCACGCGAGGAGGAGAGCGACTCGATGCCCGCACCCAAGAAGGCCACGACCCGCCGCAAGACCACGGCCCGCAAGACCACGGCCCGGAAGTCGACTGCCCGCAAGAGCTCGGCCAACGCCGCGCCGAGCAGCGTGAAGGCGTTCAACCGGTCCCTGGAGTCGCTGCAGAAGAGCTTCGGCGCGCTGGCCAAGGATGCGCAGAAGCGCAACTCCAAGGCGGCCTACCGCGATCTCCAGAAGGGGCTCAGGGCGCTGCAGCGCGACAGCGGCAAGCTTGGCAAGGCCATCCAGAAGGATCTCGAGGAAGCCGCGAAGGCCATCCGCTCCCGCAGCGGCACAGCAGCCAAGCGCTCGCCTGCCAAACGCACGACCGCCCGCAAGTCGACCGCGCGCAAGTCGCCGGCGCGCAAGTCCACCGCTCGCCGCAAGCCGGCCGCGAAGCGCTGAGCCGCTAGCGCGGCGCCGGCCTCGGCTCGTCGCGGCGGATCAGCTCGACGAGCCCGCGCGCCGCAGCGCGCAGCCAATCGACCAGCTCCGGGGCGACACCCTCGGCCGGTAAGTCGACCGCGAGCGCGACCGTACCCTGCTCGCGATCGACGACGCGCGCGGAGCCGATCTCACCGAGCATGCCGAGCATGTTTCGGTTGTCGGCCAGCACGAGTGCCGTGAAGCGCCGCACATCCTCCTCCCGGGCACGATCGGCGAGGGCGTCGAGCAGCGCCGTGCCGAGACCCCGGCCCTGCCAATCGTCCACCACCGTGACCGCCACCTCGGCCGACCGCGGCTCGGTGGGGTCGCGGACGAAGCGGGCCACCCCGACCCCGTCGCCCGTGGCGGAGTCGAGTGCGACCAGGGCTTCGTGGTCGTGGTGGTCGACGTCGGTCAGGTAGGAGAGCGTGCGATTGTCGAGCTCGGGGACGGGGGAAAGGAAGCGCCGGTAGCGCGACTCCGGGCTGAGCCGCTCGAACCCCTGACGGATCAGGTCCCTGTCGGTTGCGGAGATCGGGCGCACGTCGACCTGCGATCCGTCTCGCAGCATCATGTGGGGGACGCTAACCGACTCGAATAGAGTCGGCGCTTCGCTCGCGGCGCACGGAAGGAGAGCGAATGGCGCCCGTCCACATCGGTTGCTCGGGCTGGAACTACGCCGACTGGCGCGAGCGGGTGTACCCGCGCGGCCTGCCGCCGCGCCGCTGGCTGAGCCACTACGCCACGCTCTTCGACACCGTCGAGGTCAACAGCACCTTCTACCGGCTGGCCTCGCGGGACGCGGTCGCCTCGTGGGTGGAGCAGACGCCCGACCACTTCGTGTTCGCGCTGAAGGCCTCGCGCTACCTGACCCATGTCAAGCGCCTGGCCGACCTGGACCCTGGCGTTGCCCGGTTCTACGAGCGCATCGAGCCGCTCGTCGGGACCCCCAAGCTGGGACCGATCGTCTGGCAGCTGCCGGCGAACTTCCACCGCGACGACGAGCGGCTCGCCAGCGCGCTCGATCAGCTCCCGGCCGGTCGCCACGCGTTTGAGTTTCGCCATGCGAGCTGGTTCGTGCCCGAGGTGTATGCGCTGCTGCGCGACCACGCTGCGGCCCTCGTGATCGGCGACCACCCCGAGCGCCCGTTCCAGTCGCACGAGTTCACCACCGACTGGACGCTGATCCGTTTCCACTACGGCGTCCGGGGCCGGCGTGGCAACTACTCCGAGACCGAG
>DASYIJ010000201.1:0-2075 GCA_035997675.1 Solirubrobacteraceae bacterium
GCGCACCGGGAGCACCATCGCTCCCGGGGCGACGCCCTCGACGCCGATGCCGTTGTTCGCGTCGGCGGCCACGATGCCGGTCACGTGGGTGCCGTGGCCGTTGCCGTCCTGCGGCGTCCCGTCGTTGTCCACGAAGTCGTATCCCGAGAGGAGCCGGCCCGCGAGGTCCGGGTGGTCGGCCTGCACGCCGCTGTCGATCACGGCGACCACGGCGCCGGAGCCGCTGCCAACCTGATGCGCGGGGTCGGCCTCGATCATGTCGAGGCCCCACTGCTGTGGGCGCAGCGGGTCGGGCGCCGCCCGCGCCGCCGGCGCCACGGCCAGCAACCCCGCCACCGCCAGGAGGACGAGCCGCCGCATCGCGCGGCGAGTGTAGCGGCGGCCTCGCGGCGCCCGCGCCGGTACCGGCGCCGCCGCGACCGGTGTTCTCTAGGGTTCCGGTGCATCGGCATGGTGGCCGAGGGATGAGACCGACGAGGAGGATCCGAGGGCGCATCGCGGTGGCCGCGGCAGCGGCGGCGGTCGCCTGCTCGCTGGTCGCCCCCGCCGGGGCCCGGGCGGTCTCGGCGCTCAACATCCCCTGCAGCGCCCAGAAGGGCGTCCTGTTCTGCGAGGGCGACAGCGCCCACCGCGTCGCCGGGTGGGACGGCAAGGTCCTGCTCGACACCAACGTCGCGCTGCCCGCCGGCGGCGGGACGAACCTGCCGCTCGTGATGCTCATGCACGGCTACGGCGGCCAGAAGATGGGGATCGATGACATGAAGCCCTGGGCCGACCGCGGCTACGCCGTGCTCAGCTACACCTCCCGCGGATTCAACGGCTCGTGCGGGTCGCTCGCCGCCCGCGGCATCGTCCCGCCCGACCCGACGTCGCTGGCCGCGTGCGCCCAGGGCTGGATCAAGCTCATGGACACCCGCTACGAGATCCGCGACGCCCAGAACCTCGCCGGGCGGCTGGCGGACGAGGGGCTGGTCGACGGGCAGCGCGTCGGCGCGACCGGCCAGTCCTACGGCGGCGGGTTCTCGATGGCTCTGGCCGCGCTGCGCGACCGCATCTGGGACGCGACGGACAACAAGCTCAAGCCGTGGACGAGCCCGAACGGCAAGCCGATGCGGATCGCGGCGGCGGCGCCCGGCATTCCCTGGACCGACCTCGTGTACTCGCTCGTCCCCAACGGCCGCACGGTCGACTACCTGCTCACGCCGACGGACTACACGAAGGCCGGCTCGGACGGCAACCCGGTGGGCGTGCTGAAGCAGTCCTTCGTCGCCGGCCTGTTCGCCAGCGGCGAGGCCACCGGCTACTACTCGCCGCCCGGCGTCGACCCGGGCGCCGACCTCCACCAGTGGTTCGCGCTCACCAACGCCGGTGAGCCCTACGACTCCAACCCGCAGACGCGGGCGGTGGTGGCCGAGATCGCCGCCCACCACTCGTCGTTCTACCTCGACAACAGCCATCAGCCCGCTCCGCTCTTCATCTCCAACGGGTTCACCGACGACCTCTTCCCGGTCGACGAGGCCCTGCGCTACGCCAACGGGCTGCGCGAGCGCTACCCCAACGCCCCGCTCAAGCTCATGTTCTTCGACTGGGGTCACATGCGCGGATCGAACAAGGCCGCCGACCTGGCGCGGCGCGACGCCGCGATCGTCGAATGGTTCGGCCATTACCTCAAGGGCGAGTCCGCGACGCCGGCGAACGACGTCACGGTGCTCACGCAGACGTGCCCGAAGGCCGCGGCCTCCGCGGGGCCGTTCACCGCCGCGAACTGGACGGATCTGCAGCCCGGCGAGGTCAGGCTGGCGTCTCCCGCCGCCCAGACGATCCAGTCGGGCGGCGGCGATCCGACGGTCAACCAGGCCGTGGACCCCATCGCCGGCGGCGGCAATGCCTGTGCGACGACCGCGTCCGGCAACCTCGGCGGGACGGCCACGTACCGCTTCGCGCCGGCCGCGGGCAACGGCTACACGCTGCTCGGGGCGCCCACGATCACCGGGAAGTTCGCCGTCACCGGGCCGCCCGGCACCGCCGAGATCGCGGCGCGCCTCTGGGACGTCGCGCCCAACGGCGGCCCGCAG
>DASYIJ010000240.1:0-3393 GCA_035997675.1 Solirubrobacteraceae bacterium
AGCTCGGGGTCGTCGACCATGTCGGCCTTGTTGAGGAACACGACGATGTAGGGCACGCCTACCTGACGGGCGAGCAGGATGTGCTCGCGGGTCTGGGGCATCGGCCCGTCCGCCGCCGAGACGACGAGAATGGCGCCGTCCATCTGGGCGGCGCCGGTGATCATGTTCTTGATGTAGTCGGCGTGCCCGGGACAGTCGACGTGGGCGTAGTGCCGGTTGTCCGTCTCGTACTCGACGTGCGAGGTGGCGATGGTGATCCCGCGCTCCTTCTCCTCCGGAGCGTTGTCGATCTCCTCGAAGCTCTTCGCCTCGCCGCCCGTCTTCTCGGAGAGGACGTGCGTGATCGCCGCGGTCAGCGTGGTCTTCCCGTGGTCGATGTGACCGATGGTGCCGACGTTCACGTGCGGCTTGTCGCGCTCGAACTTCTCTTTCGCCACTTGGGGTTCGCTCCTCTTGGAAGTTTGTTTGTTCCCGGGTTCGGGCGAACCTGGGAAATCTAGCTCAGATGGTGGGGCTAGGCCGGCACGGGGGTGCCCTGGCGGCCTTCGATCACTTCCTCGGCGATCTTCGCCGGGACCTCGTCGTACTTCTCGAACTGCATGGTGTAGGTCGCGCGGCCCTGCGTCGTCGAGCGCAGGTCGGTCGCGTAGCCGAACATCTCGGCCAGCGGGACGGTGGCCGAGACCACCTGCGCGTTTCCGCGCTTCTCTTGGCTCGTCACGTGCCCACGCCGGCGGTTGAGGTCACCGACGACGGGGCCCAGGAAGTCTTCGGGGGTGACGACCTCGACCGAGAACACCGGCTCGAGCAGGACGGGCTTGGCGCGCTTGGCGGCCTCCTGGAGGGCAAGCGATCCCGCGACCTTGAAGGCGATCTCGGAGGAGTCGACGTCGTGGGACTTGCCGTCCACGAGCGTGACGCGGACGTCGACGATCGGGTAGCCGGCCTTCGGGCCGTTCTCCAGCGCCTCCTCGACGCCCTTCTCCACGGCCGGGATGAACTCGATGGGGATCGAGCCGCCCTTGATCTTGTTGACGAAGTCGAAGCCCTCGCCGGGAGCCGGCTCGAGGTCGATGTTGACCACGCCGAACTGGCCCGAGCCGCCGGTCTGGCGCACGAACTTGCCCTCGATCTTGCGGGCCTCGCCGCGGATCGTCTCGCGGTAGGACACCTGCGGCCGGCCCACGTTGGCGTCGACCTTGAACTCGCGCAGCATCCGGTCGACCAGCACCTCGAGGTGCAGCTCGCCCATGCCGGAGATCTCGGTCTGGCCGGTCTCCTCGTTGCTCTGGACCTGGAATGTCGGGTCCTCCTCCGCCAGGCGGCCGAGGGCGACCGACATCTTCTCCTGGTCGGCCTTGGTCTTGGGCTCGATCGCGACCTTGATGACCGGCTCGGGGAACTCGATCATCTCGAGCTTGATCGGCGCGTCCGGCGCGGACAGGGTGTCCCCGGTGTGGACCTGCTTGATCCCCACGGCGGCGGCGATCTCGCCGGCCGACACCGAGGCGACCTCCTCGCGGTGGTTGGCGTGCATCATGAGGATGCGCCCGACTCGCTCGGTCCGTCCGGTGTTGACGTTGAGGATGCGCGACCCGGCCTCGACCTTGCCGGAGTACACGCGGAAGTAGGTGAGCTTGCCGACGTAGGGGTCGGCCATGATCTTGAACGCGAGCCCGCTGAACGGGTCCTCCTCCGTGGGACGCCGGCTGGCCGGGCGGCCATCGTCCTCGCCCTTGACGGGCTCGACGCCCTCGACGGGCGGAACCTCGAGCGGCGAGGGCAGGTAGTCGATCACGGCGTCGAGCAGCGGCTGGACGCCCTTGTTCTTGAACGAGGAACCGCACAGGACCGGCGTGAGCTTGATCGCGAGCGTGGCCTTGCGGATGGCCTGCTTGAGCCGGTCCTCGGGAATGTCCTTGTCCTCCAGGATCAGCTCCAGGAGCTCGTCGTCGAAGTGGGACACCTCCTCGAGCAGGTGCTCGCGGGCGGCGGCGGCCGCCTCGGCCATGTCCTCGGGGATGTCGGTGACCTCCTGCGCGGTGCCGAGCTCGTCCCCCTCGGGGTAGACGATCGCCTTGTTGGCGACGAGGTCGACGATGCCGCGGAAGCTCGCCTCGTTGCCGATCGGAAGCTGGATCGGGACCGGATGGGCGCCGAGGCGGTCGATCATGGTCTGCACGCCCTGCTCGAAGTCGGCGCCGATGCGATCCATCTTGTTGATGTACGCGATGCGCGGGACGCGGTACTTGTCGGCCTGGCGCCACACCGTCTCGGACTGCGGCTCGACGCCGGCAACCGAGTCGAACAGGGCGATCGCGCCGTCGAGCACGCGCAGCGAGCGCTCCACCTCGACCGTGAAGTCCACGTGGCCGGGCGTATCGATGATGTTGATGCGGTTGCCCTTCCACTCCGCGGTCGTGGCCGCCGAAGTGATCGTGATGCCGCGCTCCTGCTCCTGCTCCATCCAGTCCATGGTCGCGGCGCCCTCGTGAACCTCACCCATCTTGTGGGTGCGTCCGGTGTAATAGAGGATGCGCTCAGTCGTCGTCGTCTTACCGGCGTCGATGTGCGCCATGATCCCGATGTTGCGAATTTTCTCTAGCGAGTTGGGCATAAGCCTTGGGTCGTCGTGTGGCGGTTGGCCCTCCTGCGGGCACAAAAATGGGCCCGTTGGGCCCATGCGTCACGCAGGTGTCGGCCGGGCGGAGTCGTCTATGTGGTCGCAGTCTCCACGAGGGCGGTTCTCCAGACCGCGGGAGGCGCAGTAGACGTGGAAGCGTCACCCCGCGGGCCAGTGCGTGAGGATAGCAGAGGAAGGCGGGTCTTCCGGGGGCCTTCCGGGGGCCGGATCAACGCGTCGTCCGTGCTCGGAGCGGCGCTCGCGGGCGCGGCTTTCTTGGGCGCGATCCTGCTCATCGTGGCCGACCTGTCGACGCTGATCGACATCAAGGTGCTGACCGTCTCCAAGCACTCGATCAGCGGCGGTTCGCATCACAGCTACGCCCTGCTGATCCTCGGGCTGTTCGCGCTGCCGATGGCCTACGGCGCCACGCGCGGCGGCAGCCGACCGGCGATGGCGGCGCTGGCCGCGATCGGGCTCGTCGCGCTGGTCATCATGCTCGCCGTCGACCTGCCCGACATCCACAAGACCGGTGTCATCGGCCAGCGCTTCACCGACGCCACGGCCTCGCCGAAGTCCGGCTTCTACCTCGAGACGCTCGGCGCCTTCCTGCTCCTCATGGCAGGCAGCGCGGGGCTCTTCCTCTCAAATCCAAGCCGCCCGGCCCGCCCGCGCCGCGAACGCCCGCGACGGCGGGACACCGAGCCGCCGCGCCCGGACGCGGAGCCGCCGCCGGCGTAGGGCTTGAGTTGTCAGTTGTCAGTTGTCAG
>DASYIJ010000309.1:0-2545 GCA_035997675.1 Solirubrobacteraceae bacterium
GCGCGCGAGGCCGTGGCCAGGCCGCGGGGGACGATCGGGACGCCCGCCTCGTTCAGGCCGTGGGCGACCCGGTGCACGAGCAGGGCGTGGACACCCGGCCACGAGGCGAGGATCTCTGCGGGGGCCACCCCGCGCGCCGCCGGATCGCGCTCGCGTGCGGCTGCGACGTCGTTGCGCACCTCTCCGAGCACCCGGGCCAGCGTTCCCAGGCCGAGCATGTGACAAAGCGTAGCGACGGCGGGGCGCGGGCTCGGCTAGGGCGCGAAGAACGGCGTGGACACGTAGCGCTCGCCCGAGTCCGGCAGGATCGTGACGATCCGGCGGCCCTCCGACTCCAGCCGGCGGGCGATCTCGAGTGCGGCGTGCACCGCCGCCCCGCCCGAGATCCCGGCGAGGACGCCCTCACGGCGCGCCAGCAGTCGGGCGACCTCGATCGCATCCTCGTCGTCGACCGCGATCACCTCGTCGAGGACCTCGCGGTTGAGCACCGCGGGCACGAACCCCGCGCCGATCCCCTGGATCTTGTGCGGGCCCGGCGGCCGGCCCGAGAGCACGGCCGACCCGCGCGGCTCGACGCCGACGATCCGAGCCTCCGCATTGGCGTCCTTGAGCACCTCTCCGACGCCCGTGATCGTCCCACCGGTGCCCACGCCGGCCACGAACACGTCCACGCGACCGTCGAGCGCCTCGAGGATCTCGGGCGCGGTCGTGCGACGGTGGATCTCGGGATTGGCCGGATTGGAGAACTGGTCGGGCAGGAACACGTCGTCGCGCTCCGCCATCCGACGCGCGGCCTCGACCGCCTCGTCCATCCCGCCGAGCGACTCGACCTCCTGGACCTCGGCGCCGTAGAGCCGCAGGAGCCCGCTGCGCTCGCGGCTCATGCCCTGGGGCAGCGTGAGCACGAGGTCGTAGCCCTTGGCGGCGCAGACGAAGGCGAGTGCGATGCCCGTGTTGCCGCTCGTGGCCTCGACGATGGTGGTCCGGCCGGGCTCGATCCGGCCCTCGGCCTCGGCGGCCTCGATCATCGCCACGCCGATGCGGTCCTTGACACTCCCACCCGGGTTGAACGACTCGAGCTTCGCGTAGAGCTCGACGTCGGGCGCCGCGCCCTCGAGGACGCGCGTGAGCCGCAGCATCGGCGTGCGACCCACATGCTCCGCGATGTTGATCGGGATTCCCGCCATTCGGCGGCACTGTAACCGCGATCCCCGCCGCGTGATGACGACCCTGCCGCCATGCTCCCGTGGCGCCCCCCGCCCCCGCGTAGGCTATGGCCGTGCGCCGGATCGCCCTGCTCGCCTGGCCGTTGGCCGCCGCGGCCGGGGGCTACGCGCTGCTTCGCGGCGCACTGACCATCGACCTCGGTGTCGGGCGCCGGGTGCGGCCGCTGGGACCGATCGCCCGCACGATCGATGCGCCCCCCGAGGTCGTCTTCGACACGATCGCGAGCCCCTACCTGGGTCGCACGCCCCGCGCGATGCACGACGAGCTGCGCGTCTGGGAGCGCGGCACCGACATGGTCCTGGCCGAGCACCTCACCCCCACCGGGCGCGGCACCACCGCCACCCTGGAGACCGTGCGGTTCGAGCGCCCCGATCGCATCAGCTTTCGGCTCGTGCGCGGCCCGGTCCCCCATGTCACCGAGACCTTCGAGCTGCGCCCGGTGCCCGGGGGAACCGCGTTCCGCTACACCGGCGAGATGGGCACCGACCTCTGGAGGCTGGGGCAGTGGTGGGGCGAGCGCGTCGCCGCCGTCTGGGAGCAAACGGTCGCGCAGTCGCTCGACGGGATCCAGGCCGAGGCCGAGCGCCGCGCAAGACTGCGCTCGAGCTGACACAAACGGCTGCGTCAGATGTGGTACATCGCCGAGCCGGACTCGCGCGCCTCGCGCTCCATCACGTCCTGCACGGTGGTCTTGGCGAGCACGTCGCGCGCGGCCGTCGCCGCGTCGCCGAACACGCCCTTGGCGTCGGCGCCGAGCGGGCCGTCGAGCAGCTCGACGAGCTCGAGCACGGTGATCTCGGCCGGCGGGCGGGCGAAGGAGTAGCCGCCCTTCACGCCCCGCTGGGAGCGCAAAACCCCGGCCCGGCGGAGCACGGCGAAGAGCTGCTCGAGGAACTGCACGGGGATGTCGCGGCGCCGGGCCAGCTCGCCGATCGGCACCGGCCCGTCACCGCCGCTGCGGCCGAGCTCGGCGAGCGCCTGGAGCGCGTACGGCGACTTGGTGGTGATGGAGATCACGGCATCGACCTACGATGTCGATCGTATGGCACCCGGACGCCTCGCCGCCTTCGCGCCGCCGCTGGCGCTGATGGGCATCATCTTCTTCCTGTCCGCCCAGCCCGACCTGAACTCGGGCCTCGGCCTGATCGACGAGATCGGCCGCAAGATCGTGCACATGGCGGAGTACGGGCTGCTGTGGTGGTTGTGGTCGCGCGCCTTCGGCTTTCGGCGCCCGCTGCTGGCGGCGGTCATCACGCTCGCCTACGCCGCGACCGACGAGTTCCACCAGACGTTCGTGCACGGGCGAGTCGGGTCGCCG
>DASYIJ010000353.1:0-5910 GCA_035997675.1 Solirubrobacteraceae bacterium
CGGCGTGGCGGCGGTAGTCCACGAGGACCTCGGGAACGCTGGCGAAGCCGTGCCCTCCGCGCAGCAGCCGCAGCCAGAGGTCCTGGTCCTCGCACGGCGGCGGCCCGGCGAAGCCGCCGGCGGCGAGGAGGTCGGCGCGCTGGAGCACGACCGTCGACGTCGGGATCGGGTTGCGCTCGAACACCACGGGCAGCAGCGTCTCCGGTCCCAGCATGCCGCCCGGCAGCTCGTCCCAGCGCTCGGCGGTCGGCCGGCCCCCGTCGTCCACGACCCGCACGCGCGCGAAGCAGGCCGCCGCCTCGGGGTGCGCCTCGAGCGCCGCGACCTGGGCGGCGAGCTTTCCCGGCCGCCACGCGTCGTCGGCGTCGAGGAGGGCCACGAGATCGGACTGCAGTCGCTCGAGCCCGGTATCGCGGGCCCCGGGCGCGCCGCCGGGCATGTCGCGCCGCACGAGCGTGCACCGACGAGCGTGGTCGGGGTCGATCCGGACGGGCTCGGGCGAGGCATCGTCCACGACGACGACGGCCTCCGGCGCCGGATCCTGGCGCAACACCGATTCGAGCGCCTCGTCGAGAAACGGAGCCGGCCCGCGCACGGGCACGACGACGCCGACCGCGGCCATCTAGGCCGGTCGGGGAGGCGGGGCCGCGGCCCGTTCGGCCAGCCGCGGGCGCAGCTTCTCGAACGTCGTCAGGGCCTGCCCGACGACCTGGTCCATGTTGAGGTATTGGTAGCGCGCCAATCGGCCGACGAACGTGACCCCGGGGTCCGCGGCGGCCAGCGTCTCGTAGCGCCGGTAGAGCGCACGATTCTCGGCGCGCGGAATCGGGTAGTAAGGGTCGCCGTGATCGGACGGGAACTCGTAGGACAGCGTGGAGACGTCCAGCCGCTGGTCGACGAGGTGTCGGAACTCGGTGATGCGCAGGTACTCGTGCTCGTTCGGATGGTTGACCTGCGTGACCGGCTGGACGAACTCATCGTCCGGCGTGTCGACCGTCGTCCACTCGAAGCGCAGCGAGCGGTACGGCAGCGGGCCGAAGCGCTCGCCGTAGAAGCCGTCGATCGTGCCCGTGTAGACGAGGTGGTCGAACTCGATCTCGTCCCTCAGCTCCTCGTACTCGGTCTCGAGCGCGACGTGGATGTTCGGGTGATCCAGGATGCGCTGGAACATCGCGGTGTAGCCGCCGGCGGGCAGCGCCTGGTGGACGTCGGTGAAATAGCGGTCGTCCCGGTTCGTGCGGGTCGGGATCCGGCCGGTGACGCTGGCCGCGAGCTGGCTGGGGTCCAGCCGCCACAGCTTGCGCGTGTAGCCGCGGAAGAACTTCTCGTAGAGCTCGCGTCCGACGCGGGCCACGACCGCGTCCTCGCCGGTGCGCACGTAGTCCACCGGCTCGGCGCGCTCGGCCAGGAAGCGCTCGATGCCGGCGGCGTCGAGCGAGAGCCCGTAGAGGCGGTTGATCGTGTCCTGGTTGATCGGAATCGGCACCAGCCTGCCGTCCACGCTGGCCAGCACGCGATGCTCGTAGGGCGTCCAGCGCGTGAACGCCGAGAGGTACTCGAAGATCGGCGTGCTGTTCGTGTGGAAGAGGTGCGGCCCGTGGTCGTGAACCCGGATCCCGTGGTCGTCGACGCGGTCGTGGGCGTTGCCGCCGACGTACGTCCGGCGGTCGATCACGAGCACCCGCAGCCCCAGGACGGAGGCGAGGCGCTCGGCCATGACGGCGCCGGCGAAACCCGCGCCGACGACGAGGACGTCGCAGCGGTCGGGGACGGCGCGGCGCATGGGTACAGGATACGTTCGCGGCGCGACCACTATCGTCGCGATCCAATGGAGGCCTCCCTGCTTGCGGTGGCGCCAGTCGCGCACCCCGGCGGCGCCGAGACGACGCTGCTCCGCCTCCTCGGCGGGCTCGACGACCGCGGATGGGAGGTCACGCTGTCCACCCCCGGATCGGGCCCGCTGCGCGAGGCGGGCCGCGACGCCGGATGGGGAACCGTGTCGCTCCCGCTCGGCGGGTTGCGCCGCCGCCGCGGCGCCCGTGCCGTGGGCTCGTGGATGCGGGCCCGCCGCCTGGCCGGCAACCACGACGTCGTCTACCTCAACGGGGCGGTGTGCGGCCGGCTGCTGCCCGCGCTGCGCGGGTCGGGCGCGCGGCTCGTGCTCCACGTCCACGACATCGTCTCCCGCGTCCCCGGGATCTGGCAGGGCGCGGACGTGGTGCTCGCGGCGTCACAGGCCGCGGCCGACCGCCTGAACGGCCTGCACCCCAACGTGGTCTACCCGCCGGTGGACCCGGACCCGCCGGCCGTCGACCCGCCGTGGCCGCCGGGAGACGGGCCGATGATCGGCTACGTCGGGCGCATCGAGCCGCGCAAGGGCGCCCGCGACCTCGTGCAGGCCGCGCCGGCCATTCACGCCGGCGCCGCCGCCGCGCGGATCGTGCTCGTCGGCGACGACGACTTCGGCGTGGACTCCCGCTACCGGGACGCGGTCGTCGCCGCCGAGGGGATCGAGCACTACGACTGGGTCGAGGGCGGCGCGGGCCTCATGCGGCACCTCGACGTGCTCGTGCTTCCGGCACACCGCGAATCCGCCGGGACGGTGCTGGCGGAGGCCATGGCGGTCGGCACGCCGGTGGTCGCCACGCGCGTCGACGGCCTGCCCGAGGTGGTCCAGGACGGCGTGACGGGGCTGCTGGTCGAACCCGGCGACCCGGAAGCGCTCGCCAGCGCCGTGTTGCGCGTGCTCGAGCGCCGGGGCGACATGGGCGCAGCGGCCGCCCGGAGCGCGCGGCGCTTTCACACGGCGCGCTACGTCGAGTCCGTCGAGCGGCTGATCTCGGCCTGAGGCCGTCGGGCGTCCGTCACGCCGGCGCCCGCAGCCCGTAGCGCACCCGGCGGGGCGCGCGCCGCGGCTGGATCGCGCGGCGGCGCCTGCGGGCGGCGGGAAGGCGCCGCCAGGCGTCCCCGTAGGCGCGCAGGAGGTGGCGCTCGCGCAGGAGCACGTGACCGAGCGCGACCACCTCGTAGCCGAGGACGAGCGGCAGGTCGCGCGCCAGCTCGCGACCCTCGTTCTTGGCGATCATCAGGTAGCGGTTGCGGAACTGCATCCGGCGGGAGGCCTCGCTCATCCGGGCGCGCGTGGACGGCGAGTAGGCGCGGACGTGATAGGCCACGGCCGCCGGCTCGTACACGCACCGCCAGCCCAGCACGTGCGCACGCCAGGCGAGGTCGGCATCGGAGGCCCAGCGTTCGAGGTCGACGTCGAAGACCTCGCCGTCGACGGCGACGTCCTCCAGCGCGGCCCGCCGGTACACCGCCGCGGCTCCGTCCGCCCCGAACACCTCCGCCCGCCGGGCGTAGGCCGACGCGGGCGCGCCGTGACCGACCAGCCCGTTCTTGCGGCGGCGGTCGACGACCATGCCGGCGGTGTCGAGCTCCTCCAGCCGGTCCTCCGGTCGCGGGCCCAGCGCGCGGACGAGCTTCGGCGCCACGGAGCCGACGAGGGGGTCGGCGAAGGGACCGCGGGCGGCCTCGAGGAAACCGGGCGCCACGAAGGTGTCGGCCTGGAGGAAGGCGACGAGGTCGCCGCGCGATCCCGCGATCGTGGCGTTCATCGCCGCGGCGTAGGGCACGCGCCGTTCCAGCCGGAGCACGCGGGCGCCGGCGCGGAGCGCGAGCTCCGAGGTGGCGTCGGTGCATGCGTTGTCCACGACGACGACCTCGTCGGGCCCCTCGGCGACGGCGGCCGCGAGCGCGGCCTCGAGCATCGGGGCCTCATCGGTCGAGAGGATCGTCAGGCTCGTCGTCGGAGTCACAGGAGCTCCCGGTATACCGCGACGGTCTCGGCCGCCGTGCGGGTCCACGACAGCTCCCGGGCACGCGCGTCCCCGCGCGCGATCAGCTCCGAGGAACGGGCGGGGTCATCCACCACCGCGAGGATGGCCTGGGCGATATCGGCCTCGTCCAGCGGCTCGAAGTACTGAGCGGCGTCCCCGCCGGTCTCGGGCAGCGCGGCGGCGCGGGCGAGGATCGTCGGGCAGCCCCGGACCATCGCCTCGACCACGGCCATGCCGAATCCCTCGTAGAGGGAGGGATGCACGAGCGCATCGGCGCCGCGCATCAGGGCATCGAGCGTCCCGTCGTCGACGAACCCCGGCAGCTCGAGCGGCTCGGGCCCGGCGGCCGCGCGCAGGTCGTCGCCCACGCCGAAGTCGCGCCCGGCGAGGACGAGCCGCTGCTCCAGACCCTCGCCGCGCAGCCGGCGCCAGGCGCGCACCAGGCGCAGGAGGTTCTTCTTCGGGCGCAGGTCGCCGGCGTAGAGCAGGTAGCGCCCCGGCGGGGGCTTGGCGGCGCCGACCGGCAGCGCCGGGGCGATCGGGACCACCCGGGTGTGCTCGGCGTCCACCCCGTAGCGCGCGCACAGGTCATCGCGGGTGAACGTCGAGACGCAGATCACGCGCTCGGCCGAGCGCGCGGCCCGGCGCGTCAGGGTCCGGTACTTCCAGCCCGTGCGACGGGCGAAGTCGTCGCGATGGTCCTCGAAGGCGAGATCGTGCACGGTCACCACCCCGGGGCACGGCCGGCGCAGGGGAAGGAAGCAGTTGGGCGCGTGGACCAGCGCGGGCCGCCGCCGGCGCAGCAGGCGCGGCAGCGTGACCTGCTCCCACCACAGTTCGGGGGCCCGCCCGCCGCGCTCGAGGAACCAGTACTCGAGACCGTCGTGGCCCGCGGCCGCGCGCAGCGCCTCCCCCAGACGGCGCGCGTAGATGCCCGAGCCGTGCGGCATCGGGACGAAGGCCTCGCGTGTGTCGACAGCGACGGTGGGCATCGCGCGGGCAAGCCTACGCACGCGGGAGGGCCGGGCCGATCGGGGGATTGCCTTTAGGGGGACGGCGTAGCATCTTGGGCGCGGGTCCCGCGGAGCCGGACCCGCTCACGGACGACAATGGAACGCGAAGCCGCACGGGCACTGCACCCGGTCGAACCAGGGGAGCCGCCGGCCACGGGACCGGTGCGGCCGCGCCACCTCGCGGCGGTCGAGCGCCCCTGCTCGGTGCTCTTCGACATCCCCATCGAGCTCGCGGAACCGGCCGAGATGCTGCGCACGATCGTCGATTGGGTCGGGAAGGGCGCCCAGCACCGGGTGATGTACGTCAACGCCCACGTCGTCAACCGGTCGCGCGCCCAGCCGGAGCTGGCCACCGCGCTGCAATCCGCCGACCTCGTCTACTGCGACGGCTACGGCGTGCGCCTCGCCGCGCGCACGCTCGACCTGCCGGTGCCGCACCGGATGACCGGGGCCGACTGGGTCTGGGGCCTGGCGGCCCTCTGCGAGGCGCAGGACAGGTCCCTCTACCTGCTCGGAGCCGACCCGACACTCGCCCGCGCGGCGGCCGATCGTCTCCGGCGCTGGTACCCCCGATTGCGCATCGCCGGATCGCACCACGGGTACGCCGAGCTGGGCTCGCCGCAGAACGAGCGGGTCATCGAGGACGTCAACGAGGCCGCCCCCGACATCGTGCTCGTGGGCATGGGAACGCCCAAACAGGAGCTCTTCATCGACCGCTATGCTGACCGCCTCGGCGCCGACGTGCTCTGGACGGTCGGAGCACTGTTCGACTACATCGCCGGTCGCGTCCCCCGCGCACCCCACTGGCTGGCGGACAACGGGCTGGAATGGATCTTTCGACTGGCGATCGAACCACACCGGATGTGGCGTCGCTACCTGCTGGGCAACCCGGCGTTCCTCTGGATGGTGGCGGAGGAAGCCCAGGCTCGCCGGCGCAACGGCGCGGGCTGAGCCGGCTCGGCTTCGGGCTCGCGGCGGTCGCGGGCGCGATGGCGCTGTACGTCGCCTGGAAGGGCGTTCCCCACCGTCGCCAGGCCCTCGACTCGCTCCCGGACCTG
>DASYIJ010000014.1:0-3573 GCA_035997675.1 Solirubrobacteraceae bacterium
CGTCGACGATCTCGGGGATCCCGCCGTGGCGGCTGCCCACCACCGGTGTGCCGCAGGCGAGCGACTCGGCCAGGACGAGGCCGAAGGCCTCGCCGACGGACGGCAGGGCGGTGACCCACGCGGCGCTGTAGGACGGCACGAGCACGTCCGCATCGTTCTCGACCAGGGACACCGCGTCATCCGCGGCGACGAGGTCGGCGGCGAGGCGCGGGTCGTCCGGTCGCAGCAGCACGAGCCGCGCGGCCGGGCGATCGCGGCGCACCAGACGGAAGGCGTCGAGGAGCAGGCCGACCCGCTTGTGCGGCGCCTCGGCCGCGGCGGCGAAGAAGATCGTCGGCGCGTCGGCGCGCGGACCGTCGCGTTGGAAGCGCTCCATGTCGACCGGGGGATGGATCGCGCGCGCGTCGATGCCGAGCCATCGCTGGAACGCGTCTGCCGAGTGGCGGCTGACCGCGGTCACGCAGGTGCAGCCGCGTGCCGCGCGCAGCGTGATGTCCAGACGCCGTCTCCGCGCCACGAGCTCGCGGCGGTCGGGAATGCCGAGATGCGTGAGGACCGACGGCCGGCCGGTGCGCGCCGACCAGCGAGCCGCGGCGAGGCCGTCCGTCACGTGGACCGCGTGGGCGATGTCATCCGTGCCGGCGCCCAGGGCGCGGTAGGCGGATGGGACGTGCGTCAGGTGCTCCTCGTAGCCCCGTCGCCGCAGGCGGCCCTCCGGCGGCCGGCGGTGGCGGACGACCTCGACGCCGTCCTCGACGGACCGCGTCGCGCGGCCGGGATGCGCGGTCACCACGCGCGGCCGGTGTCCGCGGGCTCGCAGGCCCGCGGCGAGGTCGTGCACCATTCTCTCCCCGCCGCGGCGCACCTCCGGCCAGTAGCACGGGGTGAGGTACGCCACGCTCAGGCCGTCGCGTCCGTCATCCATCTAGAGAAAGAGCGTGCGGTGGCGGAGGCTGCCCCCGGCGAGGGCGGCCATCTCCGTCGCGTCGACGGCGGCCACGAGCGGCAACTCGCTGACCGCCCGGAGGCGGCCGCGCGCGCCGGAACCGTACGCCGGCAGCGCGTTCACGATCCACGGCGCCGCCAGGAGCGCCCAGCGACCCCGACGCCGCCGGCCCGCGACGAGGCCGGCCGCGGCCAGGGGAAGCCACACGTGGGACCACTTCCAGCAGGCGCCGAGCGGGAACTCGCGGCGGAACGAGGGATGGCGCTTCACCAGCGCGGGCAGATCGCGCCAGCGCCAGACGGCCCGCAGCCGGCGGGGCAGCGACGGGGTGTGCACCGCGTGGTAGGTCCTCACCTCGGGCGCGGCCACGTAGGGCGCTCCGAGCTCGCGCGCGCGAATCGCCAGCTCGGTGTCCTCCCCCACCGGCATCCGCTCGTCGAAGCCGCCCAGGCGCGCGACCAGGTCGCGGGGATACACGATGTTGCAGGCCTGGGCCCATGGCTGCGGCGGCGTGATGGCCTGCGACTCGTGCAGCGGCGCCCGGACGAGCATTCCCTCGTCGGGATCGGGGCTGGTGGCGCCCTGGACGACCGCACCGGGATGGCGCCGCGCCGCCGCGAGCGCGTTGGCCAGCCAGTCCGCGGGCGGCCGGCAGTCGTCGTCGGTGAACACGATCGCCTCGGCGCGGGCCAGGCGAACGGCGGCGTTGCGGTTGGCTCCGGGCGGCGCGGACCCCGGTGGCAGCGCGGCGTGGCGCAGGCGGCCCTGGCGCGCGAGCCGGTGGTCGCGGAGCAGGTTCTCGGTCTCGGGGCCCTGGGAGTCGTGACCCACCACGACCTCCCAGCGCCCGGGCGCGAGGGTCTGCTCCTCGAGTGCGTTGAGGAGCCAGCGCAGCCGCACCGGGCGGTCGTGTGAGGCCACCACGACGGAGATCTCGGGCGCGGACGCCATCCGCCGCGCATTATGGCGTTAGCCTGCCCGCCCCATGCCCCTGACGGACTACCTCTCGGGCCTGGTCTGGTTCGGGCTCGGCATGGGAGCGCTCGCCACCGCGACGACGCTGGTGACGCGGCGGCGGCTGGCCGGCCTGCCCGGCGAGGCGCGCGCGCTGGCGATCTTCCTCGTCGCGACGACGGTCCTGTTCCTCATGTACGTCATCCCGCTGGCGCTCGGGGTGCTGACGCGCGCCACGCCCGTCGTCACGGGGCTTCTGCTCTGTCTCGCGGTCTGGGCCCTCCTGCCCCACGCGCCGGCCGAGGCGGCGGTCGACGTTCCGCCCGCACCGCGCAGCGGCGCCGCATCCTGGGTGGTCGCGTCGGTCGCGGTCGCGGCCGCGGCGATCGCGCTGCTCGCCTACACGGGGGCGGTCGCGCTGCTGCCGTTCGGCCAGGTCGACGTGGTCAACTTCCACCTGCCGATCGTGGCGCGGTGGATCCAGACCGGCTCGCTCTGGCAAATCGACCAGTTCCTCGTCTACCAGGCCCAGGGCAACTACCCACACACCGGGGACCTCGTTCACCTCGCCGCGGTGCTCCCGTGGCGCGACGAGTTCGCGGTCCGCTACGTCGCCCTGCCATTCGTCGCGGCCACGGGGGTGGCCGTCCACGCGCTGGCGCGCGAGCTGGGCGCCCCCGCGGCGTCGTCGATGACCTACGGCGCGGTCGTGGTGACGCTTCCGACCGTCATCGTGAGCAACCTCGACTTCGAGCTCACGGACGCGATCATGTACGCCACGTTCGCCACGGGCGCGCTGTTCCTCGCCCGGCACGTGCGCTCGCGCGGGCGCACAGATCTGGTCCTCGCGGGGCTCGGACTCGGGCTCGCCTTCGGCGTGAAGTGGTACGCCGTGTCCGCGGTCGGCGTGGCGGTCCTCGTGTGGATCGTGGGCATGGTGTTCGCGCGACGGCCCTGGCGCCGGGTGCTGTGGGATGCCGCGCGGTTGATGGCGATCGTCGCCGCGCTGGGCGGGATCTGGCTCGTCCGCAACTGGGTCGAGTCGGGCAACCCGGTCTTCCCGGTGCGGGTGCGCGTATTCGGGACGACCGTGTTCGACGCGCCGTTCGACGTCTTCCGTCACCTCGCCGGCTTCAGCCTGTTCGACTACGCGGACAACCCCAGCATCCTGCGCCGCTACGCCTGGCCCGCGTTCAACCACACCCTCGGCCTGGCCTGGCTCGTGCTGGTCGGCGGGTGCCTCCTGGCCGTGGGCGGGTCCCTCGGCCGCGCCTGGCGGCGCGTGGACCGGCGGGTCGCGGGCGTCGTGGCGTGCGCGGTCCTGATCGCGATCGCCTATGCCGCCACCCCCTACTCGGCTTTGGGAGGCAAGGGGGTGCCCGCCCAGATCGACGCCAACACCCGCTATGTCGTGCCGGCCCTGCTGCTGGCGGCCGCGGCCACGGCCTGGGCCGCGGGTCGCCTCGGCCGCGCCGGCATCCTGATCGACCTGCTCGGGCTCGCGGCCGTCGTCGACGGTATTCGCCGCGCCCACGGCCCCATCGAGGCCAAGCACGTCGCCGCCGCCGTCCTCGCCCTGGGCGTGGGCACCGTCGTCGTCTGGTGGCTGCGCAACCGGACGGGCCGGCGCACCCACGGACGCCGCCTCGTCCACGCGACGGCCGCCGCCGCGG
>DASYIJ010000079.1:0-10252 GCA_035997675.1 Solirubrobacteraceae bacterium
CCAGGCGGGCCTCCTGGACGTTCGCGGGGATCGCCGGACCGCCCGCCGATCCGCATACCGGACAGCGTCGCGGGACGACGTCGAGCGCCGTCGCTGCAGGGTCGGCCGGCACGGCACAAGAGTATGGTTTCGCCCGTCGGCCCAGGTGGTCCACCGCGGTCGCCATCCTCACGGGCCCCCGGACCATGAAGCTCAGCGCCGTCATCGCCTGCTATCGCGACGCGCCTGCCGTGCCGCTCATGCACGCCCGCCTCACGGCCGCCTTCACGGGCCTGGGGTGCGACTACGAGATCATCTTCGTCAACGACGCGAGCCCCGACGACGCGCGCGCGGTGCTGGCCGACCTGGCCGCCCGCGATCCGCGCGTCACCGTCGTCAATCACACCCGCCCGTTCGGCTCCCAGAGCGCGTTCACGAGCGGCATGTCGATCGCCACCGGCGACGCGGTCATCCTGCTGGACGGCGACCTCCAGGACCCGCCCGAGCTGATCCCGGCCTTCGTGGAGAAGTGGCAGCACGAGGGCTACGACGTCGTCTACGGCGAGCGCGTGGAGCGTGAGGGCAAGCGCCGCGCGCGGCTCGGGGCCAAGCTCTTCTACCGCCTGTTCCGCGTCAGCGCGTACGTGGACATGCCGCTCGACGCCGGCGACTTCAGCCTCATGGATCGGAAGGTGGTCGACGCCATCAACCGCATGCCCGAGAAGCACCGCTTCATCCGCGGGCTGCGGGCGTGGGTCGGCTTCCGGCAGGTCGGCGTGCCCTACGTCCGTCCTGAGCGCGTGTTCGGCCGGAGCACGAACTCGTTCGTCCGGAACCTCGGCTGGGCCCGGCGCGCGATCGTGTCGTTCTCGTTCGTGCCGCTGGACCTCATCACGTGGATGGCCTTCGTCATCGTCGCCCTGTCCGGCGTCGCCATCGTGCTCCAGATCGCGGCGCGGCTGCTCGTCCCCGAGGCGGTGCCCAAGGGCTTCACGACCCTGATGGTGCTCGTGCTGTTCCTCGGCGGCATCCAGCTGCTGTGCCTGAGCATCATCGGGTCCTATCTGGCCCATATGTACGAAGAGGGCAAGAACCGGCCGGCCTACCTCGTCGACGAGATCCTGAACCCGCCGCAGCGGCGCCAGGGCCCGGCCGAGGACGAGCCCTCGGCAGCACTGACTTCGTGAGCCGCGCCGCGGTCCGGCGCGCGGCGCCCCCGCCGGCGCCGCGCGGCCCGACCGGCGAGGCGACGGGGCTCGCCGGTCGCGCGGACCTGCTGACGGCGGCGCTGCAGATCGCCCTGGTGCTCCTGGGGGGCGCCGTGGCGGTCGCCGTGGCGACGCTGGCGGGCAACTCCCTCAGCGCTCAGAAGCTCGTCTTCGTCGCGACGTTCGGGCTGGCGTTCCCGGCGGGCTGCGTCGGCGGCGCCCGCCTCTCCGCGCACGCCGCCCGCCGGTCGCCCGAGCACCTGGCGCTGCTGGCGGGCGCCGCCCTGGCGGGCATCCTCGCCCTGGTCGTGGTGGCCAGGATCGTCGACGCGCGCGGGGGTTCGGCGTCGGTCGCGATCCTGATCGGGGCCGCCGCGCTCGCCGTTGGTCTGGCGGCGCTCGTGGCCTTCGGACCAGAGCGGTCGCCCTCCTTCGGCGCCCGGCTCGCGCTGATCGCCGCCGGCGTGCTGGTGCCCGTCGCCGTCGCGGCCTTCCTGCCCGCGCGGCTGCTGCGGCCGGGACCGCTCGCCGTCTCGATCGTCGGCGCCGCGGTGATCGTCGCCGGACTGCTCGCCGCGCGGCGGGCGCGGCTGCCGCCCTGGCTCGGGGCGCTGGTCGACCTGGTGGCGCTCGCGCTTGCGGTCCTGTGGGTCGTCGACGTGTCGTCGTACCTCGGGCATCTCCCCTACGACCCCCACGCCGTGTTCAGCGACCCCCGCCGGCTCACGCCCACGGACGAGGACTTCGCGATGATCCTGCACCAGAACTTCTACCTCGCGCCGGTCAACGACGTCCTCCACGGCCGCGCCATGCTGGTGGACACCTATTCGCAGTACGGCGCGGGCGTCGTGTACTTCGTCGCCGCGTTCTTCAAGGTCGCCCCGCTCGGCTACGGGCCGATGGCGCTGCTCGTCGGCACCGTCACCGCGCTCGAGTACGCCGCCGGTTACGCGATCCTGCGGATCGCCGGGTGCGGTCGGCTGCTCGCCGCCGTGGCCGTGGCCGTCGGCATCACCGTCGCGGTCTTCGGGACCGTCGGCTCGGTGGCGGACCTCCCGAGCGTCGGCGGATTGCGCTACGGGCCGGCGTACGCCCTGGTCCTGGCCGCCGTCGCCGCGGCGCGCTGGCCCAGCCGCGCCGGGCCGCTCAGGGCCGCCCAGCTCGCCGTGCTCGCGCTGGCCAGCGTCTGGAGCATCGAGACGTTCGGCTTCGTCGCGGCGACGTTCGCGGCCACGAGCGCCGCATCCGCCGCGGCGGGGACGGGCACCTGGGGGCAGCGCGTGCGCCGGTGGCTCGGGGACCTGCTCCGCGGGGCGGGCGCCTGTCTTGCCGCGATCGCGCTGTTCGCGCTCCTCACCCTGGTGTTCACCGGGAGCCGTCCACATCTGCGCCCCTACCTGGCGTACTTCAACGTCTACTCCGGCGACAACGTGGGTCTGCTGGGGATACCGCTCGCGAGCGCCTGGTCCGCCGGGTTCGCGGAGGCCGCGCTCTTCCTGGCCTCCGCGGCGGGAGTCGTCGGGATCGCGGTACGCCGCGGCGCGAGCATCCCCCGGCCGTGGCTCGTCGCCGCAGCCGGCGTGACCACCTTCGGCATCGTCGAGTTCACCTACTGGGTGTCGCACGCCTCCTCGCTCGCCCTGCCCCCGCTGGCGTTCCCGGCGATCCTGGTCGGAGCGCTGTGGACGCAGCGCGCCCTGGTCCTGCCGCGCTCCGACCGCGTTCTGAGACTGGGCACGCTCGCCCTCGCGGGGTGGCTGGCGGCACTCCTCGTCGTGTTCTGGTGGCCGCAGGTGGAGAGCAAGTACACGCGCTCGGCCGCCTGGCAGGCGCTGCCCGGGGGCCCGCCGCTCGTCGACAACCTCCGAGCGCTGTGGCATTCCCCGGTGCTCGACCGGCGGGCGTCGGAGGGCGAGCGACTCCTCCGCAGGTACTTCCCCGGAAAGGGACCGGCGGTCGTCCTGATGGAGCCCGACCTGACCGTGGAGACCCTGATCCGCAGCCGCCGCGTGAACCGGCTGCCCCTCGGCGACGTCATCCAGGACGACCTGATCACCGCTTCGCTGCTACCCCGCATCGTCCGCACGGTCGACCGGCTCGCGCCCGGCACGCCGATGCTCATCGAGCCGCACGCCGACCCGCGGGTCAACGCGATCGACCAGCCGACCCCGCTGGAGCTCGCGACCTACAACGTCATCCGGCGCCGGTTCGATCTCCAGACCGTGACCACCAGCGCGTCGGGGCTGTCGGTCGTCCGCCTCGTGCCTCACCGCGCCGCCGCGAGATAGCGCTCGCCGAGCCCGGGTTCGCTCTCCAGCCACTCGCCGAGGCCGCGCAAACCCTGTTCGAGCGATCGACTCGGTGCCCATCCCAGATCGCGGCGAATGCGCGACGCGTCGGCCAGCCACACGTCGGTGTCCCACGGGCGCGCCGGGGCCGAGCCCCAGTCCGGCTCGGCGGCCACGCCGAACACCTCCCGCGCCAGCGCGACGAGGTCGGCCAGCGTGGTCTGGGTGCCCGAGCCGACGTTCCAGATCGCGCCGGACGGGCCGCCGTGAGTCGCGGTGAGCACGAACGCCTCGACGACGTCGTCGACGTGGACGAAGTCACGCGCGGTGGCGGCATCGACCAGCGGAGGCAGCCGTCCATTCAGGGCGAGCGCCACGAGCGTCGGCATCAGGCGGCCGGGCTCCTCCCATGGCCCGTACGCCGAGTAGACCCGCAGGGTGCTCGCGGCCAGTCGGCCCTCCCGGGCGGCGTTGACGCAGTACAGCGTCGCCGCGGCCTTCGTGACCGCGTACGCGCTGTTGGGCCGCGGCGCCTCGTCCTCCGTCGGGGCATGGTCTCGGTAGCCGTACTCCGACGACGTCCCCGCATGGACCAACGCCGCGCAGTCCGCCCTGGCGCAGGCGTCGACGAGCGCCACGGTGCCCGCGACGTTCACCCTGACCATCTCCTGGGCGTCGGTCTGCCACGAGTACGCGCCGTGGGCGGCGAGGTGGAACACCCATTCCGGCCGCAGGCTCTCCACCGCGTCCGCCACCGCGTGGGGGTCGCCGACGTCGAGTTCGATGCGCCGCGCGTCCGGGACACCGTCCAGACGCCACGCCGGCGCCCCGGGCCGGACGACGGCCTGGACGTCGTGGCCGTCGCCCACGAGGCGGCGGACCAGGTTGGCGCCGATGAAGCCGGGCGCGCCGGTGACGAGCACCGTGCGTGGCACGCGCGTCAGCCGCCGACCGGCCGCAGGGCGGCGAGCGATCGGTCGGCGACGGCCTCCGCCGTGAGGCCGTGCCGTTCCTGCAGGAAGGCGGTGCTGCCGACTGAGCCGCTGGGCATCGTCGTCACCCCGCAGCGCACCAGCCGCGCGCCGAGGCCCCGCTCGGCCACGAGCTCCGCGACGAAGGAGCCCAGGCCGCCCGTGGCGTAGTGGGCCTCCACCGTGACCGCGAGCGGCACGGTCTCGAGCAGCGCGGCGAGGTCGTCCTCGGGCGCCGGGTTGAAGCTGGACACGATCGCGACGGTGGCGTCGAGGCCCTCGTCGGCCAGCAGCTCGGCGGCGCGAACCGCCTCGGCGGCGACGGTCCCGATCGCCACGATCGCCACGTCGGTCCCGTCGCCGATCATCTCGGCCCGCCCCATACGGAACCGCCCGTCCAGCCCGGGGACGGCGTCGGCTCGCTTGCCCAGACGCAGGTAGACGGCGCCCGGCACCGCTTCGAGCGCCTCGACCGCCGGTCTGGTCTGAGCGGCGTCCGCGGGCACGACCACGGTCACGTTCGGTTGGAGGCGCATGACCCCGACGTCCTCGAGCGCGAAGTGCGAGATCCCATTGGGGCCGTAGTCGAACGCCCCGCCGATGCCGACGAGCCGCACGGGGAGCTCGTGGAGAGCCGGCCCGTTGCGGAGGAACTCGTAGGGCCGCAGGCTGGCGAACGTGGCGATCGAGTACGTGAACGGCACGTGGCCCGCCTCGGCGAGCCCGGTGGCCAGCCCGAGCATGTTCTGCTCCGCCACGCCCACGTTGAGGAAGCGGTCGGGGAAGCGCTCCTGGAACGGCTCCAGCACGGCGAATCCCATGTCGCCGGTGAGCAGGACGATCCGGGGGTCGCGCTCGGCGAGCTCGACCAGTGAGGCGGTGAACGCGGCGCGCATCAGGCCCGAGCGGCCTCCAGCTGGACCAGCGCGTCCCGGTACTGATCCTCGGACATCGGGGAGTAGTGCCACTCGATGCGCCCCTCCATGAAGGACACCCCCTTGCCGAAGACCGTGTCGGCGAGCAGCAGGTGCGGCGGCCCGGCGGCGGTGTCGAGGGCGTCGATGAGGTCCACCAACGCGGGCGCGTCGTGGCCGTCGACCTCGTTCACGTCCCAGCCGAAGGCCCGCCAGCGCTCGGCCAACGGAGTCGGCTCGAGGACGTCGGCGGTGTATCCGAGCGCCTGCTGGCGGTTGGCGTCGAGCAGCACGACCAGGTTGGCCAGGCCGTGGTGGGCGGCGAACGCGGCCGCCTCCCACACGGACCCCTCGTTGCACTCCGCGTCGCTCATCAGGACGAAGGCCCGCCGTGAGGATCCGGCCAGCCGCGCCGCCAGCGCGGCGCCGCTGCCGACGGATAGGCCCTGCCCCAGCGAGCCCGTCGAGAAGTCGATGTGCGGCGTCGCGTGGTCGGGGTGCACGCCGAGCAGGCTGGCGTTCTCGCCGAACGTCCGCAGCGTCTCGGCGTCGAGCCGTCCGCTCGCGTGAAGACCGGCATAGAGCGCGAGGGCGGCGTGGCCCTTGGCGAGCACGAACCGGTCGCGGTCGGGGTCGTCTGGATCGCCGCGCAGCGAGCTCAGGACGGCCGCGACGAGGTCCGCGATGGACAGGCACGAGCCGATGTGGCCGGTGTTGGCCCGCCGGGATTGCTCGATCACCAAACGGCGCACCTCGTCGGCGAGCTCGGAGCTGTCTGGCGATTGGAGGCGTTGCGCCGGTGCGATGCCGCGAGTGTAGGTGACGGCGAGGCGCGGGCGGGACCGCGCGTAACGCGTTCCCCGTCGTGGTGTTCCACCCTTCGTGGCCGCGCCGCTGGAGACGCTCGAGCGCCTGGCGTCGGCGCACGCGGGAGACGCGCGTGCGCCGAGCAAGCGCATGCTCGTGATCGTCAACCCGTACGCGACGACGGTGTCGGATCGTCTGAAGAACCTCGTCGTCTATGCGCTGCGCGGGCGCTACGAGGTCGAGGCGATCGACACGACCGGCCGGGGCCACGCCAGCGCGCTGTCCCGCGAGGCCGCGCACGAGGGGTACGACGTCGTCGTCGCCTTCGGCGGGGACGGGACCGTCAACGAGGCGGCCAACGGGCTCGCCGGCTCCCCCACCCCGCTGACGTGCCTCCCCGGCGGCGCCACCAACGTGTACGCCCGGATGCTGGGGATCCCGCCCGAGATCGTGGACGCCACCGAGCACCTGCTGCGCGTCGCCGACGACTGGCGCCCGCGCCGCGTGGACCTTGCGGCGGTCAACGACCGCCACTTCACCTTCTCCTCCGGCCTCGGCCTCGACGCCAGCGTCGTCGAGCGGGTGGACAGCCACCCGCGCCTGAAGGCGCGGCTCGGCGAGTACTACTTCACGTGGGCGGCGATCACGACGTTCGCGCGCCGCTACGTCGTCCGGCCCCCGCGGCTCGTCGTCGAGGTCGACGGCCGGGAACTGCCGGGCGTCACGGCCGTGGTGCAGAACGGCACGCCGTACACGTACTTCAATCGCCGTCCCATCGAGGTCGTGCACGAGGCGAAGCTCGACGACGGCCGGCTCGCCGGCGCCGTGCTCTCCCGCGCCAACCCCCTGGACATGCCGACGGTGATCTGGCGCGCGTTCTCCCGCCGCGCCGAGCTCACGCGCCATCGGCGCATCGAGAGCTTCGGCCCCACGACGAGCTTCACCGTTCGCTCGAGCGACGGCCGTCCGCTGCCGCTGCAGGTCGACGGAGATCACATCGGCGAGGTCGAGGTCGGCGAGTACTCGGTGCGTCCGGGCGCGCTGACCGTCGTCGCCTAGGCGCTTCCCCCGAGATCCGACGGCGTGGCGTTGGAGCCGGTCTACTTGATGATGCGGAAGGCCACGCCGACCGGGCGGCCGGTCTGTCCGTTCGCCCTCGGGGTGGCGACGAGCTTGTAGCTCCCCGGCTTGAGTTGCCTACCGGCCATACGGCCGGTGAAGCGGAAGGTGTTGATGCCGGCGTTGCCGGTCCGCGTGAAGCTGCCGCTCAAGGTCACCACGCGCGTGCACTTGCGCGCGGTTCGATTTCTCCGGGTCGGGGCGACGCAGCGTCCGCGGCTGGCTCTGCGGCCGGATTGCGCCTGCGTCACGGTGAAGCGGACGCTGGCGGCCTGGTTGAGCGTGTAGCTGACCTTGGTGCCGTACTTGCGCTTGGCCGACACGGAACTCGGCCCGCTCGGCGCTGCCGGGAAGCTGCTCGGCGCCAGGCGTTCAGATCCGACCTTGGCCAGTACCGGGGCCCCACCGCCACCGCCACCGCCACCGCCGCCGCCGCCGGCCGGTGGGCATCCGTTCTGCGGTCCCGCCACCCCCAGACACTTGTCCTGGGTCTCGTCCCCGAAGCCGTCATGGTCGGTGTCCGGCTCCCACCTCGCACTCACCGACACGCGTAAATTCGGCCAGGGCGCCGCGCCCCAGGTCAGGACCGACTTTGCGTTCGGGGGATCGTCCCCGCCCAGTTTGGCGTTGGAGCCAGCCGTGCCGCCGCCGAACTGGCAGGCGGGCATGGTCTGCGAGCCTACGCGCGGACCAATGCCCAACGCGATGAGATCGTTGGCAACCACCGGGATCCTCACGGCGAACGGCCCGTTGGCGCCGTTGTTGGTGGCGAAGTCGTACACCGGGGTGATGTATTTGGACGCGGCCACGACCTTGAAGGTGCTTGCTGACACCGGCCGGACGATCTTCAGGCGGACCGGCCCCTGGCCACCGTCGGCGCCCGTGTACGTGCGCCAGTTCGTGATCACTCCGTCGCCCGGGATCTCATAGCGCGGCGCGACCCCCGTGGACGTCACGGCGAAAGTGCCCTTGTCGCAATGGGGCGACGCCGACACGGCTCCAGGCTTAGTCGGTATCTCACCGACCGAAATCCCAGCCGATGCCACCGACGCAAAAACGAGAGAAACGAGAAGGGCGACCACCAGCGGCCACAAGGCCAAGCGCACCGAGTCAGTGTATGGGCCGCGCCTAACCGCGAGGTTCGCGGAGCGAACGACCACCGCGAATGCGCCCGTCGCATCCGCTTGAGCCTAGGCGGCCGTCGGGGTGACCCGGTAGGCGTCGAACACGCCGTCGACGTTGCGCAGGCGGCTCACGGCGCCGTCGAGCGACTGGGTGTCGGGTACCTCGACGACGAAGCGGTTGCGGACCATCTGGTCCGACACGGTGCAGCGGGCCTCCAGGATGTTGACGCCCGTCTCCGCGAACGAGCGCGAGAGGTCCTCGAGCAGCCGGTGGCGGTCCCAGGCGTCGACGTGGATCTCCACGCGGAAGGCGGTCTTGCCCTCGCCGTCCCAGGAGACCTTGGTGAAGCGGTCGGGGTCCTTGGCCAGCGCCCGTGCGTTGGGGCAGTCCTCGCGGTGGATCGTGATCCCGCGGCCGAGGGAGATGTAGCCGACGATCTCGTCACCCGGCACCGGCCGGCAGCACTTGGCCAGCCGGAGCATGACGTCGTCCACGCCCTCGACCTGGATCCCGTACTGCGTCGAGGACGAGTCGGGGCGCCGGCGGCTGCGCTTGGTCGACAGCAGGTTGCCGGCGGTCGGCTCGCCGTCGGCCGACTCTCCGTGCTTGAGGCGCTGCATCACCTTCTGCGTGACGACCTTGGGCGACACCTTCGCCGCGCCCAGCGCGATGTAGAAGTCGTCGGCCTTCTTGAAGCCCATCTCGCGGATCACGTGCGCCACGATCGGCGCGCCGACCAACCGCTGGGCGGGCAGGCCCTGCTTGCGCATGTGCTCCTGCAGCAACTCTCGCCCGGCGTGCTCGGTGTCCTTGCGCGACTCGGCGCGGAACCACTGCTTGATCTTGTTGCGCGCCCGCGTGGTCTTGACGAGGGCGAGCCAGTCGCGCGAGGGCCCGCGCTCGCGCTTGGACGTCAGCACCTCGACGATGTCGCCCGACTGCAGCTCGTAGTGCAGGGGGACGATCTTGTTGTTGACCTTCGCGCCCACGCAGCGGTGGCCCACGTCGGTGTGGATGTCGTAGGCGAAGTCCAGCGGGGTGGCGCCGGCCGCGAGCGACTTCACCTCGCCCTTCGGCGTGAACACGAACACCTCGTCCTCGAACAGGTCGACCTTGAGCGTCTCCACGAACTCCGAGGAGTCCTCGAGCTCCTGCTGCCAGTCGAGCAGTCGCCGCAGCCATTTGAGCTTGCCGTCGGCGTCGGGGCCGTGCCCGTCGCCCTTGGCGTCGCCGGTCTTGTAGATCCAGTGCGCCGCGATCCCGTACTCGGCCATGTCGTGCATCTCCGACGTGCGGATCTGGATCTCCAGCGGCAGGCCCTCGGGGCCGATGACCGTCGTGTGCAGCGACTGGTACATGTTGAACTTGGGCATCGCGATGAAGTCCTTGAAGCGGCCGGGTAGCGGCTTCCACAGGGAGTGGATGACGCCGACCGCGCCGTAGCAGTCCTTCACGGAGGCGACGACGACCCGCATCGCGGTGAGGTCGTAGATCTCGTTGAACTCGCGGCCCTTCTTGGTCATCTTGGAATAGATGGAGTAGAAGTGCTTGGCCCGGCCGGCGATCTCGGCCTCGATGCCGAGGGCTTCGAGCTCCTTGAGCAGGTAGGCGCCGGCCTTGTCGACGTAGACCTCGCGCTCCTCGCGCTGCTGGGCCACGAGGCTCTTGATCTCCTGGTACTTGCGCGGGTGCAGCGTCGAGAACGCGAGGTCCTCGAGCTCCCACTTGATCGCGTGGATGCCGAGCCGGTGCGCGATCGGCCCGTAGATGTCCAGCGTCTCCTTGGCCTTCTCGATCTGCTTCTGCTTGGGCAGCGCGTCGATCGTGCGCATGTTGTGCAG
>DASYIJ010000088.1:0-3527 GCA_035997675.1 Solirubrobacteraceae bacterium
CGACAGCTCGGCGTAGAGCTCCCACCGGTACAGGTCCTGGCGCGCCGCCTCCTCGACGACGGGCCACGGGAATTCCTGGACGCGGTCGTACTCCGCGGCCGCCGGCCGGATCACCGTCCGGGCGAACTCCCGGGTCTTGGCGCGCAGCGCCTCCTGCTCATCGGTGAGCGCGAGCGTGAAGCTCATCAGGATCCGCCGCGCTCGGCCATGTAGGCCTGGGGGTCGAAGGACACGCGGATGCCCGTGGCGGCGAACTTCCCGACGGTCTTCCCGTCGGCGAGCAGATCGGCCTCGGCCCAGACCAGCCGGCCTCCGGCCCGAACCACGCGGGCCTCGGCGCGCAGGCGCTCGACGTCGTTTGCGTTCACCGGGCGGATGAAGCGGGAGAATATGTCGACCGTCGTGATCGCGGTCTTCTGGATCTCCTCGTCGGTGAGGATCGTGGTCGTGGCCGCGGCCATCGCCGCGTCGGCCAGCGCCGTCGCCACGCCGCCCTGGATGACACCGAGCGGATTCCCGAGCTCCGGTCGGGCCTCCATCTCGTACACGGCCTCGCCGCGCCCGAACTCCACGAGGTGCATCTCGAGCGTCTCGGCCACCGGCGAGCGCAGCTCACCGGCGCGGCTCTTCTCCAGCATTCCGTCCACAACGGCGTGGCTCATCGGCAGCTCCTTGGTCGTCGACTCGTTTTAGATACATACCCGGGGGAATGTTCCAAAACCGCGCGGAGGAGCGCAGAGCCGACCGACGCTGCGGGATCGTGGTTGCCGACGGCGCAGCGGCGAAGCAGCGGCGCGGCTAGCGCCCGACCAGCGCGCGACGCGCGCCGAGCAGGGCGCGATACGTCAGCAGCGGTGTCCCGCCGGTCGTGATGATGCCGCTGTCCCACTTGTGCACGTTGGTGCGCACCAGGTGGTAATAGAGCATCGAGCGGGCGCCGCTGCGCTTGGCCATCCGGAAGGCGGCGACGGTCCAGCTCGCGCGCCGCGCCTCCGGCCGCACGGCGTAGGAGCCGAGCACCTGGTAGCCGAACTCGGTGAAGTACACCGGGAGTGGCCCGCCGGACGGGGTCCGCAGGCGCCGCTGGCGGGCGAGGTCGCGCAGGTTGGCCTTGATCGTCGCGGTGTCGGCGATGCCGACGTAGCGCTTGCTGTGGCGGTCGGGCGCGAGGTTGTACTGGAACGGGTGGTAGGCGAGACCGTCGGCCCGGGCTCCGCTGCGCGTCGCGGCCCACAGGAAGCTCATCGGCCCCGTGCCGCCGGGGAGCTTCACGTTGCCCGAGAACAGCTCGCCGAACAGGACCTGTGCGCCCGGGTCGATGCGCTTGATCGTCGCGTAACCGGCCTTGAAGAGATTGGCGTAGATGCTCGGCGCCTTGCGCTGCGGCTCGATGTAGTAGATGAGGTTGGGCTCGTTCCAGATCGAGTAGCGGCGCACGCGTCCCTTGAAGTGGCGCGCGACCTCGCTCACCCAGGAGGCGAACCGGATGGGGGAGGGGTACTTGTGGCCGATGAGGCGCGGCGCGCGCGCATCGAAGTAGCGCGGCGTGCCCATGAGCGTGAACTGGAGCCGGAAGCCCTTCGAGCGCGCCAGGTCCACCAGCGAATCGAACGGCCCCGGACCCTTGCGCACCCAATCGGCGTAGATCACGTTGACCCGCAGCGCCGTCGCCCCGATCGTCCGCGCCTGGTCGAGCGCGTGGGCGCGGTTGTAGTTGGTCCCGGCGAGAAGGGTGCGGTCGTCCTGCACGGCGATCTCGAACGCGCCGGCCGGCTTGGCCGCGGCCGCCAGGACCGCGAGCGTGAGGACCACCAGGATGCCGCTGCGCCTCATCGTGCCCCCAACGACGCTTTATGCTCGAAGTTGCGGTGCGGCCACTTGGGCAAGACGTTCGCGCCAGCGCGCTCGCCTTCGCCGGTTCGCGCCTGCTGGTCTGGATCGCCGGGGCCGGCGCGTTCCTCGTCGCCGGCAACGGCCCGGAGCGCAAGTTCGACTTCCTCGGCCTGACGGGCCACCTGGGCACGGTGGGCGACGTGCTCGCCGCGCCCGTCGTGCGCTGGGACGCTATCTGGTACCTGCACATCGCCGAGCACGGCTACCCGCACACGACCGAGGCCGCGTATTTCCCGCTGTACCCGCTGCTCGTCCACGTGGTCGGTTTCGTCACGCGCTCCGACGTGATCGCCGCGACGCTCGTATCGCTCGTCGCGTTCTTCGTCGCGCTCGTCGCGCTGCACCGGCTCACCGAGCTCGAGCTCGGCGCCGCCGCGGCGCGGCGGACCGTCGTGCTCCTCGCGTTCTTCCCGGCCGCGGTGTTCTTCTCGGCGGCCTACACGGAGTCGCTGTTCCTCGCGCTCTCGGTCGGGGTGCTGCTCGCGGCGCGCCGCGAGCGCTGGGCGGTCGCGGGCGGGCTGGGCGCGCTCGCCGCCGCGACGCGCAGCGCTGGCGTGCTGCTGATCTTGCCGGCCCTGATGATGTACCTCTCGCAGCGATCGCCCGGCGGTCGGCGATGGCGTCCCGACGCGGCCTGGCTCCTGCTGATCCCCTGCGGTCTCGGCGCGTTTCTCCTCGCCAGCCAACTCATGCTGGGCGACGCATTCGCGACCGTGCACGCGCAGGATCACTTCCACCGCGCCTTCGCCGGGCCGTTCAGCGGCGTGTGGCGGGGCTTCGACGAGTCGGGGCACGCCTTGAGCGCGATCGCCGGCGGTCACGTCAGCGCCTCGGCGCTGCGCAAGATCGCGCTGCTGCTCACCGCGCTCGGCGCGCTGTGCGCCACGGTGGGCGTCTTCCGCCGACTCGGGGTGGCCTACGGCGCCTACGCCGTCCTCGCGCTCGCAGCGGGGCTCTCGACGCCGCAGGCGGGCCATCCCCTGTCCTCGTCGCCCCGCTACATCCTGATCGTGTTTCCGCTCTTCATGTGGCTGGGTGCGCTGCTCGAGGATCGCCGCGCGTTCGCCGCCGTGGCGTCGCTGTTCGCGATCGGGCTCGCGTATTGCAGCGCGCTGTTCGCCACCTGGCACTTCGTCGCCTAGCTCGCGACCGCCCGGCGCCTAGCGAAAGCCCTTGCGGGCCGCGCTGACCAGCGCGCTGTACGTGGGCAGTCCCGTGCCGTCGAGGCGGATGATCCCCGAGTCCCAGATGTCGCCGGCGAGCGTGCCGGTGGGGGACTGGACGAGCTGGTAGTAGAGCATCTCCCTGACGCCCTGCTGGCGCGCGTAGCGAAAGGCGCGGACCGACCAGTCGCGCCGGCGCGCCTCGGGCATCTTGTAGAAGCCCTTGGTCAGGTAGCCGAACTCGGTGTAGTACAGCGGGAGCGCGGCACCGCGCAGGGTCGTGAGCTTGTGCCGGCGCGCGAGGTCGCGCAGCGCGTTCTTGATCCCAGGCGTGCTGTTGATGCCGACGAACCCCCGGGTGCTCGAGCCCGATCCCGGCCGCTTGTAGAACTCGAACGGGTGGTAGGCCAGCCCGTCCGCCTTCAATCCGGACGCCGCCTTGCGCAGGAAGCCGAGCGGGTCGTGCGAGGA
>DASYIJ010000122.1:0-12841 GCA_035997675.1 Solirubrobacteraceae bacterium
CTCGTCGGCGTCCACCGCCTCGGCCTCGAGACCCTCGGCGAGGGCCCGCGCGGCCGTGGTCTTCCCGGCCCCCATGAAGCCGACGAGCACGAGCGCGCCCGGCGTCACCGCCGCCAATCGATCCGCTCCCGGTAGGCCTGAACGGCGGCCAGCACGTCATCGATGTGATCCCCGCCGAACTTCTTCCGGTAGGCGTCCGCCAGCACGAGCGCGACCATCGCCTCCCCCACCACCCCGCCGGCCGGAACGGTCGTCGAGTCCGTGCGCTCGCGCAGCGCCTCCGCGGGCTCCTTGGTGGCGATGTCCACCGAGCGCAGCGGCTTGGTCAGCGTTGGCAGCGGCTTCATGGCGACGGTCAGGATCAGCGGCTCGCCGGTCGTCATCCCGCCCTCCAGCCCGCCGGCGCGGTTGGTCTCGCGGTGATAGCCGCGCTCCTCGCTCCAGAAGATCTCGTCGTGCACCTCGGAACCGGGCTTGCCGGCCATCTCGAAGCCCTCGCCGATGCCCACGCCCTTCATCGCGTGGATGGACAGCAGGGCGCCGCCGAGCCGCCCGTCGAGACGCTCCTGCCAGGACACATGCGACCCCAGCCCGGGCACGGCGCCGAAGGCGCGGACCTCGAACACGCCTCCCAGGGACTCGTTGGCCTTGCGCAGCCGGTTGATCTCCTCGACCATCGCCGCGCTGGCGTCGGGGTCGAGGCAGCGCACCGGCGACTCGTCGACGGCCGCGAAGTCCTCCGGCTGGAGGTCGGGACGGGCGGGCGCGCGGACCGTGTTGATCTGGATCACGTGGGAGAACACGTCAACGCCCAGCTCGCGCAGGAACGCCTTGGCGAGGGTGCCGCCGGCCACGCGCGCCGCCGTCTCGCGCGCGCTCGCGCGCTCGAGCACGTCGCGCACGTCGCTCATGCCGAACTTCATCGTGCCGGCCAGGTCGGCGTGGCCGGGCCGCGGGAGGTGCACCTCGGGCACATCGGCCTCGACCGGCCACGGGTTCATCCGCTCCTCCCAGTTGGCGTAGTCGCGGTTGTTCACCTGCAGCGCGATCGGGCCGCCGAGGGTGCGTCCGTGGCGGATCCCGGCCGTGACGATCGCCCGGTCCTGCTCGATCTTCATCCGGCCCCCGCGGCCGTGTCCGAGCTGGCGACGCGCGAGATCGCGGTCCAGATCCTCGGGCGTGAGTCGCAGGCCGGCGGGCAGCCCCTCGACGATGCACGTCAGGCCGGGACCGTGGGATTCGCCCGCGGTGGTGAGCCTCAGTTCCATGCCCCAAGCCTATGCGCCGTCGACTGCGGGCAGGCGCGCCGTCACGGTCGTGCCCTTGCCCGGCGCACTCGCGATGTCGAGCCGGCCGCCGGCCAGCTCGACCCGCTCGGCCGCGGACGCCAGCCCGATGTGGCCCGCCCGCAGCGCCGCGGCACGGCTGCCGCGGCGCATGCCTCGCCCATCGTCGCCGACCGTGAACACCAGCTCGCGGTCCCGCAACCCGACGGCAACCTCGATCCGCCCGGCCCCGGCATGGCGCACGGCGTTGCCCACCAGCTCGCGCGCGAGCTCGAACAGCAGGCGGTCGTGCCGCCCCTCCGCGTCGCGGCTCAGGTCGAGCACGAACTCGGCGTCCGACCGCCCCGCCTGCTCCTCGCACAGGCGCTCGAGCGCCACCGTGAGCCCCGCCGCCTCGAGCACGATCGGGTGAAGCTCCTGCACGGCCGAGCGCAGCTCGCCCAGGGCGCCGGCGATCGCCGCTCGCGCACGCGTGATCCGCTCCCGACCGCCGTCCCCGGCCATCAGCGCATCGAGGTCGTAGCCGGCCGTGACCACGTTCTGCATGGCGCCGTCGTGCAGTGCCTCGGCCAGTCGCTTGCGTTCGCGCTCCTCGGCCGCCACCGTCTCCATCACCAGCCGCCCGCGCACCTCGGCGAGCTCGGTCACGTGACGGTCGGAGCGCACGCGCGCAACCGCGAGCGCCACGATGTCGGCGATGCGACGCACCCGGTCGACGCCGGCCGGGTCGAACGCGCGGACCCGCGGGCTGTGCGCCGCCAGCACACCGAACGGGAGGCCCACCGCGGCGATCACGCACGTCACGCCGCTGCCCACCTCGCGCCCGCGCGCCGCTTCGGCGACCTCGTAGCGATCCTCGGCCGCGGCGTCCTGCAGCAGCACGGGCTCGTCCTCGTCCAGGGTGAACCCGGCCTGCGAGCGCGCGCCCGCCGGCAGGTCGCCTCGCGCGCCGTCGCCCCGGCCCCAGCCGTGCGACGCGCGTACGACGAGCGTTTCGCCGTCCGGGCTGCGCTCGAGCACCTGCACCATGGGCGCGTGGACCCCCTTGGCCGTTTCACGGACGGCGGCCTGCAGGATCGCGCGCTCGTCGCTCACCAGCGCGAGCCGAGCCAGCCGCGCCAGGGCATCCGGCATGGCGACCTACTCCAGCAACCGCTGGCGCATCGCCTCCGCGACCGCCGCGGCGCGATCCGAGACGCCGAGCTTCTCGTAGAGGTGCTGGAGGTGCGTGCGCACCGTCGTCGGGCTGAGGTACAGGCGCTCGGCGATCTGCGGCGCCGAGCAGCCGTCGGCGGTCATCCGCAGGATCTCGCGCTCGCGCGCGGTCAGCGCCGGGCGCTCGTCCTCGGCCCGCATGCGGATCTCGCGCGCGACCCCGGCCTGGACCTCGGGGTCGAGCACCGTCTCGCCGTGCGCCACGGCCAGGACCGCCTCGCAGATCCGATCGCCCGTCGAGTCCTTCGAGAGGTAACCGGCGGCGCCGGCCCCGAGCGCGCGGTAGGCAAGCGCGCTGTCGAGGAACGCCGAGAGCAGGAGCACCCGGGTCGGCAACTCGTCGCGGGTGACGGCATCGACCACATCCATGCCGTCGAGCTCGGGCATCTTCATGTCCAGCACGGCGACGTCGGGCGGAGCACCCTGCATCGCCGCCAGCGCCTCGCGCCCGCTCTCGACCTTGCCGACCAGCTCGAGTTCCGGCCGCTGGTCGATCGTCTCCGCGAGCGCCTCGCGGAAGAGCGGGTGGTCGTCGGCCACCAGCACGCGCACCGGTGCCTCCGTCATGGAGACATCATGACCGCCGCGAGCATCGTTGGGAAGGCCATGGCCCTCCCTTTCGGTGCGGCGCTGCGGGGTCCTACCCGTGCACGATGCTGAGCACGTCGAGCTCGTACTGCGCGGCGCCGGTGTCACCGTTGAGGTCGAGGAACTCGGTGTCCCCGGCCTTCATGAGCAGCGTCTGGCATACGGTCGCCGACGGCCTGCAGGTGCCGTCGCCCTGCGGCGTCCCATCGGAGGAGACGAGGAAGGCGGCGGTCTTGCCGTCCTTGAGCAGGCCGAGGTAGATCAGGATCGGGTTGGACGCCGACGGCAGCGCCGTCAGCGGCGCGAGCTCGTAGGACTTGAGCGCGGTACCGGCCGCGCCGAAGCGCAGCTTGACCTTGGTGGCGCCCTGGGCGCGAGGCTTGCTCGATCCGCCGCCGCCGCCGCTGCTGGTCCCGCCGCTCGACGAGCCGGTCGAGGAGGACGAGGACGAACTCGTCTGGCTGCTCGCCACCACGGCGGTGACCGACTTGGGAGGCTTGGGGAGGTGCTGCTGGCGGAAGGGGTCCTTGAGCGGCGCGCCGCTGAGCGCGTTGTGGAAGCCGTCGGACTGGAGCGAGACCGGCGTGCCGGAGAGCACGGGAGTCTTGGGTGCCGGCTGGCGGGCTGCGGCGACCGTGTCCGCCTGCGGCGCGGACTTGCTCAGCACGACGGGCACGGCCACGGCGGCGACGACAAGGACGACGGCGACGGGCCACAGCCGCTTGTCGACGAGATCCTGGAACAGGCTGCGGAAGAAGCTCACGGGGTACCTCCCGCGGCCGCCGTGGGCGGAGTGGATGAGCCCGAGCCCGAGCTCGACACGGACTTCGCGCTCGCGCTCGACGCCGGCCCGGAGGGCGTGGCGCCGTTCGTCGTGCCCTGGTCCGCAGGCACGAGGAACGCCGTCGCCGCAACCTGTGCCTTCATGTGCGGGAATCCCTGCGGCGACGCGCTCAGCGCGATGCCGTCGACCATCAGCAGCCGGCCGCGCACGTCGACGGAGACCTTGCCGATGCCGACCAGGCCGTCGAGCGACCCGAAGAAGTCCGAGAGATGGAAGAAGCTGCCTTCGAAGTTGAACGAGAAGGGCATGGTCGGAAGTCCCGCGGGGCCGACCGACGCGCCGGGCGGAAGGCCGGCGGTGGTGACCTGCGCAGCCGCCGCGGACGTGGCGGGCGCGCTGGACGAGCCGGCGCCGCCGCTGGAGCCGGAGGAGCCGCTCGAGCCCTTGGAGCCGCCGGAGGGCGAGGAGCCCTTGGAGCCGGAGGAACCGTTCGAGCCGGTCGAGCCGGAGGAGCCCGACCCGCTGGGCGGCGCGGGGGGCGTCGTCGGCGTGCCGCTCGTCGTGAGCTTGATCTCGCGGAAATCGACGTGCGCAGCCCGCGACGTGCTGGCCAGCTGATAGACGAGGGAGGGCATGTCGTCACCGGAGGGGACGGCCTTGCCAAGCCGCGCGACGGTCGCATAGTTGACCGCGTATTGAGCCTTGGCGGCGCGCGACGCGTTCGCGTCGGCGACCGCGGCGTCGCGGCGTTGCTTCGCGGAGCTCACCTGCGAGTTGAGGCTCTGGGCCTCATTGCGCTTCGGAGCCAGGATCAGGAACCAGTAACCGGCGAGCAGCGCGGCGGCGGCCACGACGGTGATCACGATGCGGTCGCGCGTCGTCACTGGCTTGCTCCCCCGGTCGAGGCGGCCTTCGCGCCGGCCTGACCGGCCGTCTGGGGCGCGGTTGCCGCGCTGGGCGGAGAGCCGGCTCCCGCCGAGCCGCCGCTCGATGCGCCGGGCAGCGTGGCCGCCGGCGCCGGGTTGAAGAAGATGACCAGGGAGAACTTGGGGAACTGGCCGCTGCCGTGACGACAGTCGTCCGAGCCGGCGGAGGCGCCGCCACCCGCCGCGCCCGTGGTCGCCGCGGAGGCGCTCCCCACCACCGCCGTGTCGCTCTTGCTCGAGGAGGCGAGGCTGACGCGCTGCACTCCGGTGATCAGGCGAAGCCGCGTCAGCACGCGGGCCACCTCGGCCTGATCCGGGGTGCAGCCGACGAGCTCGATGGCCGGCACCTGCAGGGCGCCGCGCAGCGATCCGGTGTCGCCGCTGTCGGGCGAGCCGCCCCCGCTGCCGCCGAAGCTGACGCCCGGCTTCACGGTGGCGACCATCGACGTCAGCCACACGTCGCTGGGAATCACGCGCGCCAGATCGGTGAACGCGCGCTGCCAGTCGAACCGGCTGCGGGCCAGCGACTGCACGGTGAGCACGCGGGCGACCCGCAGCTGCGCGAAGTCACGGAACGGGCGCAGCGCGGCGGCCTGGGCGGTCGCGACGTTGGCCTGCCGGTTCACCTTCGCGAGCTCGGCCTTGTGGTCGGTGATCGCGTTGTTGGTGAGCACCCACGCGGCCAGGGCGACCACGATCACCGCGAGGCCGCCGAGCAGCACGTAGACCGCGCCGCCGGTTCGGCCGGCGCTCCCCGCGCCGCCGCCGCGCTGCTGCTCGACGGGGATGAGGTTGACAGCCCTCACGAGCGCTCCTCCACCGCGAGGCCCGCTGCCACGGTCATGCGGCCGGCCTCGCCCGCGGGCAGGACGCCGGGGCCGGCCTCGGCCACGACGCCGGCCTGCACCGGCATGCCGAGGTCGGACGAAAGCTGTTCGGTCAGGCCGGGGATCGACTGGGCGGGACCGGTGAGCACGGCGTGGTCGACGACCACCGTCGCCTCCTGGGCACGGTAGTAGTCGATCGAGGTGCGGACGTCGTCGGCGATGCGCCGGACGCCATCGGCGAGAACCGTGCGCGCCTCCGAGACGATGTCGGGGTCCCCCTCGACCTCCTCGAGCGGTGCGGCGAGGCCGACGTGGCCGAGCCACATGCGCGCGTGCTCGAGCGTGAGCGCACGGCGTTCGGCCAGCTGGGCCACCATGCCCTCCAGTCCGCCGGCGGCGACGCGCGTGAAGCGGCAGGCGTCCCCCTCGGCGATCGCGAGGTTGGTGAGGCCGCCGACGTTGACGTAGAGGACCGAGCTCCCCTCGGACTCCGTGCCGGCGCCGAGGGCGCGGATCATGGCGAAGGCGGAGAGGTCGATGCCCTCCGGCCGAAGGCCCGCCTGGCGGACCGCCGCCAGCAGGCGCTCGACCATGTCGCGGCGGGCGGCGACGAGGATCACGCGCGTGCGCTCGCCGTCGGGGGTCTGCACGACGCCGAGGGTCTGGTAGTCGAGCACCGCGAGGTCCAGCGTCATCGGAATGTGCTCCTGCGCCTGGAAGCGCACGGCGGCGTCGAGCTCCTTGGGATCGTCGAGCCGCGGCAGGTCAAGCGTGCGCACGACGATGCGCTGGTTGGCGACGCCGAGGCGGACGCGCTTGCCGAGCTTGTGATGTGCGAAGAAGGTCCTGAGCGCCTCGGCCAGGGCGTCGACGTCGGTCACCTCGCCGTCGCGCATGATGCCCGGATCCAGCGGCGCGGTCGCGGCGCTCTCGACCTCGAGCCGGCCGTTGGACCGGACCTGCGCGGCGGCGATGTAGCTCGGCTCGATATCGAGGCCGGTCACGCTGCGTCGTGTGCGTGTGCTTGCCATGTCCAGGATGGAGGGCGATCAGTGGGCGAATGCCCGCTTCGGACTCATCGGCCTTTCGTCTACGGGGCTTGAGCCTGGAAACCGAGGCTCGACGGCCCTCAGAGACCGAAGCCGCGCGCTCAGGTGAACGTGCTGAGGTACCAGTCGACGATGGCCGGGCCGGCGAAGAGACCGACTAACCCGCCGAGCGCCAGGAAGGGCCCGAAGGGCACGGCCGTCTTGCGTCCCTCGGCGGCGCCGACGCGCGCGATCACGACGAGGCCGACCACCGTGCCGAAGATCAGCGCGGCGAGCAGCGCGGGAGCGACGGCGCGCCCCAGGTAGAGGCCCATCACCGCCGCGAGCTTGACGTCCCCCATCCCCATGCCGCGCGGATACGCCAGTGCGGCGAGGAGGAAGAAGCCGCCGGCGGCGGCGCCCGCGATCAGATGCTCCGGCAGCTCGCTCGGCTCGCCGACGGCGAGGACCGCAACCGCCACGACCGCGAACGGCGCGAGCAGCCGGTTGGGGATGATCCGGTGCTCCAGGTCGATCACGGCGACCGGCACGAGCAGCGTGACGAAGGCGAGTCCGAGCACGATCGAGGCGGCGCCGTCCTGGGTCAGCACGACGGCGACCCACAGCACGGCCATGAGCGCCTCGACGAGCGGATAGCGCGCCGAGATGCGCGCGCCGCAGTCGCGGCAGTGGCCGCGCAGGAGGAACCACGAGAGGATGGGGAGGTTGTCGTAGGCCCGCACCTGCGCGCCGCACTCCGGGCAGCGCGAGCGCGGCTTGACGAGCGACTCCCTGCGTGGCATGCGATAGGCCAGCACATTGGCGAAGGAGCCGAGCGCGAGACCGGCAACGGGTGCGAGAACGAGCAGCATGGGGCTGTTGCCTATGTCGGCAGCCGGGACGAACAAGTTGATATCGCCGACGCTAGCCCACTAGCGGGGCGGGATCTGCTCGGTGTAGCGCGAGATGCGCCACGCCGCCTGGATCGGATCCAGGAAGTGCGGCGGCGAGCGGAAGCGCATCCGGTCGTCGTAGTTGTAGTTCTTGGTGTAGCCGTTGATGACGGACTGGCCGTTGCCGCGGCCGACCGGGCCGCGGAACTTCTGGCCGATCACGCCGTTGACGGTGAGCGTGCCGAGCGGCGTGCCGCAGTAGTAGTTGTCGACCGTGAACGAATGCTGGAGGGACAGAATGGCGGCGTCGATCGACACGTTCGTCATGACGCCGGCCTGGTTGGTGCAGTTGGTGGCGTCGTTCGCGTCGTTGTGGGTCTCCGGGTGGTAGACACGCACGAAGTTGTTCGCGATCAGGCCGAGCATCGTGTCGCCGCTCTTCGTGAGGTTGCCGTTGACGATGATGTCCTTCTCCGAGCCGATCGTGAGATCGGAGCCGTAGGAGCCCTGGACGTAGACGTCGGCGCACCCCTGCGGTGCGTTGTAGGGGTCAAGCGGGTTGTAGCCCTGCCCGCAGCTGCCGTTCGCGACCCAGATCACACCGTTGGCCGGCAGGGCCATCGAGACGTTGTTGAGGCCCATCGTCGCATTGGTGACGGTCATGTTGGCGCCGTTCAGCACGATGGTGGTCCGTCCGGTGAAGCGATACGACGACCCGGCAACGGTGCTGAGCGAGTTGTCCGTCGGTGGAAGGGTCAACAGCGGCGCGTTCGGTGTCCAGGTGCCGACGAAGTTCGGGCTATTGCCCGAGCAACCTCCGTTGCCGCGCCAACCTGGGCCCGAAACCTCCACCCGGTCCTGCGCGTTCCGCCCGAAGGTCGGCGTGCCGCAGACGAGTATCTCGTCGTTGGTGTGGAACGGGCCGTTGATCTTGTCGTTGGGCGCGAACTGGATCTCCGTGCAGTTGTCGACGAACGTCTGCCAACTCGCCGGGCTCCCCTGGAAGATCTGACCGGTGTAGCCGAGATTGCCGCGGCCCTGACGCCAGTAGACCGGGCAATTCTGAGAGCCCCATGTGACGTAGTCCGGCCCGGTCCAGGTCGGTGACGTGCCGCTGCGCGTGGCGTGCCCGTTGGTGTCCAGCGTGTACCAGGTTGGGTCGGCGGTCTCGTAGTCGGTGAAGTACAGGTAGTCGAGGAAGTTCTTGCGCTTGAACGTGGCCACGATCGACCGCTTTGCCGTGCGCGAATGGCCGGTGGCCCGGATGCGGAACGTGCCGGTGTTCGCGTCGATCATCGTGTTCTGCGCGTTTCCTGCGCTGCACGACGTGGCACCGTTCGCCGGTAGCAGTTCGATCGTGTACCACGCGCTCGAACCGGCGATGAGTCGTGAGTTGGTTCGAGTGTCGGCCCCCACGCCGTTCCACGCCTGGTTCACCGCCGTGGGCGCGGGAACACCCGTGCACTTCCCCCAGTAGGCGTTGTCCTGGCTGAGGTGGAAGAAGTAGTCGGCGATGCCCGCCTCCGCCGCCGCGTAGGCCTGCTTGGTGTCCTGGTCCTTGCGCGCGACGGGCAGATCGTTCTGGGCGACCGCCAGCGCGGAGATGGTGAACAGGCTGATGACGAGCAGCGCGCCCATCGTGATGACCATCGTGAAACCGGTCTCCCGACGAAGGCGCGCGAGCGCCGGTGATTGGCGGGGGCTCAGATGCATTGCGGACTGTGGTCGGGGTCGCTGGCGTCCGACGTGCGCACGTAGATGTCGTTCTGGAAGGTGCTGAGCGCGAGGTTGTTCATCGATCGGGAGACGCCGAGGCGGTCGGCGGCGAACGAGATCGAGACCTTCACCACCCTGGGCTTATCGGCATCCGCGAGCGTGAACGGAGAGGTGCTGTTCAGCCACTGGTTCGGCGTGACCGGATTTGGCGTGAACGCGTAGTAACGGAAGAACGGCACGTTGGCCACGAGGTTGAGCCGCTCGGCCAGCACCCAGTTCTGGCGTGCCAGGGTGAAGGTCGGCGCCGTCGGGATCGTCCCCGCCACGTTGTAGTCGGTCTCGAAGACCGTGCCGCCCGAATACGTGATCGTGCGCCGCTGGAGCTTCGGGGTGTCCCCTCCGAGGTCGGTGTAGAAGGTGATGGAGTTGCCATCCGAGGTGATACCGGACGGGATCGCCGGGTAGCCCGGGCCAAGGCAGATCTGCGAGCGGAGCTGCCGCGTGATCAGTTCCATGGCGGCGCGACCGCGCTGAGTCGAGTCCACACGGTCCTGGACCCGGGAGTCGGCCTTCACCGAGAAGTCGAGCGCTCCGAAGATCGCCAGCAGGAGGATCGACCCGACGGCAAGGGTCACGAGGAGTTCCATGAGCGAGAAGCCGCGCTCGTCGCTGACGAGTTTTCCGATCACGGGCACACGCTCGGGCTCGCGACCCCGGCGACGAGCGGGAACTGGATGAGGTTGGTGCCCGGCCACTTGTTGACCTTGACCTTGGACACGGTGAAGCTGAGCGCCACGGGCGGCTTGTCGACACAGACGTCGTAGGTGCCATAGGGCAGGCCGGGCTCATCGAGCTCGCCCCGGATGTTGGTGTTCCCGAGCGAGATCGTGCCGGCGCAGCCGTTCATCTCCGGCTGCGAAGGCGTGACGCGAACGCGCGCCCCGACCACCGGCGTCGCCAGCGGCACGCTCGAGATGGCGAGAACGTTCAGCGCCGGTTGGTGCAGGGCCGCCGCGGGACTCACGCTCCCGCCGGCGGTGGCCAGGACCGTTGGATCGGGGTCGGTCCCGTTCGCGCTCGGCTTCATCGCGAGGCAGTTGCCCGCCCATATCGAGTACGGGGACGAGAAGGGGAAGATGTTGTTCGGCGTCGCGAAGGGCCCGTTCAGCCCGGTGATCGCACCGCCCGACATCGACTGCGCCTCGGTGAACTTGCGGAACGCCGGGGCGGGCAGGCTCGGGTGCCCGATCGAGAACCCCCACTTGTTGCGGGAGGCGACGGTGGCGCCGAGCTGAAGGGGCAACACGGAGTTGATGAACGGCTTCGTGTCGAAGGTCACTCCGGTGATCTGCGCGGGCTGGGCGCACAGCACGGTGAGGGTCGTGGTCGTCGCGCCCACGACACTGACCTGCTTGGTCGGCGGCGAGTTGCCGTTCTCGTCGATGCAGCTCGACCCGACCGTCACCGTGTAGTTCCCGGTCGGGATGTAGCCGAAGAACGTGCTCCCTCCGGTGTCCGTGACGTCGCTGTAGGTCCCCGCCCCGGTCGTGCTCACGGTGAGGCCGGGCAGCGGGGCATTGCTGCCGTCGATGACCTGCACGCAGAGGCTCCCTTGATTGGCTCCGAAGGACCCGTTGGGGGGAGCCACATAGCTCTTCTGCACGACCGGTTGGACGTTGCGCATCACGGGCCACGTGACGGTCGAGGTGATCTCGACATAGTTCGCCTGGGCGTTGGCGCCGGCGGGTCCGCAGCTCGTTCCGCCGGTCGAGTCGACCACCCAGTCGGCGCGCGACACGACGGTGTACGGCACTCCGGCGACGACCTGGGTACGCGTCTCGCGATAGTTGGAGAGGTCCGTCGACTTGAACGTGCGCAGACGCTCCTGATCCTGCTGGGCGATGCCCGCAGCCAGCGCGCGATTCTTGATCGTGCTGGACGAGGCCGAGGCACCGTCGAAGGCCGAGAAGGTCCCGAGGATCACGACGACCAGCAGGGCTGCCGTGACGATCAACTCGATCAGCAGCGCCCCGTCTTCGTCGCGGACGTGATCCACGCCCACACTGATCGCAGTGCGGGCATGAGAGCGCGAACGCGATGCGGTGCGCAGTCGCATCACCAAGGGCATCGGCACGCCTACGGCGCGGCTTGACCGCGGCGTGCGTGCGGCCAACGCCTGAACGGGCGTTGCCGAGTCGTCTCGGCCCCGCGGAATACGAGAGGCGGGCCCGAAGGCCCGCCTCTCTCGGAAACGTCGCGTCAGTGGACGCGTGCTACCACATGTTGCCGTTCGCGTCGGCAGCCTTGCAGCTGCCCTGCCCGACCTGGTCGCATGTGCGGGTGAACTTCCCGGCCGCGTCGCGCGAGATCGAGTACGTGATCCCCGACTTCGAAGCCTGGGAGACCGTGTACGTGGTCCCGGTCACCGGGTTGATCGAAACGCCCGGCTGCAACGGCGTGTTCTGCGCCGTCAGCGCAGCCGAGTCACACTTCGTGTAGTCCTGCTGGTCGGAGTTGCACGACTCGATCGCCGAGACCGCATTGCGGGCATCGGACTTCGCCGAGGCGTCTTGACCCTTCTTCTGCTGACCCAGGAACGTGGGCAGCGCGATCGCGGCAAGAATGCCGATGATCAGGATGACGACGAGGAGTTCGATCAGGGTGAAGCCCTTCTCGTCCTCGGCGCGCCTGCGGAGCTTCTGCAGCATGTTCCCTCCGTGGGATCGTTGGACCTGAAATCACCAGATCCGCGGTGTTCCCATGCCGCCTGGAGCGCTCGCGTCACCACGAACTCCGGTGGCAACCCGGCTGCCTCCGCTCGATCGGCCGGGACCGATCGCCGGAGGCCCGTGGCTTTGCGTCCCGCCCTCACGGACGGTTTGCCTTTTTCACCTCGGCCTGGCACGACCCGGTATCGCCGGGGCCGGCGGGTCGCTTGAGAGGCGACGCGACCTTCTCAACGAAAAGAGAGGCGGGCCCGAAGGCCCGCCTCTCGGAAACCCGCGTCAGCGGACGCGCGCTACCACATGTTGCCGTTGGCGTCGGCAGCCTTGCAGCTGCCCGTCCCGGCCGCGCTACACGTCCGGGTGAACTTCCCGGCCGCGTCACGCCCGATCGAGTAGGTGAGACCCGACTTCGAGGTTTGCGTGACCGTGTACGTCGTCCCCGTCACCGGGTTGATCGTGACGCCCGGCTGCAACGGCGTGTTCTGCGCCGTCAGCGCAGCCGCGTCACACGCGACGTAGTTCTGCTGGTCGGAGTTGCACGACTCGATCGCCGAGACCGCATTGCGGACATCGGACTTCGCCGAGGCGTCCTGACCCTTCTTCTGCTGACCCAGGAACGTGGGCAGCGCGATCGCGGCAAGAATGCCGATGATCAGGATGACGACGAGGAGCTCGATCAGGGTGAAACCCTTCTCGTCCTCGGCGCGCTTGCGGAGCTTCTGCAGCATGGTGGGTGAATCCTCCTTGTGTGGATTCCGGTGGGCCTGTCCTTGCCGCCAAATCCAGGTGGTCCATGCCGTCGGGAGCGACGCACTGCGTTTGCCCCAGTGGCAGCCCGGCTTCCTCGTCGAA
>DASYIJ010000175.1:0-33714 GCA_035997675.1 Solirubrobacteraceae bacterium
TGTGGCCCTCGAAGGCGTAGGCGTCCAGCTTGCCGATGTCGTGCAGCAGCGCGCCGGTGACCGCCACGTCGCGGTCGATCTCCGGGAAGGTGGCGCTGATCGCGTTGACGCCGTGGGCGACGCCGACCGTGTGCTCGAGCAATCCGTGGCGGTAGGCCTGGTGGTAGTACTTCGCGGCCGGCGCGAGACGGAAGGCGGCCCAGAGCTCGGACCCGTCGCCGAGCAGTCGCTCGAGCAGCCGGTTTAGGTGCGGGTTACGCACCGTCGCGACGAGCTCGCGCAGGTCGGCCTCCAGCGCGGCCGGCTCGCGCGCCGGCCCGTCGAGAAGGTCCGCGGCGGCGTACTGGTCCTGCTCGGCTGGACGCAGCGCCTGCACGGTCAGCTGCGGGCCATACCGCGCGTGCACGGCATAGGTGCCCGCGACACGGACGGGGCGCCCGGGTTCCGCGACGCCCGATGCGTCGTCGTCGACGTCCCACACGACGGCCGGCAGAGTGCCCGTGCGATCGGCCAGGACCAGCTTCAGATACGACGCGCCGTCGCGCTTGCGGCGCGTCTCGCGCTCGCGGACCATGAGTACCTGGTCGACGGTCTGGCCATCTTCGAGCTCCCGCACGAACATGGGCGCGAAGATAGAGCGGCGGGCGGACGAGTTGGGCGGTGCCATGCAACGTATGTCGGGTGCGCAAGACTGCATCTGACATGGAACGCACGGCGCTGATCACGGGCGGGACCGGCGGCCTCGGAACGGCGGTCGTCGAGCGCTTCCTGGCGGACGGCTGGCGGGTCGTCGTGCCGTGGATCGCCGAGAAGGAGCTGGAGCGCCTGCCGGCGCGCGACGGCCTCGAGCTCGTGCGCGCCGACCTCTTCGAGCCGGCGTCGGTGGCGGGAGCCGTCGAGGTCGCGGCCGGCGCGGACGGCGCGCCGCTCCGCGCGATGGTCAACCTCGTCGGGGGATTCTCCGCGCCGGGCCGGGTGCACGAGACGCCGATCGAGGACTTCGAGACGCAGTTCCGACTCAACCTGCGGCCCGCCTACCTGTGTGCTCAGGCCTGCCTGCCGCACCTCATCGACGCCGGCGGCGGCGCGATCGTTTGCGTGTCCACGCGGGCCGCCGTGCGACCGTTCTCCGGCGCCGCGGGCTACATCTCGTCCAAGCGGGCCGTGATCGCGTTCGTGGAGGCGCTGGCGGTCGAGTACCGCGACGACGCGGTGCGGGCGAACGCCGTGCTGCCGAGCGTGATCGACACCCCCGGCAACCGGGCGTCACAGCCCGATGCCGACACCTCGAAATGGGTGCCGCCGGAGCAGATCGCCGGCGTGATCGCATTCCTGTGCTCGGACGACGCCGCCCCGACGAGCGGCGCGGCCGTCCCGGTGTACGGGCGCGCGTAGCCGAGGTCCGCCGCTAGAGGGTCGCCGGGTCGGCAGCGACCGTCTTGAGCTCGCGACGCGAGCCGATGCCCAGCTTCCCGTACGTGTTCCCGAGGTGCCACTCGACGGTCTTGACGGTCACGAACAGGGCCTGCGCGATCTCCCGATTCGTCAGGCCGTCGATCGCCAGCTCCGCAACCCGCCGCTCGCTGGCCGTCAACGCTTCGAAGCCGGTGAGCGCGGCGCGGCGGGGTCGCGCGCCGGCGGCCGTCAGCTCCGCCCGGGCCCGCTCCCCGGTGGACAGCGCGCCGCACCGGTAGGCGAGGTCCAGGCCCTGCCGCAGGGTGTCCTGCGCGTCGGAGCGCTTGCCGGCGCGGCGCAGGGCCCCGCCGAGGTCCGTGAGCGCGCGCGCGTGCTCCAGCGCGGCCGGCGACGCCTGAAGCGTCTCCACGGCCTCGCGCAGATGCTCCGTTGCGTCGTCGCCGCGAGCCACGAGGCCGGCGGTCCGCTGCGCGCCGCCCAGCGCCGCCGGGGCGCCGAAGTCGCGAGCGAGCCCGATCTCCTCGTCGGCGAGGCGCGACGCGCGATCGAGATCGTCGAGCATCGCCGCGGCGCGCGCGGCGCCCGAGCGCCAGGCCCGGACCGCCGGGTTGGGGGCGCGCGCGGCCGATTGGCGACGGCCGCACTCGAGGAAGGAGGCCAGGGCGTCCTCGCCGCGGCCCTCGTCGAGCGCGAGCCATCCGCGGGCCTCGAGCACCGCGGCGTACGCCACCCGGCCGCTCCAGCGCTCGTCGCCGCCGAACAGGCTCAGCACGTCGCGCGCCGCGATCGGTTCGCCGCGCTCGAGGAGGATGCGAGCGAGCAGCGCACGTGACAGGGGTGCGGCCGGCTCGTCGCCTCGCGGAAGACTGTCCAGCGCCGCCTGCGCGTCGGCCATGGCGTCACCGACGCGGCCGGCCAGGAGGTTCGTCAGCGCGCGCACGTGGCAGGCGGTGGCGTGCGCGAACACGGACCCGCGCTCGCGGGCGTCCGCGATCGCCGCCGTGGCCGCCCGGGCGGCGGCCTCGAGCTCGCCGGCCCAGGCGAGCGCCGTGGCCGCGAGGTGGGGCGCGCTCTCGTCCGCGGTCTCGGCCGCGAGCAGCGCGCCGCCGTCGAGTGCGCGGAACGCGTGCTCCGCGACCTCCGCCGCCGGGTCCCCGCGCAGTGCGCGCTCGTAGGCGACGTGGGCGAGCAGGACCCGCTCACCCGCGGTCTCCCCGCCGTTCGAGCGAGCGAGGATCCGTTGCAGGCGCCCACTGACAAGCGGCCGCAGCGCCAACTCCTCCCGGGCGGCGGCCACGTAGCCCGCCTCCATCCGGAGCCGCGTCTCGGTCAGCGCCTCGTCCGTTTCGTCGAGTCCGCGCTCGAACGTCGCGGCCGCTTCCGTATAGGCGCCGCGGGCCTGCAGCGTGCGACCCAGCGCCAGTCGCACCTCCGCCCGCCGGTCGGGGTCGCGCAGCCCCGCGAGCGCGGACTCGAAGCGCTCCACCGCCCGCGGGTTGCCGGCCACAGCGTCCGCGTGCCCGAGCTCGAGCATGATCTCGGTGCGCTCGTTGGACGGCGGGGACTCGACCAGTGCGCGGCGCAGGAAGCGGATCGCCGACTCCGGCGCGCCGCGCGCAAGCGCGCGTGCGGCGGCGCTGCGCAGCACCTCGACCACCCACTCCGCCACCCGCGGGTGGGCCTCGAGCAGATGGGCGGCGACCAGGTCATCGGGTTCGCCCGCGGCGTGGAGGATTCGGGCGGCCTCGGCGTGCGCGGAGGAGCGCTCGGCGCTCGGCAGCTCGGCGTACACCGCCGCGCGCACGATCGGATGCACGAAGGTGGCCGAGTCGCCCGGGACCAGCACGTTGGCTCCGACGAGCGCGTCGGCGGCGGTCGCGGCGACGCCGGGCTCGAGGCCGACGAGCTCGATGGCCAGCGACAACGGCGCGCCGTCGCCCAGCACGGCGGCGGCGCGGGCCAGCGCCGTGGCGCCGAACGGGAGTTGGGAGAAGCGCAGCAGCACGATCCGCGAGACCGACTGCGGCCCGAGCCCGCGGGCCCGCACGGCGCCCTCGTCGTTCGGCTCGATGCCGCGGGCGACCGCCGCCGCGAGCAGCTCGCGCAGGTAGAGCGGATTACCGCCGGTCACCTCGGCGCAGACGCGGCTGAAGCGCTCGCTCGCGTCGGGGAAGGTCGCCCATACGAGCTGGCCGGCCGCGGCGCCGGAGAGCGGTGGCACCTCGCGCACCGTGGCGGTCGGGTGCGTGGACAGGGCGTCCAGCATGGAGGCCTGCTCGGCGCCTTCGTCCGGTCGCCGAGCCAGCACGACGGCCGCGGGAAGCCCCGCCAGTCGCTGGGCGAGGTAGTGCAGGAAACGCACCGTCGGCCCGTCGATCCAGTGGGCGTCGTCCACGGCGATGAGCAGCGGTGACCGCTCCGCCAGGTTGGCGGTCAGCCAGTACAGCCCGTGCATGAGCGCGAAGGCCTCGTCCTCCTGGTCCAGAGAGCCGGTTCGGCGGCCGGGCCGGAAGAGCTCGTCGGTCAGTGCCGCGGCGCCCGAGGTGAGCAGCTCGCGCTCTTCGTCCTCGGCGGCGCCCAGGGGAGGCTCGAAGAGCTGGAGGGCGGCGCCGAACGGGAAGTGGCGCTCGAGCTCGCTCCCGCGCGCCGAGAGCACCTGCATCCCGGTGCCCCGGGCGAAGCCGCGCGCCGCGGACACGAGCTGCGATTTGCCCAGGCCGAGATGGCCCTCGATGACCAGCACGCGACCGGCGCCGGCACGGGCGGCGTCGAGCACCGCGCCGACCGCGTCGAGTTCGACGTCGCGCTCCAGCAGCGCCGTCGGTGTGATCGGAGAATGGAGCCCCTCGTGTGTCATGCCCCTGCCTAGGCCAGACCGCCCACGAGCACGACGGCAAACCCAGTGTATCTCCTGAGCCGACACGTCGGGCCGGCACCGGCCGGGCCCACGGCCCCTTGCCCCGTGGCTTACGGTACGTAAGCCAACGACCGCCGGAGGCCGACATGGAGCGCAAGTGGTGGACGCTCGTCGCGGTGTGCGTCGCGACGTTCATGCTGCTGCTGGACATCACGATCGTCAACGTCGCGCTGCCCGACATCCAGAAGCAGACGGGCGCCGGCTTCGACGAGCTCCAGTGGGTGGTGGACGCCTACTCACTGGCCCTCGCCGGCCTGCTGCTGGCCGCCGGATCGCTGGCCGACCGGCTCGGGCGGCGACGCGCATTCGTCGCCGGCGTCGGCATCTTCACCATCGCCTCGTTCCTGTGCGGAGTCTCCGGCGACGCCACGGTGCTCGACTTCGCCCGCGGCCTCCAGGGCATCGGCGGCGCCGCGATGTTCGCGACCTCACTGGCGCTGCTGGCGCAGGAGTTCCATGGCCGCGAGCGCGGCACCGCGTTCGGCGTCTGGGGCGCCACCATCGGCGGCGCCGTCGCGATCGGTCCGCTCGTCGGAGGGGCGCTGACCCAGGGGCTGGGCTGGGAGTGGATCTTCTTCGTCAACGTCCCGATCGGCATCGCCACGATCGCCCTCGCGCAGATGCGCGTGCGCGAGACGAAGGACCCCACCGCGAGCGGGGTCGACTGGATCGGTACGGCGACGTTCTCCGGCGCGCTCATCGCGCTCGTGTTCGCGCTCATCCGCGGCAACGCTGAGGGCTGGGGCAGCCCCCTGATCATCGGTCTGCTCGCCGCCGCCGTGGTGCTCATGGTGGTGTTCGTGGTGGTCGAGCTGCGCCAGGAGAGCCCGATGCTCGACCTCGCCCTCTTCCGCAAGCCGACGTTCACCGGCGCATCGATCGTGGCGTTCGCGCTGTCCGCGTCGATGTTCGCGATGTTCCTCTACATCACGCTGTACATGCAGAACATCCTGGGCTTCTCGCCGCTGGACGCCGGCCTGCGGTTCCTCCCGCTGAGCCTCATCTCGTTCTTCGTCGCCGCGGCGGCGGGACCGCTGTCGGAGCGGTTTCCCAAGCGGATCTTCTTCGTGCTCGGCCTGTCGCTCGTCGGGTTCGCGTTGCTGTGGATGGGGCAGGCATTCCGTGGCGGCCTGACGATCGACGACGGCTGGACCGCGATGCTCGGCGGTTTCATCGTCGCCGGCATCGGGATCGGGATGATCAACCCCCCGCTGGCGGCGACCGCCGTCGGCGTGGTCCCGCCACAGCGCGCGGGAATGGGGTCGGGCATCAACACGACCTTCCGCCAGGTGGGCATCGCAACCGGCATCGCGGGCCTGGGCGCGATCTTCCAGCACCAGATCTCGGCGAAGGCCACCGAGCTGCTCGCGGCGTCCCCGGTGGGGGCGGGCCAGAGCGGACGTGTGGTGACGGCGATCCAGTCGGGCCGGATCGGGGAGGTCATCGCGGCGGCCCCGCCGCAGGCGCGCGGCGTGATCGGGCGCGTGGCGAAGGAGAGCTTCATCTCCGGGCTCAACGAGCTGTTCGTCATCGCCGGAATCGTCGCGTTCGTGGGCGCCGCGTCGGCGCTCGTGCTCGTGCGCTCGCGCGACTACGTGATGTCCGGCGCCCAGGCCGCCGAGCCGGAGGGCGCGCCCGCGGCGTAGGAACCAGGCGTCGGGGCGCGGCGTCCGCCGGGGCCGGTACGAAGGCTCACGTGCAGCCGTTGATCGAGCACCGCCGGCGCTTCGCGGGCTTCGACACGCGGGTGCTCGAGCTCGAGGGCGACGACCCGGCCGTCGTGCTCGTGCACGGCTTCGCGGACAGCGCCGACACCTGGCGCCACGTGCTCGACCGCCTCGCGCGGGCCGAGCGCCGCGCCGTTGCGGTGGACCTGCCCGGGTTCGGCACCGCCGACGCGCTGAAGGCGGGACCGATCCTGCGCCAGCTGGACCGGTTCACGCGCGCGGTCGTCCGCGACGTGGCGGCGGGCGGCGATGTGGTGGTGGCCGGCAACTCGCTCGGCGGCGCCTTGGCGCTTCGGGCCGGAGAGAACCCGGGACTCCCGATCGCCGGCATCGTCGGCATCGCGCCCGCCGGGCTCGAGATGGCGCGCTGGTTCGGGCTGATCGAGCGCGACCCGATCCTGCTGCGCCTCCTCGCCGTGCCGGTTCCGCTGCCCGAGCGCGCGGTACGGGAGGCCGTTGGTCGCGTCTATCGCGTGCTGGCGTTCGCCAACCCGGGCGGCGTGCAGCGCGAGGTCGTGGATGCCTTCACCAGCCACCACCGTGACCGCGCGAGCGTACGGCGCCAGCTCAACGCCGGGCGCCGGCTGATCTCCGAGCTGGAGGGCCCGTTCGAGCTCGAACGGGTGACCGCGCCGGTGCTGCTCGTGTGGGGTGAGCGCGACGTCATGGTGAGCCCGTCCGGCGCCGAGCGCGTCTCGGCCGCGCTCCCCGACACGCAGGTCGAGCTCCTGCCCGGCATCGGCCATTGTCCACAGATCGAGGCCCCCGGCCGCGTCGCCGACCTGCTGCTCGCCTTTCCGGACCCGCTGCGCCGCGCGGCCTAGGCCAGCGAAGCCCAGACGGTCTTGACCTCGAGGTAGGCGTCGAGGCCGGCGTGGCCGTGCTCGCGTCCCACTCCGGAGGCCTTGAAGCCCCCGAACGGCGCGGCCGCGTCCGCCATGCCCCACTGGTTGATGTAGATCGAGCCCGCCCGCAGGCGCGCCGCCAGCTTGTGCGCGCTCGAGAGCGAGCGCGTCCACACGCCGGCCGCCAGGCCGTACTCGGTGTCGTTCGCGCGCTCGGCGACCTCGTCGAGGTTCTCGTAGGGCATCGCCACCAGCACCGGGCCGAAGATCTCCTCGCGGGCGATCTTCAGGTCGTCGGACGTGGTCGTGAAGAGCGTCGGAGCGACGAAGTAGCCGCCGCCGTCGGGCGCCTCGCCGCCGGTCACGAGCTCGGCACCCTCCGACTTGCCGGACTCGATGTAGCCGGTGACTCGCTCGAGCTGCTCGGCCGACACGAGCGGCCCGACCTGGGTGCTCTTGTCGAGGCCCGGACCGACCTGCGCGCCGGCGGCGCGCTCGGCCAGCGCGGAGACGACCTCGTCGAAGTTCTCCTTCGGCACGAACAGCCGCGACCCCGCGTTGCACGACTGGCCGGAGTTGAAGTAGATGGCCGTCCAGGATCCCTTCACGGCGGCGTCGAGGTCGGCGTCGGGGAGGATGATGTTCGGCGACTTGCCGCCGAGCTCGAGCGTCACCCGCTTGAGCGCCGCCCCGGCCTTCCCGCCGATCTCCCGGCCGACGACGGTCGAGCCCGTGAAGGCGATCTTGTCCACGTCGGGGTGGTCCACCAGCGCGGCCCCGGTCTCGCCGTCGCCCGTCACCACGTTGAGCACGCCCTCGGGAAACCCGGCCTCGAGCGCGAGCTCGCCGAGGCGGATGGCGGTCAGCGGGGTCTGCTCCGCCGGCTTGAGCACGGTGGTGCAGCCGGCCGCCAGCGCCGGCGCGATCTTCCAGCAGGCCATCAGCAGGGGGAAGTTCCACGGCACGATCTGTGCGCACACCCCGACCGGCTCCTTGCGCGTGTAGCAGAGCGTGTCGGGCGCGCGGACGGGGATGACCTCGCCCTCGATCTTCGTCGGCCACCCCGCGAAGTAGCGCAGGTGGGCGGCCGACGATCCGACGTCGACGGCCTTCGCGTAGGTCACGGGCTTGCCGTTGTCGAGCGACTCGAGCTCGGCCAGCTCGTCGGCGTTCTCCTCGACGAGCTGGGCGAGGCGTTCGAGCAGGGCGCCGCGATCGGCGGCCGCCATGGATGCCCAGGGCCCGTCCTCGAACGCGCCCCGCGCCGCGCGGACCGCGCGGTCGACGTCCTCCGCGCCGGCGTGGGCGACCACCGCGATCGGCTCCCCGGTCGCCGGGTCGAGCGTCTCGAACGTGCGCCCGTCGGCGGCGCCCGGCCGCTCGCCGCCGATGAGGAGGTCGTGATGGGCGTTCTGCAGGAAGGCGCGGGCGGCGTCGGACAGCTGTTCCGGGGGTGCGGCGATGGTCATTGGGTTGTGCTCCTCGCGTTGGTCATGGCTTCAGGACGACCTTGAGCGCCTCGTGGCGGTCGTACGCCGCATAGGCCTCGGGCGCGTCGTCCAAACTCATGTGGTGGGTGACGATGGGGGACGGGTCGAGCTCGCCCGCGGCGATCAGCCCCAACACCTCGTCGAAGTTCGCGATGACGTTGGCCAGCCCCGTCGTGAGCGTCAGCGACTTGTTCCACAGCAGCCCCATGTGAACCTCGCAGGGCTTGCCGTGGACTCCGAGCATCGAGATCCGGCCGACGCGCCGGGCGAGCCGAACGGCCAGGTCCAGCGCCTGCGGGCTGCCGACGGCCTCAATGCACACGTCCACGCCGCGGCCCTCGGTGCGGTTCTTGATCTCGGCGCGCGGGTCCTGTTCGTCGAGGTGCACGGGCGTGGCTCCGAATCGCTGCGCCATCTCGAGGCGCTCGGGGACGGAGTCGATCGCGATCACCTCGGCGGCCCCGGCGCGGCGCGCGGCCTGGACGGCGCACAGGCCCACGGGGCCGAGTCCGAGGACCGCCGCGGTCTCGCCCTCCTTCAGGTCGGATTGCTTGACGCCGAAGTGGCCGGTGTTCATGACGTCCCCGGCGAAGAGGGCGGCGTCGTCGGCGAGCCCGTCGGGTGCCGGTCGCAGGACCAGGTTGGCGTGTGGCACGAGCACCTGCTCGGCCTGCGCGCCGGGGAGGGCGCCCGAGATCTCGCCGTGGCCGAAGATCCGCTGGTACTCGCAGTGGTGGAAGAGCCCGCGCCGGCAGAAGTAGCACTCGCCGCAGGCGGTGACGAACGAGCCGATCACGCGATCGCCCTCGGACACGCGCTCGACGGCGTCGCCAGCGGCGGTCACCGTGCCGACGAACTCGTGACCGATCGTGAAGCCCGGCTCGACCGGATGGCGGCCGTGGTAGATGTGCAGGTCCGAGCCGCACACGCCCGCGGCCTCGACGGTCACGACCGCGTCGTCGGGCTCGATCGGCTCGGGCTCGGGCTTGTCCTCGACCCGGACCTCGCCGGGCATCTGGAAGGTGACCGCTCGCACGACGCGCGCAACGCTAGCGCGCCCGGCCCGTCGCGGGCGGACCCGGCGGGTTTCCGCTTTCGACGTAGCGGAGACAATCTCGGACGGGATCGTCCGGCGCAACGAGGGGGAAGGCATGCGGAGACTGTGGCTGGCAGGGATCTCGGCGGCGCTCGCGTCGATGGTGGTCGGTGCGAGCGGCGCGACCGCGGCGGTCGACCCGCTCGTGCCGGCATCCGGGCCCACGCCGTTCGCCGCGAACTGCAACGGGTTTCCGCAGACCGGCACGCTGTACCCCAACGCCGAGGTCGAGCCGTACATCGCCTCCGACCCGGCGCACCCGGCGAGCGTGATCGGTGTCTGGCAGCAGGACCGCTGGTCCAACGGCGGCTCCAACGGGCTGCTGACCGGCGTCTCGAACAACGGCGGCCGGACCTGGACGCGGCCGACCCCGCCCCCCCTCAGCCACTGCGCCGGCGGCAACGCGTTCAACGGCGGCGACTACGAGCGGGCGAGCGACCCGTGGGTCACGTTCGGCCCGACGGGCACGGCCTTCCAGATCAGCCTCTCGTTCAACAACGACCAGAACCTGACGAACGCCGTCCTCGTCTCGCGCTCGACGGATCGGGGCGCGAACTGGGGGCCGATCACAACCCTTCTGCGCGACACCAACCCACGGTTCTTCAACGACAAGGAATCGATCACCGCGGACCCGACGAACGCGAACAACGCCTACGCGATCTGGGACCGGCTCGACCAGCCCAACCCCAACGACCCGAACACGTTCTTCGGCCCCACCTTCTTGTCCCGCACGACCAACGGCGGCGCCAGCTGGAGCAGGCCGCGGAAGATCTTCGATCCGGGCAAGGACAACCAGACGATCGGCAACCAGATCGCGGTGCTCCCGAACGGCGATCTGGTCGACGTGTTCAACCTGATTCTCGGGGGCGCGAACAACGTCGCCGTGATGCGCTCGACGAACTCCGGCCGGACGTGGTCGAAGCCCGTGTTCGTCGACCAGCTCGGGACGATCGGCGTGCGCGACCCGCGCGACGATCATGGTGTCCGCACCGGCGACATCACTCCCGAGATCGCCGTCGACCCGCGGCCGGGCACAGACGACGTGTACCTCGTCTGGCAGGACGCCCGCTTCAGCGGGGGGCAGGCCGATCAGGTCGCCTTCGCGAAGTCCGGCGACGGCGGCGCCACCTGGACCCCGTCCAAGCGCATCAGCCAGAACCCCGACGTGCAGGCGTTCACCCCGTCGATTCGGGTCGACGCCAACGGCCGTGTCGGCGTGACGTACTACGACTTCACGTCCGACACCGTGGCCTCGCCGACGCTCGACACGGATTACTGGTTCGCGCGCTCGACCAACGCAGGGAACACGTTTGGCGCGCGCGAGCGCGTGACGCCGGCCTCGTTCGACATGCGCACGGCTCCGGATGCCGTCGGGTTCTTCACCGGCGACTACGAGGGCCTGACGTCGGCGGGCAGCGTGTTCGAGCCGCTCGTCGTTCTCGCCAACAGCGGCAACGCCGCGAACCCCACGGACGTGTTCGCCACGCGCGTGCACGCTCCGTTCGGCGGCTCGGTGGCCGCCCAGGCTCCGGCGCAGAACGGCGCGGGCGTCGCGCCGCAGCGCACGCCGGGCCGGACGCCGACGCCGGGGGCGCAGACCCGGCACTAGGACGGCGGCGGGATGGGCGCCCGGCTCAGGCCGCGAGGCCGCGCTCTAGCACGCGCTCGAGGTCGGCGTAGCAACGGTCGAGGTCGACGCCGTCGCCGTCGAGCAGGTGTTGGTAGACGATCCCGCCGAGCGTCCCGACGATCAGCGTCACGACCGACTCGGGATCGACGTCGTCGCGGAAGTCCCCGTCGGCCACCGCCTGCTGGACCCACGGCGTCGCGAGCACGCGCAGGTCGCGGTGCAGCCGCGCGAATTCGCCGGCGAGCTCCGGGCGCGGACCGAGCGCCTCGAACATGAGCACGAACAGCAGCCGCATGGTGCCGCCCTGGTCCGCCAGCAGGCGCCGGTGGGCATGCAGGGCGCGCCGGACCGCCTCCTCGCCGCGCGCCGCTCCGACCTCCGGCACGAGCGTCTCGGCCTCCCAGCGCGTGAAGGCGCGTTGGACGACCGCCCACAGCAGTCCCTCCTTGGACCCGAAGTGCCAGAAGATCGAGCCGCGGCTGATACCGGCCGCCTCGCCGATCGCCTGAACCGACGCGCCGCGGTAGCCTCGCTCGGCGAACAGTCGCGTGGCGGCCTCGATCAGGCGCTCGCGCGACAGCTCCGACTGCTCGCGCTTGCGGGAGGTCGCGGCCTCGGCCATGGCGCCACCGTACCAGCCTATGCTGATCGTCCAACATAGGAGCGCCGGATGAGCGCTCCGCCGCTCGACGCCGTCGCGGCGACCCTGCGCGACTTCGTCGCGCGCGCCGGCGCACTGCGTGCGGTGGCGTTGCTCGACCGCGGTGCGGGCGCCGCGCCGATCGTGATCGACTGCGACGACGCGGGGGCCGTCGAGGTCGAGGAGAACGGCGAGGCGCGCGGCGTCACCGTTGCCTCAGACTCAGCGCCGCTGGCGCTCGTGCACGTGCACGCGCTGCCCGCCATGGACGTCGATCCCGCCAGTGGCGACGTCACCGGCACGATCGGCGGCCTCCAGCACCTGGCGGGCGCGGTCGGCGAGCTGGCGGCGGCGCTCGGCGGGCGCAGCGTCGCGACCGTGCAGTTTCAGACCAGCAATCCCGACGCGCCCCTGGCGGTGTCGGCCCGACCCGGCGAGCCGCCGGTCTTCGCGCTCGGCGACGAGACCTTCGGGCTGCCCTAGCCCCGCGCCTACGCGTCGCTCCTTCGCCGGTCAGCGTCCGCCAATCCGAGCATCACCCACACGTGACGGAAATGGTCGACGTCCTGCCCGAGCCCGTCGATGCCCAGCCCGATGAGACCGCTCCAGCTGGCCCAGTCGGTCGGGCGGCGCCGCTCTCTCCAGAGCGCGACGAGGAAGGCGACGAGAGCGGCGAGCGCGGGGAGGCCGACCGTGGCGGCGACGTTGATCGGAGTCGAGTGGGCGCGGGACGGCTGCCCATGCTTGGAGCGGCCCGGCAGCGCGCCGGGCCCGATGCCGAGAAACGGATGACGGGCGAACGTCTCCGTCGACGTCTCGAGGACCTTGAGGCGCGGATTCGTCGAAGGATGGCCGAGCGCATAGGTCACGGAATCGGGACGCGCCGGGTTCGCCGCGAGGTGCCCGACGGTCAGCGCGGCCATGACCAGGACGCCTCCGATTGCCGCCGCGACGGTCACGAGCCGAGCGCGACGCCAGCCGCGACCGTGGGCGGCGCGGATCAATGCCGCGACCGCCAGCCCGACGATGGCTCGCGAGAAGGTGAGCAGCGCCACGAGCGCCAGGCCGATCCGCGCCGTCCGCAGCAACGATCGCGGCAGGTCGGAGTCGTCACGTGCGAGGACCGCCGAGGCGAAGATGCAGAAGCTGCCGAGCAGGGGCGCGCTGTAGAAGCCCGCCGCGATGCGGGCGTAGGAGTCCGAGGGCGCCAGGTCGCCGTAGGCGCCCACCAGGGACGTGTCCACGTGAAGGTAGAAGAGCGCGACCCCGAGAAGCGTCTGCAGGATCGTGACGGCCGCGACGACGAGGACGACGAGCACGATCGCGTCCCGGCCTCGTCGCTCCGACGCGTAATCGGAGGTGAGCACGAAGAGCATCGCCAGCTCGACCATGAGCAGCGCGTTCGCCACCGCGTCGCCACGGTTGCCCGACGCGATGAGGGCCGACAGCACGCCGGCCACGACGTAGGCCACGAGCGCCCAGTGCGGCGCACGCAGACGGGGGCGTGCCCCGCGACGGACCATCTCCCAGCTCCACGCCACCACCGCCAGCGCGACGAACACGTCCGTCCAGCCGGCGCGCTCGGAGAGCCCGCCGAGCGGCGACAGCCACTTCCACGGCAGCAGGGTGAGCGCCGCTAGGTACAGCCCAAACGAGGGGCGCGCACGCGCCGCGCGAACGGCTGACGCGAAGGCGGCCGCGATCCCGCCGCGCGTCAAACCGCCGGCGCGACCGTCCGGCGCTGCGCGAGCGTCACCAGCTCGGCCAGCGAGGCCTGAACTTGCATGTGGGTGCCGGGGCTCTCCTGCAGGAGGAACGACGCGTCCACGGCGCTGAGCCGGTCGAGGTGCTCCTGCTGCATCGGGGCGACCCTACCGATGGCTCCTCGGTTGCATATGCTGAACGGTCAGCATAGACTCGCGGCTCCGCCAGCCACCGGGAGGAACGACCATGCCCACCGATTCCGCGTCCAAGGCCGTGCTGATCACAGGATGTTCGTCCGGCATCGGGCGCGCGACGGCCTCGCACCTCGCCGGCCGGGGCTGGACGGTGTACGCCAGCGCGCGTCGGCCCGAGTCGATCGCCGATCTCGAGCCGGCGGGCTGCAAGCTGCTCGCGCTCGACGTCACCGACGAAGAATCGATGGTCGCGGCGGTGCGGCAGGTGGAGGATGCCGAGGGCGCGGTCGGGGTGCTGGTCAACAACGCCGGGTACAGCCAGTCGGGCCCGGTCGAGGAGATCCCGCTCGACGACGTCCGCCGCCAGTTCGAGACCAACGTGTTCGGGCTCGTGCGCATGTGCCAGCTCGCGCTGCCCGGCATGCGGCGCCAGGGCTGGGGCAAGATCGTCAACGTCTCGTCTATGGGCGGCAAGCTCGTCTTCCCGGGAGGCGGCTTCTACCACGGCACGAAGTACGCCGTGGAGGCGATCAGCGACGCGCTGCGGTGGGAGGTCCGCGGCTTCGGCGTCGACGTGGTGATCATCGAGCCCGGGCTCATCAAGACGGATTTCGGGAACGTCGCGGCCGGTTCCGTCGACGCCGCGCCCTCCGAGGGCCCGTACGGCGACTTCACGGCGGCCGTGGCCAAGGCCACCAAGGGGGCCTACGAGGGCGGGCTGCCGGCCCGGCTCGGCGGGGGACCCGAGACCGTCGCGCGCAAGATCGAGAAGGCGATCAGCAAGCGCCGTCCCAAGGCGCGCTACAGCGTGACCGCCTCGGCGAAGCTGGCCCTCGCACAGCGGCGGCTGGTCACCGACCGGATGTGGGACGGCATCCTGCGCTCGCAGTTCCCGCAGCCCGGCCGCGGCTGAGCCGCCGCCGCGGGGCGGGATCGGCTTATGCTGCGGTGCGAGCCGGTCGACAAAGGAGTTGATGGCGGTGCTCTCGACCACGAGCGGGCGCTTGCGAGTCGCGCTCGAGCGCACACAGGCCGCCGGTGACGATCTCACCGGGGCGATGCGTCGCGGCGTCGGACTGTCGCAGCTCACGCGGGAGATCTACCGCGCCGAGCGCCATGGGACCGACCTCACGGTCGCCTTCGTCGACCTCGACGGCCTGCGCGAGATCAACCAGCGCGACGGTCACGCGGCGGGCGACCACGCGCTCAGGCTCTTCGTCGAGCGGCTGTTCAACAGCATGCGCCCGTACGACCTCGTCGTGCGCGTCGGCGGCGACGAGTTCGTGTGCGTGCTCCCGGACGCCGACGCACCGACGGCCCGGGCGCGGCTCGCGCTCGTGGCGGCCGACACCTGGGAGGACATCTCGACCCCCTCGTTCAGCATCGGCGTCGCCTCGGTGGAGCCGGGCGACACGGCGGATGCGCTGGTGGCACGCGCCGACGCCGATCTGCGCGCTCGGCGCTCCGGCTAGGCTCGCCCTAGGACGCGCACTCGGCGGCCGGCGCGCCCAGGCGCCGCATGATGGCCGCCAGCTGACGCACCTGCGTGGGGGTGAGGCGGCCGAGGAAGTGCTCGCGGACGGCGCTCTGGAAGGTGCGCTCGATGTCCGGCAGCGCCTCGCGGCCGGCGTCGGTGATGACGACGTGCGAGATGCGCGCGTCGGTGTCGCAGGCGACGCGCTCGACGAGCCCCAGCGCCGACATCCCGTCCACGACGCGTGACACGCGGCTCGGGCTGATCACCACGGCGGCGCCGAGCTCGCCGATGGAGAGGTGGCCCTCCTCGGAGTGCGCGAGGCGGTACAGCACCTCGTGCGAGCTGCAGCTCAGCCGGTGAGCGGCGAGCAACTCGGCGTCCACGGCGCGCACGAGGGCGGTCTGGGCGTTGAGCACCCCGAACCACGCATCGGCCTCGTCGACCGAGAGGCGGGGAGGGGCGGTGACGGAAGCGCTGGCCATGGGACAAGCCTAGCGCCGCCCGCACCGGCCGTGACAATAGATGCGCGCGCACGCATCTGTGATAGGATAATGGTTGCTCAGTCAACGACCACAGCATTGGAGAACTCCCATGACGACCACGACCACGGCCTCTACGGCCACCACGCAGGAGACCGGGCTCCCGGTTGGCACCTGGCAGATCGACCCCGTGCACTCGAGCCTCGAGTTCCAGGTCCGCAACATGGGCCTCGTCACCGTGAAGGGCTTCTTCGCGGACTTCGAAGGCTCGCTCCAAGTCGACGAGGACGGAAGCACCCGGGCCGAGGGCACCGTGCAGGCCGCCAGCGTGCACACCCGCTCGGAGAAGCGCGACGAGCACCTTCGCGCGCCCGACTTCTTCGACGTCGAGCGGCATCCGGAGATCGCGTTCCGCGTGACCGGCGTCGAGCCCGACGGCGAGGAGCTGAAGGTCCACGGCGACCTGACGATCAAGGGCATCACCCGCCCGGTGGAGTTGCGCGCCGAGGTGACCGGCGGCGGCCCCGATCCCTGGGGCGGCGAGCGCGTCGGCGTTGCGGCCTACGGCGAGGTCGACCGGCGCGATTTCGATCTGCACTGGGACGTGCGGACCCCGACGGACGTGCCCCTCGCGAGCCACAAGGTCAAGATCGAGGCGCAGATCGGCGCCGTCAAGCAGTCCTGACCCTCGAGGTGACCGGTGTGCCGGCCGCCGCCGGGATGAACGCGGCGGCCCACACTCGGTCGATGTTGATGCCTGCGCCGGATGACGATCGGGGGCGGCCGGCCGAGCGGTGTCGCAGGACTCACGCTAAAGTACATAAAGTCAGTTGAGTTTATGGGTATTATTCGCGGACCCGGATCCGCCTGTCCGATCCGGCGCCCGCGATGATCGACACCGACGTCCACCAACACCTCTGGTCCGAGACCGTGCTCGCGCGGCTCGCAGCTCGCACCCGGCCGCCCCTGCTCCGCCGGGCGGGTCCCGAGTGGGTTCTGCGGATCGACGGCGAGCCCGAGGTGACGGTGGATCTCGCGGCCCACAACCCCGCGGCGCGCGCGCGGGACCTTCGCGACGCCGGCATCGCTCGCGCCCTCGTGTGCGCGTCGAGTCCCCTGGGCCTGGAGGCGCTGCCGCCCGAGGACGCGATCCCGCTCCTCGCCGCGCACAACGACGACACTCTCGCGCTCGGTGAGCCATTCGGCGCCTGGGGCTCCCTGGCGCTCGGTCTCGCCGACGCCGGCGCCGACGCCGTCGACGGCCTCTTGGACCGCGGGGCCGCCGGTATCTGCCTTCCCGCCGCGGCGCTCGCGACCCGCACCGGCCTCGCGCGCTGCGCCCAGGTGCTGGAGCGCCTCGCGCGCCGGTCGGCGCCGCTGCTCGTGCACCCGGGGCCCGCGCCCTGGGGCGCCCGGTCGCGTGGCGCCGACGACGTGCCGGAGTGGTGGCCCGCGCTCACGGACTACGTCGCCCAGATGAGCGCGGCATGGCACGCGTTCGTGGCCTGGGGCCGCCCGGCCCATCCCGAGCTGCGCGTTGTGTTCGCGATGCTCGCCGGCGGCGCGCCGCTGCATCTCGAGCGACTCGACGCCCGCGGCGGCCCCGTCGACGCGGCGCATGATCCCGGCCTCTTCTACGACACCTCGTCCTACGGCGCGCGCGCGATCGACGCGATGGTGCGCAGCGTGGGGATCGACCACCTCGTCCACGGCTCGGACAGCCCGGTCATCGGCCGGGTCGGCGCGCCTCCGCTCGGCCACGCCGCCGAAGCCGCGATGCGGGTCGCGAACCCGGCGCGCCTGCTGGGCGAGCCTGTCCGCGCGGCCGACCGTCGGCCCGCGGTGGCGGCATGATCGCCCGGCCCACCGGCCGCGACCTTGCGCGCCACGAGCTGCGCGACCTCGTCCTGGGGATCGCGCACCGGCCGGAGCTGTGGTCCCACCTCGTGCGGCACGATCCCACCGCGCGCGTCTACGAAGAACTGCTGCGCGACCACCACGCGGCGGTGTGGCTGATCTGCTGGATGGAGGACCACGACACCGGCTTTCATGACCACGATCTCTCCGATGGCGCCGTGGCGGTCGCGGGGGGCCGGGTACGCGAGGATCGCCTGGTGCTCGGCGGCACTCCCGCCCGCCGGACCTTCGAGCGAGGCGAGGCGTTCGACTTCGCGGCGCCGGACATCCACCGCGTGCTGCACGCGGGGACCGGCCCGGCGATCACGATCAACGCCTATTCCCCGCCTTTGTGGCGCATGGGCGCCTACGAAGTCAAGCCGACCGGCGAGCTCCAGCGGCACTCGATCTCCTACGCCGAAGAACTTCGCCCACTCGCCGCCGGATCGGTAGGCTAACCGCGCCTGACCCCTACTCGGGCCCGCTGGGCCCGGGAGTGTTTGCCCGCCAGGCACAACACGTAAGTCCTGGGGCTCTTGAGCAGTCAGGGGGGTCGGAGCGCAGTCACGAGCGGGCTTGCCGGCCCGCTCGTTCTGTGTGTTTCGGCAGCCCCGGAGTCGGAAAAAACGGTTCTAAGTCGGACGCTGTCTGGTCAACCTCCCCGATAGGGGATACGGTTATCCGGACAGATTTGTCATCTAACAAGACGTGGCGGGGCGCCTTCGCCCAGGGGAGACACATGAGTCAAGCTGTTGCAGGAACCATGGGCGGCGAGAGCGGCAAGGCCCGTTCCGACCGGCCGTTCTGGCGAGAGGCTCTCGCCCCGTATGCCAAGCCGAGCCTGCGTCGCAGCGCAGCGGACATCGCGACCTCCGTGCTGCCCTATCTGGCGTTGTCGTACCTGATGTATCTGACGCTGAGCGTCTCGTACCTGCTGGTGCTCGTCATCGCGGTGCCGGCTGCCGGCTTCCTGCTGCGGACCTACATCCTCTTCCACGACTGCACGCACGGATCGTTTCTCCCCACGAAGCGCGCCAACGCGTGGCTCGGCGTCGTCCTCGGCCTGATCGTCTTTTCGCCGTTCCACAGTTGGCGCCACAACCACGCTGTCCACCACGCCACATCGGGCGATCTCGACCGGCGCGGCGTTGGGGACGTGCCGACGCTGACCGTGGCCGAGTACTACGCGCTGCCGTGGCGCAAGCGGACGGCCTACCGCCTCTTCCGCAATCCGCTCGTGATGTTCGGCGTGGGGCCGATCTGGGCGCTCATGGTCGCCCCTCGCTTCGTCCACCGTTCGGACCGACCTCGCATCCGCCGCAGCGTCATCGCCACCAACGCGGCCCTCGCGGTGATCGTCGCTGGGCTCTGCTGGGTCATGGGCTGGCAGGAGTTCCTCCTCGTGCAGCTGCCGACGGCATGGCTGGCCGGCTCGGCCGGGGTCTTCCTGTTCTTCGTCCAGCACCAGTTCGAGGACGCCTACTGGGAGAGCTCGGACGAGTGGAGCTACGCCGACGCCGCCCTGCAGGGCAGCTCCTACCTCAAGCTCCCCAAGATCCTTCAGTTCTTCACCGGCAACATCGGCGTGCACCACGTGCACCACCTGAGTGCCCGGATCCCCAACTACAACCTGCAGCGGGCCCACGACGCCAACCCGATCTTCCACGGGGTGCCGACGCTCTCGCTGTGGGACGGCCTGCGCGCGGTGCGGCTCAAGCTGTGGGACGAGGACCGCGGGCGACTGGTGACCTGGACGCAGGCGCGCAGAGCGGCCCGCGCCGCCTGAGCACCCGGCGCTCGGCGACATGGCAGAACGCGCGGACCTCGAGTTCACCTACTCGCTGATCGACCGCATCTTCCGGCTGAGCCTGGGCGAGCTCGCGGACTTCAGCGGCGCCAAGTACGACGGGGACTTCTCGCTGAGCCTCGAGGAGGCGCAGCGGCGCAAGCACGACTACGTGGCCGAGCAGATCGGGATAGGACCCGGGCGCCGCGTGCTCGACCTCGGGTGCGGCTGGGGTCCGCTGCTCGCCTACATCCGCGACCGCGATGCCAGCGGGGTCGGCGTGACGCTCTCGTCGGCCCAGGCCGCGGCCTGCCGGCGCAACGGCCTCGACGTGCGCGTCCAGGACGCCCGGGAAGTTGGTCGCGAGAGCTTCGGCGGGTTCGATGCGGTGGCCAGTCTGGGGGCCTTCGAGCACTTCTGCTCCCCTGAGGACTTCCAGGCCGGCAGGCAGGACGAGGTCTACCGCGACCTCTTCGGCAAGATCGCCGGCGTACTCCCCGACGCCGGCCGGCTGTATCTGCAGACGATGGTGTTCGGGCGCAACATGCTGCCGGCGGACCGGATCGACGACATCGACATCGACGCCCCACGCGACTCGGACGAGTGGTACCTGGCGCTCATGGGGCGCCAGTTCCCGGGCTCGTGGCTGCCGTTCGGCCAGGAGCAGATCATCCGCACGGCCGAGCCGCACTTCCGCCTGGTGTCGAGCGAGAGCGGCCGCCTCGACTACATCGAGACCATCGCCCAGTGGCGCAAGCGCTTCGGCGAGCCGAGCCTGCGCAAGTACCTGCTCAAGCTACGGCTCATCCCCCGCTGGCTCACCAGCGCCGACTTCCGGCTCGCCTTCACCTCCGGGGTCAGCGCCAACAGCGTGTGCTTCGAGCGCGAGCTCCTGGACCATTTCCGGCTCGTGTTCGAACGCACCGCCTGAGGGCGGCTAGGCGATCAACCGCTCGACGCGGTAGCTGCGGCTTCCCCGCGGGGTCTGCACCGCCACCACGTCGCCGGGGCCGCGGCCCAGCAGCGCCTGAGCGACCGGTGACTCCGCCGAGAGCTTGCCCTGGGCCAGATCGGCCTCGGTCGGGCCGACGATGGTCCAGGTGTGGACGCGGCCGCTCTCTTCGTCGACGACCTCGGCGGTGCGGCCGAAGGCGATGGTCTTGCTGCTCGCGTCCGCTTCGACGACCACCGCGTTGCGCAGCCGCTGGCGCAGCCGCTTGATCCTGGTCTCCAGATGCGCCTGATCGTCCTTGGCGATGTGATACTCGGCGTTCTCCTTGAGGTCGCCGAGCTGGCGAGCCGCGTTGATGCGCTCGGACATCGCCTGGCGGCCGGAGGTCTCGAGGTTCTCGAGCTCGGCCCTCAGGCCCTCGAGGCCCTCGGCCGTGATCGCCTCGCCGTCGGGAATGGATGGGCTCACGCCTGAGATCATGGCGAAACGACGCTCGAACCGGGAGTTCCGGCTTATTACCTCAGAACCGGGGTAATGCTGGGCGCCTCATCGACCGATGGGTATGGCAATGAGTCCCGCGACCGGACAGGTCTCGTGTTCGATGGCGAGCACCCTCCTAGGACACGTGCGGGCGGCGCGCGGCGAACAGAGCGTGCAGGACCTGCTCGAGATGGCGGGGGTCGACTACCCGCCGCTCTACCTCGACGATGTCGCGAACTGGATCTGGTACGAGGAGGCGATCGCCCTCTTCGAGGCCGCCGAGACGCTCCTCGACGACGACAAGATCGGACGCCGGGTCGGCGAGGAGACGGTGCGCCAGCATGCCGGGACGCTGGTGGCCACCGGCCTGCGCTCGCTCGGTTCTCCCGAGGCCATCTACGAGCAGCTGACCGTCGCGGTCTCGAAGTTCAGCACCGTGACCGAGCTGGATCCGATCGAGGTCGCTCCGGGACGCGCGGTCATCCGGGCTCAAGCCCGGTCCGGCTTCCAACGCCACCACCACCTCTGCGACTGGACGGCCGGCCTGCTGTCACAGCCGCCGGTGCTCTTCGGCCTCCCCCCCGGCAAGGTCGTGGAGACAAGCTGCGAACCGCGCGGCGACGACCACTGTCTCTACACCGTGACCTGGGACGCCGAGCGGGCGGCGAAGGCGGCCGACCCCCACGAGCTCGTGACCGCGCTCGAGGCCCAGCTGGTCGCGATGACCGAGCGGCTCGAGAACATGTACGCCACGGCGCGCGATCTGATCGCACCCGACGACCTCGACGCGGCGCTGGCGCGAATCACGGAGCGAGCGGCGACCGCCGTGCGTGCCCCGCAACACCTTCTGGCGGTCCGGACCGGCCGCGACCGGACGCTGCACGTCCACCACCGCGGGCTGGGGGACCAGGATCCCGACGCCGTGGCGCTGGCCCTGCTCGACGCCGACGCCGACGCCGGTGCCGGTGATGACGAGACCCGGCTGGTCGCTGAGGTCGCGTCTCCGACCCGGCACTACGGGCGGTTGATGGCCGCCTCGCTGAGCGGCGGGTTCTTCCCCCACGAGCGCGAGCTCTTCGGCGTGTATGCGCGCTACGCCGCGTCCGTGCTGGACACGGCGACCGCGCTGGAGGATGCGCGGCGGCGACATCGGGAATCACAGGCGCTGCTGGAGCTCTCGAAGGCGATCGCCGTCGTCCGCACGGGCGACGAGCTCGCCCGGCGGCTCGCCGACGCCGCTCCGGCGGTCGTCGACTGCGACCGCGTCGCGGTCTTCCTCTGGAGCGAGCATGAGCGGGCGCTGACGTGCCGCGCGATCACCGACCTCAACGACGGGTTCCAGGACGACCCGAGCGACCTCCGCGTCGTTCCCGCCGACACCCCGCACCTCGCGGGGCTCATCGAGAACCCGGACCCGAGCCCTCTGCTCTTCGAGCCCGACACATCAGATGAGTTCGTCGGACGGGTCATGCGCCGCATGGGCAGCCGCGCCATGCTGGTCATGCCGATCCTCGCCCACGGCCGCTTCTACGGCGTGATGAACGTCAGCGTTACCGAGCGCGCCGACCGGCTGACGCCGTCCTCGGCGCTGAACGACCGTCTCGCCGCCGTCGTGGCGCAGGCGGCGACGGCGCTGGAGAACGCGCGGCTCCTCGAGAGGATGGCGCACCAGGCGAGCCACGACAGCCTCACGGGCCTGCTGGGCCACCGCGCCTTCCACGAGGAGCTCAAAACGAGGCTTCGCGGCAGTACCGCGACCGGCGTCTTCACCCTGGCGACGATCGACATCGACGACTTCAAGCTCGTCAACGATCTGCACGGGCACCCTGTCGGCGACCAGGCGCTTCGGCAGGTGGCGGACGCGCTGCGGGACAGCGTCCGCGAGCAGGACCTCGTGTTTCGCGTCGGGGGCGAGGAGTTCGCCGTATTGCTGCCCGGTCTCACTGCCCACGACGCGCTGCCGGTCGCCGAACGCCTGCGCGCGGCGGTCGGGCGCAAGACCTTCGCCCCGCCGCTGCACGTGAGCATCGGTCTCGCATCCTGGCCCGACGACGGGGCCGACGGCGCGAGCCTGGTGGACCAGGCCGACGCGGCGCTCTACGCGGCGAAGGACGCGGGCAAGGACTGCACGCACCTGGCGTCGGCCGCGGGCGCGTAGCGTCGCGAACGACCCTCCCACGGTCGGCGCCGGAGCTGACATGGCTCGCGGCCGCCGCTCACCGGTGACCGATTTCACGAAGATGCTAGCGTGACATCTAAAGGTAGAAAAATAGATCTAGTGATGCCGAAATTGAGCGCCGACCCGCCCAGCTGGACCTTTCTCTCCAACCACGCCCAGGTGCTGCTCTGCATCGCCAACGACCCCGGTGTCCGGCTCCGCCACATCGGCGACCAAGTGGGGATCACCGAACGCGCGGTGCACCGGATCGTGCGCGAGCTCGACGAGGCCGGGTACCTGGCCCGGGAGCGTGAGGGCCGCCGCAACCGCTACACGATCAGCCAGAACCTGCCCCTCCCCGACCGGGTCGCGCCAAACCAGAAGATCGGCGACCTCCTGCAGATCCTCACCACGCAGGACGGACACGGCCAATGACGGGGTCGAGTACGCCGCCGCGCCACGGTCCGGCGCCGGCCGGCTGAGCGCCCGAACCGGCCCGCCGCACGTCGATCTCACGTTTGCCGTCTCCGGCGCGTCATATTCGCGTATGACCGCGTTGCGATCCTCAGTCTCCGCCCACCTCGACATTCCCAGCCCGCTCGGTCCGCTGACCGCCGCGGCGCGCGACGGGCGCCTCGTCGCCCTGCGCTTCGGCACGCGGTCTGAGGGGACCGGCGAAACCACTCCGGAGCTCGAGGCCGCCGCCGAGCAGCTCGGGGAGTACTTCGCCGGGCGCCGCCGGTCGTTCGACCTGCCCCTGGCGCTGCCGGAGAATCCGTTCCGCCGGCACGTGCTCGAGGCCCTGCAGGAGATCCCCTTCGGCGAGTCGACCACCTACGGACGGCTCACCACGCGCCTGGGGCTTCCGTCATCGCACGTTCGCAAGGTCGGCGGAGCCATCGCGCGCAACCCGCTGGCGATCGTCGTTCCTTGCCACCGCGTCCTCGGCGCCGACGGGAGCCTGACCGGGTACGCGGGCGGCTTGGAACGCAAGGCGAGCCTGCTCGCACTCGAGGCGCCGCAGCTGCAACTCGGCTGAGTCCGGCGGGCACGCGCCGCGCCGGCGCCGCCGACGGATGGTTGCCCGGTCCGCTGGAGGGGATACGTTGCCGTATATGGCCGCCGAGCATCAGCCGCTGCTTCTCGTCCAGGGACGCAACCTCATCACGGGGCTGGCGCTCCCCGCGCTGCTGACCGACCCCGACGGGAGCCTGCTCTTCTTCAACGAAGCGGCGGGGGAGCTGCTGGGTCGGAGCTTCGAGGAGATCGGCCGGCTGCCCCGGGAGGTATGGGCGCAACGGTTCGGCCCGTTCGATGACGAGGGCCGGCCGCTGGCCACCGATCACCTCCCACTTGCCAACGCGCTGCGCGAAGGGCGGCCGGCGCAGGGGCGTTTCCACGTGCGCCTCGCCAGCGACGGCGAGCTACGCCAGATCGAGGTCAGCGCCATCCCGCTGCTCGAGCCGGACAACTACGAGGGCGCGCTGGTGGTCTTCTGGCCCGTCGAGGCATCCGCGTCGGGCACGAGATAAGGCGGCATGCGGGTCACGTTCTGGGGGGTGCGCGGGTCGGTCGCGGTGCCCAACAAGCACATGCTCGACTACGGCGGCAACACCTCGTGCGTCGAGGTCACGCTGCGCGACGGCACGCAGATCATTCTCGACGCGGGCACCGGCATCCGCGAGCTGGGCGCGGCCCGGACCCAGCCAGGGAGCACGGTGCAGATCCTGCTCACCCACCTGCACCTGGATCACATCCAGGGGCTGCTCTTCTTCGGTCCGCTCTTCGACCCGACCAGCCGGATCGCCGTGTACGGGCCGCCCGCGCCCGGCCCCAACCTCGACGAGCGGCTCGCACGGTACTTCTCGCCGCCCCTGTCTCCGGTGGACCTGCGAGACCTTCCCGCTCGGGTCGAGTTTGCTCCGTGCCCGTCCGAGGAGTGGGAGGTCGGCGGCGCCCGGATCCGGGCGGCGAGCGTCGCCCACCGTGGCGTGACCGTGGGCTATCGCATCACGGAGGGGGATACGACGCTGTGCTACCTCCCCGACCACGAGCCGGCGCTCGGCGCCTCGCTGGCGGACGCCGACCCGGGTTGGATCTCGGGCAGCGGACTGGCCGACGGCGCGACCGCTCTAATCCACGACGCCCAGTACACGGACGACGAGTACGCGGCGCACGTGGGGTGGGGTCACAGCGGCGTATCCGACGCCGTCACGTTCGGCGCGCGTGCCAACGCCGAGCGACTGGTCCTCTTCCACCACGACCCCGCGCACGACGACGACAAGCTCGACGAGATCCAGCGCGCCGCGCGGCGGAGCTGGAACGACGCGGGCCGCGACCCCGACACGCTCTCGCTGGCTGCCGAGGGCACCACGCTCGAGCTCTAGAAGAGGGCCGCCTCGGTCAGCTCTCGCCGGCCCACGGCGCGCCGACGGCCCAGCCGTACCAGGACTCGACCTCGATCCATGCGTTCACCCGTCCGCGGTCGCGCTGCCGGTACGGCTGGCCCGTGTAGTGCAGTGACAGGCGGTCGATGCCCTCGAAGCCGCGGTCCGGCTCGATCTCGACCGCACGGCCGCGGAGCGTCACCTGGTGGTACCAGTCGTCCTTGGACAGCACGGTGATCGAAACGCGGGGGTCGTTGCGGAGGTGCTCGAGCCGCGTGCGCGTCTCGGCCATGTTCACCAGCACGCGACCGCTGTCCCAGACGTACCAGGTGGCTGCGGTGTGGGGGCTTCCGTCGGGCATGAGCGTGGCGATGACCGCCGGGTTCGGCTGCGCGAGGAACCGCTCGAGCTCCGGCGGGAGGGGCGGCTTGGGCATGACCTCGCCTATACCCGCCTCCGAGTAGAGTCACGCCCCGTGCACTACCGCCGGCTCGGTGACTCGGAACTCGAGGTCTCGGAGATCTCGCTCGGATCCTGGTTGACCTACGGCGCGGGGGTGGAGCGAGAGCACACCGAGGCGTGCACGCGGGCCGCCTTCGACGCGGGGATCACGCTCTTCGACACCTCGAACGCCTACGGGCGGGGCACGGCGGAGCAGGTCTGGGGCGAGGTCCTCTCGGACTTCAAGCGGGACTCGTACGTCCTGGCGACCAAGGTCTTCTTCCCGATGAGCGATGAGGACCGGGGGCTCTCGCGCGCGCAGATCCACAAGCAGCTCGATGCCTCGCTCGCCCGCCTGCAGACCGACTACGTCGATCTGTACCAGTGCCACCGCCCGGACCCGGAGACGCCGATAGAGGAGACCATGGAGGCGCTCACCGAGGTCTGCGAGGCCGGGAAGGTGCGCGAGATCGGCTTCAGCGAGTGGACGATCGAGCAGATCCAGGCGGGCCTCGAGGTCCCGGGCGCCAGGAAGTGGGTCTCGTCGCAGCCGCAGTACAACATGATCTGGCGGGCGCCCGAGGCCGAGCTGATCCCGTTCTGTGCCGAGCACGGCATCTCCCAGATCGTCTGGTCGCCGCTCGCGCAGGGGGTGCTGACGGGGAAGTACCGACCCGGCGAGCAGCGCCCCGCCGACTCGCGCGCCGCGAGCGACGCGATGGGCTGGGCGATGGACCGCTACCTGTCGGACGAGCTGCTCGAGGCGGTGCAGAGACTGGTGCCGATCGCCGAGGGTGCCGGACTCAGCATGGCCCAGATGGCGCTCGCTTGGGTGCTACGCGAGGAGAACGTGGCGTCCGCGATCATCGGCGCCTCGCGGCCGGAGCAGGTCCACGCCAACGCCGAGGCGTCCGGCGTGCAGCTGACGCAGGACGTGCTCGACGCCATCGACGAGGCGCTGGGCGAGGTGGTCGTCCGCGGCCCAGCGCTGGCGGCCTTCGTCGGAGAGGGCGTGAGGCACCGGTAGGCGGGTCGGCGCCTAGGCGGGCACCGCCGCCGTGTCCCGGGGGGGAACGGCAGCGGGGTCGTCCTCATGATCGGCGTCCTCGTAGTCCCCCGACGTCGTCTCGTCCGGCCCACGCCGGGCGCCGAGCAGCGACAGCACGGCGGTCAGCCCGAGCGTCACGACCAGGTTGAGGGCGAGGGCGAAGATCGCCTCGTAGGCGGTGATCGTGGTGCCGAAGATGTGCAGGTCGTAGACCGAGCTCTTGAAGTCCTGCTCCGTGGCCATGAGCGTCCCGGCGGTCATCCCGGCAAGCCAGCCGGCCAGGAGGGCCCACCGGTGCAGCCAGCGGGTGAAGAGGCCGCCGACGATCGCGGGAAGCGTCTGGAGGATCCATACGCCGCCGAGAAGCTGGAGGTCGATCGCGTACTTCGTCGGCAGGACGACGATGAAGACGAGTGCGCCCGCCTTCACCACCAGCGAGGTCAACCGCGCGACGCGGGACTCCTCGGCATCCGTGCATCCGGGCCGCAGGTACTCCTTGTAGATGTTGCGGGTGAACAGGTTCGCGGCGGCGATGGACATGATCGCCGCGGGCACGAGCGCCCCGATGATGATCGCGGCGAAGGCGAATCCCTCGAACCACGACGGGAAGAACTTCACGAACAGGTCGGGCACGACCGAGTTGGGACTGGCCGGCTTGATCTTGGCCGCGATCGCCATGAGGCCGAGCAGCGCGATCAGGCCGAGCAGGAACGTGTAGGCCGGCAGCACGGTCGCGTTGCGCCGGATGACCCGGCCGCTGCGCGAGCTCAGCACGCCGGTGATCACGTGCGGATACATGAAGAGAGCCAGCGCCGAGCCGAGGGCGAGCGTCGCGTACGCGCCGTAGGCGGCGTCGTTGCCGGGGATCAGCGCGCCCGGCTTCCCGGTCGGTCCCGTGTGGTGCGGCAGCGTGCCGCCGGCCGCGTCGAAGATCTTCCCGAATCCGCCGAGCTTGTAGGGGATGTAGATGACCGCCACGATGATCGTCACGTAGATCAGCGTGTCCTTGACGATCGAGATCAGCGCCGGCGCGCGCAGTCCGCTCGAGTAGGTGTAGGCGGCGAGGATCACGAAGGCGATGATCAGCGGCCAGTCGCCCTGAACGCCCATCGCCTCGATCACGACGCGCATCCCGACGAGCTGGAGCGCGATGTAGGGCATCGTCGCGAGCAGCCCGGTGAACGCGGTGGCGAGGCTGAGCGACGAGCTGCCGTACCGGCCCTTCACGAAGTCGGCGGGGGTCACGTAGCCGTGCCGTTTCGACACCGCCCACAGGCGCGGCATCAGGATGAACACGAGCGGATAGACGAGGATCGTGTAGGGCAGCGCGAAGAAGCCCTGCGCGCCGATCCCGTACACCAGCGCCGGCACGGCGATGAAGGTGTAGGCGGTGTAGACGTCGCCGCCGAGCAGGAACCATGTGACCACCGAGCCGAACTTGCGGCCGGCAAGGCCCCACTCGTCCAGGATTGCCAGATCGCCACGGCGCCAGCGGGCGGCGAAGAAGCCAAGGGCCGTGACGAACGCGAACAGCGCGCCGCAGACGATCAGTGCGACGGTGTTGGTGGAGTGGCTCATCGCACCTTCCGGAACACGATCCAGGTGAGCACGGCGGTCGCGATGACCCAGGCGAACTGGTACCAGTAGAAGAACGGGAAGCCGAAGAGCTTCGGCGTCGCCTTGGCATACAGCGGCACCCACAGCAGCCCGATGTACGGCGGCACGAGGAGCAGGTACCAGGCCCGACTGGCGCGGCGCCCGCGCGAGCCCCGGTCGGCGTCACCCGCTCCGGCGTCGTTGTGCGCGAACCGCTCGTTGGCCACTTCTGCCTCCTCCCAGAGGCGGCACTACCCGGCCAGACGCGGGCGCAATCCGCGTTCGTTCGACCGCAGTCAGCGGCCGGCGCCGAGCTCCGCCAGGCGCCGCTCGAGCAGACGCCGCTCGGCGTCGTCGTGGATCAGCGCCAGCGCGCGCTCGTAGGCGTCGCGGGCCTCGGCGGTGCGCCCGAGGCGGCGCAGCAGCTCGCCCCGGGTCGAGTGCAGGTAGCGGTAGTCCTCGAGGGCGAGGCCGTCGACGATGTCGAGCCCCGCCTCGGGGCCCTGCTCCTCGGCGATTGCGACGGCCCGGCTCAGCTCGACGACCGGCGATTCCGTGAGGCGAGCGAGCTCGCCGTAGAGGGCGGCGATCTCCCCCCAGTCGCGCGGTTCGTCGGTGTGCAGCGACGCGATCGCCGCCTGCAGCACGTAGGGCCCGCGGCCGTGCAGAGCGAGCGCGCGGTCGAGCGTGCTTCGTCCCTCGGCGATCTGCACCGCGTCCCACAGCGAGCGGTCCTGGTCGGCGAGCAGCACGAGGTCGCCAGCGCGAAACCGCGCCGCGCGGCGGGCGTCCAGGAGCAGCATCAACGCCAGCAGCGCGTGCACCTCCGGCTCGTCCGGCATCAGCTCGGCGAGAGCCCGCCCGAGGCGAAGCGCCTCCGCCGCCAGCTCGCCTCGGCCCGCGTAACCCTCGTTGAAGATCAGGTAGACGACCGCCAGCACAGCCACGAGCCGCTCCGGCAGCAGGTGGTCGGGAGGCACGCGGAACGGGATCCCGGCGGCCCTGATCTTGTGCTTCGCCCGCACCAGTCGCTGCGCCATGGTGGCTTCGGGGACGAGGAACGCGCGGGCGATCTCGCCCGTCGACAGGCCGCCGAGCGTTCGCAGCGTGAGAGCGACCTGGGCGTCGGTGGCCAGTGCCGGATGACAGCAGGTGAAGACGAGCTCGAGCCGCTCGTCGGGAAATGTCGTCTCGTCCATCGTGTCCTCCACCGCCTCGGGCACATCGAGCAGGCGGGTCTTCGCGGCCAGCGTCTGGTCGCGGCGAATGCGGTTGATCGCCCGGTTGCGGGCCGTCGTGGTCAGCCAGGCGCCGGGATTGGTGGGAACTCCGTCGCGCGGCCAGCGCTCCGCGGCGATCGCGAAGGCCTCCTGGGCGGCTTCCTCGGCGAGGTCGAAGTCGCCGAGGAAGCCGATGAGGGCAGCGAGGACGCGTCCCCACTGGTCGCGGAAGGCCTGCTCGAGGATCGTTACCGCTCCACGATCGGGCGAACCTCGATCGCGCCGCCGAGGCGGGCCGCCGGGATCCGCGAGGCAAGTTCGATCGCCGCGTCCAGGTCGTCGGCCTCGAAGAAGAGGAAGCCGCCGATCGCCTCCTTGAGCTCGACGAACGGGCCGTCGGTGGTCAGCGTCTCGCCGTCCTTGACTCGCACGGTGGTCGCCGTCTCGGGGCCGGCGAGCTGGACGCCCGGGCTCACCCCAGGGGTCTGGTTGATGGCCTGGTAGTCGGCGTACACCGCCTGCTGCTCGTCTTCGGACAGGCGCCCCCACGCCTCCGGGTCGTTTGGCGTCGGGGTGTCGCCTTGATGGATCAGGAGCATGTACTTCATTGGGTTCCTCCTTGTGGGAATGGTCGCCCATGAGACAAACGGGGAACGCCGAAATCGACAGGTCCGTGAAAAAGTGTGGGTCGCGGCATTAGAGTCGCCATGATGAAGGCGGCGGTGATCCACGAGAACGGCGGCCCGGAGGTCCTACGCTACGAGGATCTCGCGGATCCCGACTGCGCCGACGGCTGCGTGCTGATCGACGTCGAGGCGATCAGCATCGAGGGCGGAGACCTGCTGGCTCGCGCCGGATCGCCGCCCCCGTCGGTTCCGCACGTCGTGGGCTACCTCGCCGCGGGCACGGTGACCGAGGCCGGAGGCGGCGTCGAGGACCCTGGGGTCGGCGACCGGGTCGTGACGCTGAACATGGCCGGATCGCACGCCGCAAAGCGGGCCGTCCCGGCGATGTCCACGTGGCGGATCCCCGACGGGCTGGACGCCGCATCCGCGGCGTGCATTCCGGTCGCGTTCGGAACCGCTCAGGAGTGCCTCTTCACGGCCGCCAACCTCAAGGCCGGGCAGACGGTCCTGATCCACGCGGGGGCCGGAGGCGTCGGCATGGCCGCGATCCAGCTCGCCAAGCGGGCCGGCGCGACCGTGCTCTCGACGGCGTCAAGCGACGAGAAGCTCGAACGCCTGAAGGGGCTCGGGCTCGACCATGGGATCAACTACGCGAATGAGAGCTTCGCCGAGCGGACACGCGAGCTCACGGAGGGGCGCGGCGCCGACGTGATCCTGGACTCGGTCGGCGGCCAGAACCTCGTCGACAGCGTCGGCGCGCTCGCCTACCGCGGGACCCTCGTGAGCGTGGGGGTCGCCGGCCGCGGCGGCTCGGGCGTGGAGGCCCGGGACCTCTGGGCGCAGAACAACACGCTGCGCGGCGTCTTTCTCGGCGGGGCCCTGCTGAACGAGTATCCACGCGTCCACGCGATGATCGGTGACCTCTTCGAGCAGGTCGCGAGCGGTGAGCTGCGCGTCGAGATCGATCGGACGTACCCGCTCGCCGAGGCCGGCGCTGCGCACGCGCACATCGAGAGCCGGCAGGCATTCGGGCGCGTCGTGATGACGCCGTAGGGCAGCTTGCACTTCTGAGGGTGGGGCCTCAGTCCTCGCCCAGGGCGGTCCGCAGAGCGCCGACGTCGGGCGCGCCGAACACCACGCGGTTCCGGGTGGCGACATAGACGAGATCGAGGTCCACGCCCGCCGCGGCGATCTTGCGCGTGAGGTCCGCCAGCACGCCGGGGCGGTCCTCCACATCGACAACGACGACCTCTCGCTCGCGGGTGACCGCAAGCTGGGAGATGGCCAGCGCGTGCTTCGCCGCCTCGGCGTGCGGGACGAGGATGTGAAGCTCAGCCCGCTCGCCCGCGCCGACGCACGTGGCCGCGGCGATGTTCACGCCGGCATCGCTGATCGCGGCCGCGACTCGAGCCAGCGCCCCCGGGGTGTTCTCCACGTCGATGACCAGGTCGACTGCCATATCTGGCCTGCGGGCGCCAGCCTACAAGCTGGCATTCGGCGCCTCGAGGACAGCGCTGTCCCCTAGGCGGGGTGGGCGGCGCGCCCCTCCCAGCGGACTTTTGTCTCGACCGCCGCCAGGGCGGCATAGTGCTTGCGGGCGAGGCGGTTCGACGCGGCATCGACGACGCGCTGGCCCGGGTCCCACAGCGCCACCCACGCGATGACGACGAACGTCTGCGCCAGGGTGTCGCTCCACGCATCCGTCTGGCCGTAGTTGATCGCGGCGGAGATGAGCAGGCACACGACGAACAGGGCAATGCCGATGCGGGTCTTGCGGGCGCGCAGGCTGCGCCGCAACCAGTGCCGCCGGCAGTCCTCCTCCATCGTCTCCATGTCGGCGTGGACCGCATTGCGTACCGCCTCGTCGAGCTTCTCCTGGCGTTCCGACGCGGGCAGGAGCAGGACCAGCGCGTCCGCTCCTCCCGCGCGCTTGGCCTCCACCCATTCCTCGACGATGCGATCGCGCACCTCGTCCTTCAGCGGTCGCCGCTCGAGCGGCTCCGGGCTCCACTCGTCGAACAGTGCGTCCACGGAAGGAGCGTGGATGACGACCTCGGCCATGTCGTATTCCTACCCTACGCATGGCCTTGGATGGCGATGGCGAGACCCGGACTCGAACCCGAGGCGAACCCGGAGGGTGAGCGAGGTCACCGGTTCGAGCCCGGTGAGTCTTGGATGGCGAGACCCGGACTCGAACCGGGGACACCACGATTTTCAGTCGTGTGCTCTACCAGCTGAGCTATCTCGCCGTGGTGCGGGCAGCGATGCTAGCGCGGGGTCTACGACCAGGCGTCCCAGCGCAGGAGGTCGGGGAGCGGGTCGATGGTGTGGCCGCCGGCCCACCAGGCGCCTTCCCAGATCTCGAAGTGCAGGTGGGAGCCGACCGCGTCCCCCGTGTGGCCGACCTGTCCGATCATCTGTCCCGTCAACACGTGCTGGCCCTCGCTGACGAGCGTGGTGCCCGGGCGCAGGTGAGCGTAGAAGTAGTCACGGCCGGTTCCGTTCCCGTGGAGGGTGATGTAGTTGCCGGCCGCGCCGCCCGAGCCGGTCGACACCACCGTGCCGCCGCGCACCGCAACCAGCGGCGTGCCCTCGTCGGCGAGGATGTCCTGGCCGGCGTGCGTGTGCCCCGACCGCGCGGCGCCGTAGCGGTTGGAGGCATCGCCGTAGCTGTGCGCGCCGGCGACGGGGAAGCGGGCGTCGTGGACGGTCAGCGACCTGGCCGCCGACGTACGGCCGACGCGCGAGCGGGCGCCCCGGCGGTCGCGCGCGAGCAGTCGCACCACGTAGCTTCCCCGCCGCAGGGAGCCTGGGCTCCAGCGCACCGAGACGCGGCGCCCCTGGGGCTGGGCCCCGAGTTCGAGACGGACAGCGGGATTGGTCGTGCCGCGCTGGACCACCAGGACCGTCACCCGCACCGGCCGCAGGCCCCCGCTCACGACGAAGCTCACCCGCGACCGCGGTCCGTCGGAGTAGGCGACGCCCGGACTGATGGCGAGCGACACGATCCGCGGTCCGCGTGGAGGCTTCGGCTTCGGCTTGGGCTTCGCCTTGGCCTTGGGCGGCCGCTGGCCGGAGCCGACGCCGCCGGTCCCGCCGGTGGTCCCGCCGCCGGGGGCGGCGGGCGGACTCACGGACGGCTGGCCCGGCCCCACGCCGCCCGTCTGCGCCGCGGTGGCGGCGGGGAGAACGATCAGCGTGGCGAGCGCCACGGGCACTCCCAACGCGCGCTTGGCAACGCGGGCGCGCATGACCACAGGGTTCGACATCCACGTCGCCGGCCCCAAGCGTGAACGCGATCTTGCGCGGGTTCAGCGGCTGAGCATGCGCGCCATGAGCTCGCGTGCTCCGGCCTTGGCGAGCGGCTCGTTGAGGTTGCCGCACTTGGGCGACTGCACGCACGACGGGCAGCCGTCCCGGCACGGACACTCCGCGATCAGGCGATGAGCGTCGGCGACGAGCGTCTCGAACTCGCGGAATCCCTGCAGCGTGATCCCCACGCCGCCGGG
>DASYIJ010000209.1:0-2243 GCA_035997675.1 Solirubrobacteraceae bacterium
ACGGCCCCATCGAGGCCAAGCACGTCGCCGCCGCCGTCCTCGCCCTGGGCGTGGGCACCGTCGTCGTCTGGTGGCTGCGCAACCGGACGGGCCGGCGCACCCACGGACGCCGCCTCGTCCACGCGACGGCCGCCGCCGCGGTGGTGGCGGCCCTGGCCGCCGGCGGGTACGCCGCCCAGCGTCGCTTCGCCGAGCACCGCTACGTCGCGGTGGAGGCTCCGCTGGCGTGGACGTCCGACCATCGCCACCGCCGGATCGGGCTCGCCGGGCTGTGGGACATCAACGGGCTCTCCCCCGTGTTCCCCGCCTTCGGCCCCCGGCTGGGCAACCGGGTCGGGTTCGTCGGCCCGTTCCGGCGCGGGCTCCTCTCGCAGTACACGACCCGGGAGCCGTTCGTGGCCGCCCTGCGGCGCGGCCGCTACGACCTCGTGGTCGTCGGACTCGCGACGCAGCCCATCGGCCGGCCGGCCCAGGAGCTGGCGTGGGCGCGATCCGCGGGCTACCGCGAGGTCGCGCGCAGCGGCCGGCTCGTGCTGCTGAGCGCCCCGCCACCCCCGTCTGGGGCATGATGCGCGCGATGCCCGAGGACCCCGGAGTCCGCCCGTTCGACGCGGACGTCGCGGCGCGCGGCGGATACGTCTACACGACTCACGCCCGGCTGAGCAGCCAGCTCGCCAACCGCCGCCTCACCGACGCCGCCATGAGCGTGGCGCGATTCCGCGACCGCAGCGTGATCGACATCGGCTGCGGGGACGGCACGTACACGCTCGAGCTGGTGGATCGCGGCGGGGCTCGCCAGGTCGTGGGCGTGGACCCGGCGGCCGAAGCCGTCCGCGTCGCGCGCGAGCGCATCGGGGACCGCCCGATCGCCATCTCCGAGGCCGGCGCCTACGACCTGCCCCACCCCGCGGACTCCTTCGAGATCGCCCACCTCCGGGGCGTCCTGCATCACGTCGAGCGCCCGCGCGACGCGCTCGCCGAGGCGCTGCGCGTGGCGCCCGAGGTCGTCGTCATCGAACCCAACGGCTACAACCTCGGCCTCAAGCTGCTCGAGCGCGTGTCGCCCTACCACCGCGAGCACGGAGAGCGTTCCTACATGCCGCGTACGCTGGACCGCTGGGTCCGCGAGCTCGGCGCCCGGGTGGCCGAGCGCACCTTTGCCGGGCTCGTGCCGATGTTCTCCCCTGACCGGCTGGCCCGCGGGATGAAGCGGCTCGAGCCCGCGCTGGAGGCGGTGCCCGGGCTTCGCGACGCCGGCTGCGCCGTCTACGTGTTCCGTGCCGAGCGGGCACCGCGCCCGCGGTAGCCGATCGCCGCCACGTTGCCCACGGGCATGGGGATCGCCACCGCGCCCGCCGGCCCGTCGAGCGCGGTCAGGACGCGCCGCTTCGCCCGCTCGGGAAGGGGCAGGTACCGCGCCCAGGCGCGCAGCGGGTAGCGGTTGACGATCCGGCGCACCTCGATGCGCTCGAAGCCGGCGCGCTCGAGCAGGACGCGCAGCGAGTCGCGGGAGTAGAGCTGGAGGTGCTCGAGGTCGAAGATCGGCGAGCGTCGCCCCAGCAGCCGGTTTAGCGGGGCACGCCGGTCGTGGCAGACGACGGCGAGCGCGCCCCCGTCGCGCAGCAGGCCGTGCGCGGCGCGGCAGAACCCGAGCGGGTCGCTGAGATGCTCCAGCGTCTGGAACGCGGTGATCAAGCGGAAGCGGCCGGCCTCGAAGTCCTCCGCACGGAAGACCCCGGGGCGGATGAGCTCGCGCAGATCCTCCGGCGCGCCGGCCAGCGCCGCGCCCGACGGCTCGACCCCGGCGAGGTCGTCCAGGCCCGCACGGCTCAGCTCGCGCAAAAAGGCGCCGTCGCCGGCTCCCACGTCCAGCGCGCCGCCGCCGCCCGGCGTGCTCGACAGAAGTCGGGGCAGGAGGCTGGCGTAGGTGGCCGCCGCGTAGCGCGCCGCCTCCCCGCTGTCGTAGGCCGCTCCCGCGTAGGCGGCCTCGAGCGCCGCCTCCGGTGGTGCGGGGTCGGCGTACAACGTGTCGCACCGCGGGCAGGCCACGAGGCGCCAGTGCATGTACTCGGGCACCTTGCGCGACGCGAACGAATGGGAGCCCAGGCGGGCCTCCTGGACGTTCGCGGGGATCGCCGGACCGCCCGCCGATCCGCATACCGGACAGCGTCGCGGGACGACGTCGAGCGCCGTCGCTGCAGGGTCGGCCGGCACGGCACAAGAGTATGGTTTCGCCCGTCGGC
>DASYIJ010000210.1:0-45419 GCA_035997675.1 Solirubrobacteraceae bacterium
CGGGGTGATCGAGCTGTTCGAGCAGACGCTTCGAAACGAGGCCGTCGGGCGGATCCTCGGCAAGGGCTACTCGCCCGCCGACTACGCGCTGCTCTGCTACGGCGGCGGCGGCCCGCTCCACGTCGCCGGCTACACCGAGGGTGTCGCCTACCGCGACGTCCTCATCCCCGCGTGGGCGGCCGGCTTCTCCGCCTACGGCTGCGCGTGCGCCGACTTCGAGTACCGCTACGACCAGACGATCGACATGCCGATCCTGCCGACCGCCGACGAGATGGAGAAGGCAGGGATCGGGTTCATGGTCACCGGCGCCTGGCAGGGACTCGAGGAGCGGGTCGCGGCCGAATTCGCGAAGTCGGGGATCGAGCGCGACCGGATCAGGTTCGCTCACTCGGCGCGCATGCAGTACTACGGCCAGCTCAACGACATCGAGATCGAATCTCCCCACATGGAGATGGAGGAGGCCGAGCACGTCGACGCGCTCATCGACGCTTTCGAGGAGGCGTACTCGAAGGTCTATGCGCGGTCGGCCCGCTCGCCGGAGCTCGGCTATCTGATCACCCAGGCGATCGTCCACGGTTCGGTCGAGGTCGAGAAGCCGGCACTTCCCGAGCTCGAAGAGGTCTCCGGACAGCCTCAGGTCTCAGCGACCCGCACGGTCCGCTGGCGGGACGGCGAGGCAGAGACGTCGATCATCCGGCTGGAGGACGTCGTTGCCGGACACGAGATCCCGGGCCCGGCGATCGTCGAGCACTCGGCAACGACGTTCGCGATCCCGCCGGGGCGGGCGGCGAGGCTCGACGCCCACGGCATTTTTCACATGACCAGCGGAGGAGGCTGAGATGGCAATCGTCGATGCGACACGCGAGCTCGAGCCGCGCGAAGCGGCCGGGATCGGCTGGGACGGCGAGCGCCTCGACGCGATGCTCGCGACGTCCGAGCGGCTCTTCGCGGAGACCGGCTCCTACTACGGCCTCACCGGCGAGCTGGCGCTCAAGGACTCGCAGCCGATCGAGTACGAGAAGCTCTTCAGTCGCCTGCGCGGCGGCCTCGTCTCGGCGCGGGAGACGGCGCTCAACATCTCCGCCTCGCCGATCGTCCGCGAGCTCGGCGAGCTGTGCTTTGCGCTCTACACCCCCGAGGGCGACTCGATCGCACTCTCGACCGGAATCATCGTCCACGTCCACACGATGTCCGACGCGATCAAGTACATGGTCCGACACGGGTGGGAGGACAACCCGAAGATCCGTCCCGGCGACATCTTCGCCAACGACGACCCTGTGATCGGCGACGTCCACAACGCCGACGTGCAGACGTTCGTCCCGATCTTTTGGGAGGACGAGTTGGTCGCCTGGGCCGGCGGGGTCACCCACGTGCTCGACATCGGTGCCTCGACCCCGGGCGGGGTCCCGGTCGGGCCGACGAACCGGCTCGACGACGGCATCGACCTGCCGTGCATGAAGATCGGCGAGGACGACGAGCTCGCCCAGTGGCATCTGATCCGCTGCCAGAAGCAGACACGGGCGCCGATGTACTACCTGCTCGACGAGCGCACCCGGCTGGCGGGCTGCCACATGATCCGCGAGGCGGTCGAGCGCGTGCTCCTCGAGGAGGGAGTCGATCGCTTCAAGCAGTTCAGCCGCGAAGTGATCGAGGAGGGCCGGCGTTCGTTCAAGTCGCGGATCCGGGAGATGACCGTGCCCGGGCGCTACCGCACCGCCTCGTTCCAGGACGTCACCTACGCGGACAAGGTCCAACTGCCCGCGCGGGCGCGCCGCGACTTCGTCATGCACGCCCCGTTCGAGGTCCGGATCGGCGGCGACGGCGACTACGCGCTCGACCTCGACGGCGCCTCGGCCTGGGGCTGGCACTCGATGAACTGCACCCCGTCGGGGATGCAGGGCGCGATCTGGGTGATGTTCACCCAGACGCTGATCTGCAACGACAAGGTCAACGACGGCGCCTACTTCGCGGTCGAGACCAACTTCCCCGAGGGCTCAGTCGCCAACCTCGGGCAGGCCGAGGGATCGACCGGGATCGCCTGGGCGTTCCTCCAGCCGGCCTTCACCGGCTATCCGCGGACGCTCTCGCGCGCGCTTCAGGCCCGCGGTTTCATCGAAGAGGTGATCGGCGCCTACTCGGTGTCCGGCAACGTGATCCAGGGCGGCGGAGTCGACCAGTACGGGAACTCGTCGGCGATCATGAACTTCGAGGTCGCGGCGCAGGGCATGGGGGCCAAGTACGTCCTCGACGGGACCGACACCTGCGCGGCGATGTTCAACCCCGAAGGCGACGCCGGCGACATCGAGATGTGGGAGCTGATCTGCCCGATGGTCTACCTCTCGCGGCGGATCAAGCCGAACACGGCCGGCGCCGGACGCCATCGTGGTGGCTCGAGCTTTGAATCGCTGCACATGATCTGGAACACGTCCTTCTGGGAGCTGCAGAACCTCGGCACGTCGCGTCTCTTCACCTCGCAGGGGCTCTTCGGCGGCTACCCGGGCTCCGTCGCCTACATCCACAACATCCGCAACAACAACCTGCGCGAGCTCGCCGAGGCGGGAGAGGCGTATCCGGTCGCGGATGGGCCGTTCTCCGAGCTGGCGCTGAAGGCGATCGGCGGCGAGCGCGACCTGAAGCTCGACAACTTCACCATGCTCGAGCCGTTCGCGGCCGGTGACCTCTACCACTCGGTGATGAAGGGGGCCGCCGGCATGGGCGACCCGCTCGAGCGACCGGCCGAGGCGGTCGAGCGCGACGTCGTCGAGGGCCACATCGAGGCCGAGTTCGCCGACGCCGTCTACGCCATCGCCGACCGCGATGCGGCTCGCGCGCGGCGGCTCGAACGCGCCCGCCCGGCTGGCGAGTGGTGGGCATCTGAGCGCGAGCGGGTGCTCGCGGGCAAGTTGATCGATCCGGTCAAGGTCGGCTATGAGGAGTCGATCAAGCTCTCGCCGCGGTGGGCCGCGGAGTTCCGCGGCTTCTGGGATCTGCCCGAGGACTTCAGCTTCGGCGTGGCCACGCCGACGTTGCCGGCCGACCTGACGGTGAAGGCCGGGAAGGTGACGCCCGCCGAGTCGGCGGCCGAGTTCCTGGCCTCCTCCGAGGTCGCGAGCGTCGAGCCGCCCCAGGCGGTGGCGAGCACGCTCGAGCGCGAGACGCTCGAGGCGATGCTGGACGAGAAGCTCTCGCGGCGCGAGGTGAAGGACATCCAGTCGGGCTACAAGGACCCGGATCGGTTCGACAAGTGGCTCTCGATCCTGCAGGACCGGGTGGCGTGGACCGACCCGATCGTGCTGCCGCTGGGCGAGGCGCTGTACGTGATCCGCCGGCGCTCGGATGGGGAGCTGGTGATCCGCAGCGAGGCCGGTCACGACTTCTGCCGCTTCGACGAGAACTGGAAGATGCACGCCGCCGTCTTCGTCCGCGACAGCGACGAGCTCCTCGGCGAGGTCTACCCGAAGATGGCCCACTGCGATCCCGAGTGGATGGAGCTGCGCGAGTTCTACTGCCCGAAGTCCGGCCGACTGCTCGAGGTCGAAGCGGTGACCGGCGGATACCCCGTGGTCCACGACTTCCTTCCCGACATCGAGGGGTTCTACGCCGGCTGGCTCGGACGCGAGCTGCCCTAGGGCAGGGTGGCTGTGTCGCGGGCCGGTCGCTGACCCGCCTTCAGCGTCCGAACCGTCGCCGGCGCGCTATCGGAGCAATACCGCGACCACCGTCACGTTGTCCCGGCCCCCCGCCTCGTTCGCGAGCGCCACCAGCGCTCGGGTTGCGTCAGGCAGGCTCGGCGCCCGCTGGAACGACGCCAGCAGCCGGGACTCGGGGACCTGGTCGGTGAGGCCGTCGCTGCACAGCAGCCAGGCATCGCCCGGGCGCGCGTCGTGGACGCCCACGTCCGGACGGTCACCGCCCGTCCTGCCCAGTGCACGGACGAGCGTGTGCTGCCACGCCTCCACTCGGACACGCCCTCGCGCCGCCAGCCACTCGGCGGCGGTGTGGTCCGCCGTCATGCGCTCGAGCCGACCGTTCCGCAGCCGGTAGGCACGGCTGTCGCCCACATGAGCCACCGCGACGCGGCCTTCGCACAGCAGCATGGCCGTGAGGGTGGTGGCCATGCCGGCCAGGGCAGGGTCGGCGGCGCCGGCTCGAGCGACGGCGCGGTGAGCGTCGAGCGCCGCCGCACGGAGTTGCAGCGCCCCGGTTGCATGCGCCGCACGCGCACTGAGCACGGCGGTCGCGATTCGCGCCGCGACGTCCCCGGCATGATTTCCGCCCACCCCGTCGGCGACGGCGAAGACGTTCGTCCCGAGCAGCGCCGCATCCTCATTGCGTGGACGCACGCGGCCGCGATCGGTGTGCATGGCGGCCGCCGCGGCGACTCGGGGCGGCGACGCTCGGCGCGCCGTGGTCGAGAGGGGCTCGGTCGAGGCGGAGGGCAGCATGTGCACCAGGATGCCCCCGGCCGATGAGTATTCGATGAGAGAGGAGTGACGTCACCACCCAGCATCCCTCTGGAGCGAGGCGCGGACCGGCGGGCCGCGATCCGGCGCAACCGGTCAGGCGTGCGCCGGTGTTGGATCGCCGGCGCTCGCCCGCCACTGCTGCTCGATCTGTCGGATCAGCGGCGGATACACGATCAGGTGGCGGAACGGCCTGATCGCGGCCATGTAGCCGGTCCCGAGCAGTCCGTTCGGCTTCACGAGGACGGCCATCTGAGCGCGGTGGCCCCCGGTCTCGTTCGGAACCCAGCCGAGGTGCATCACCCCGTGCATGGTCTGGTTGGCGATCTCGGCGGCCCACTCGTCGTCGAGCAGGTACAGCGAGGTGAAGGGGAGCGTTTCGAACTCCGGGCCGGATGGGGCATCCCGTAGATCCGCGGGCAGCCGATCGCGCAGCGTCGGCACCCTGGCGCCGACTCCGGCGTTCGCGTCGTCCCAACCGAGCAGCCCCCCGATCTTCCACCGGATGGCGAACAGGGTTCGGACGGCGGCCGAGGGACTCTGCGACGGGTCGCCCGCCGCGATCGTCTCGACCAGCCGAGGAAGGTCGTCCGGACCGCCGGGCGTCTCCAGCGCCCAGACGTCCTCCAGCCGGAAGTCGCGGGTCAGCTCGTGGATCCGCCACGGCCGGGAGCTGTGCGCGGTGTTCGGGAGCCTCATTCGTGGACCTCCATTCGTACGCTGGAACGCACGGTAACATACATGCGCGAATGTACGTAGCGCGACATCTTCCCCGATGAGCGGATCGGCTGCACGAGCGCCGGCCGGTCGCCGGCGCTCCACCCAGGCCGAGCGGAGCGCCCGCTCGCGGACCGCGTTGCTCGAGTCGGCCGCGCGGGGCCTGTCCCGCTACGGCTACGGCAACCTGGTACTCGAGGACGTGGCCCGTGGCGCGGGATACACGCGCGGCGCGCTGTATCACCAGTTCAAGGACAAGGAGGATCTGGCGCTGGCGGTGATCGAGTGGGTCGACGAGGCGTGGAGACGTGAGGTGGGTGCGCTGGTCGAGGACCAGTCCGATCCGGCCTCGGCGCTCGTCGCCATGGCGCGCGGTCATGCCGTCTTCTGCCGGCGAGACGTCGCCCGCGTCGTGATGGCGCTGCGGCTCGAGTTCAGCGGTCAGGGCCATCCGGTGGGGCGCGAGCTGGAGCGAATCTCCGAGTCGGGGGTCAAGCGCTGCGCCCGACTGATCAACGCGGGGCGCAGAGACGGGTCGATCCCACCCGGCCCGCCGGCCAGGGAGGTCGCGCTGGCGTTCATGGGAGCCCTGGAGGGCGCGGTGATCGCCCTCGCCGGAAGAGCGCCGTACGACGAGCTGCTGGCCGCGCGCGCGGCCGCGGGCGTCCTCGGGCTGGACCGTCCGCCGGCGTCCGCCGCCTGACCGCGCCTCCGTCGGGCTTTGGGCGCCGCTCTGGGCGGCTGTCATGCTCTCCTGGCCCATGTGGGCTCGCCGCTGCTCAATTCTCTCGGCCACCGCCGTTCTCGCGTTCCTTGGCCTGGCCGGGGCGGCCGGCGCGGCGACGGTCGTCGATCAGGCCCTTGCGGCGCTGCGAAGCGACCCGGTGTATGTGGCTCCGGGCGCCAGTCCCACGTTGTCCACCGGTGAGGCCGACCAGCTGCGTTCGCTGATCAGCACGGCCAACGCCGGTCCGATCTACGTGGCGGTGCTTCCTGCGGCTGCGCGCAACGAGGCGGGCGGCGACGCCACGGCCGTGGCTCAAACGATCGGGCGAGGGCTCGGTCAGGGAACGGTGGCGGTGGTCGTGGGCGGCCAGTTTCGGGCGGTGAGCAGCGTCCTGAAGCGCGGAGAGGCCGGCCGATTGGCGGCCGATGCCTTCAAGGCTCACCACCAGCAGGGGCTCGAGCCCACGCTGGCCGACTTCGTGAACCGGGTTGCCCGCGCTCGCCACGGCGCGGCATCGGGCAGCTCAGGCGGAGGCGGCGGATCCTCGGCGGGAGCGCTGGTCGCCGTGGTGATCGTTCTGGCGCTGTTCGCGGGTGGCGGTCTCCTGCTCGTGCGCAGCTCGCGGCGTCGCCGCGAGGCCGAATTCGCCGAGGTTCGTGGACACGCGCGCGATGACCTGGTGGCGCTGGGCGATGACATCCGCGCGCTGGACCTCGACGTCCAGATGCCCGAGGTGAGCCCGCCGGCGAAGGACGACTACGCCAAGGCGGTCGCGAGCTACGACCAGGCCAACCAGGCGTTCGAGCGGGCTCGACGCTCGGAGGACCTGGCGTCCGTGAGCTCCAGCCTCGAAGAGGGGCGGTTCGCGATGGTCTCGGCCAAGGCGCGCCTGCAGGGGCAGGAGCCGCCCGAGCGACGTCCCCCGTGCTTCTTCGATCCCCGGCACGGGCCCTCGGTACGCGATGTCGAGTGGGCACCGCCCGGAGGTGCGCCGCGCCCGGTCCCGGCCTGCGCGGCGGACGCGCAGCGCATCGACGACGGGCTCGAGCCCGACGCGCGCCAGGTGACGGTCAACGGGCAGCGCACGCCCTACTGGAACGCTCCGGGCTACTACGGCCCGTGGGCCGGCGGCTACTTCGGCGGCTTCGGCGGTGGCCTGCTCCCCGGCCTGCTGATCGGCTCGCTGCTGGGCGGAGGCATGGGCTTCGGTGGAGGCTGGGGCGGCTACGACGACCCCAGCGGCGGCGGAGACTTCGGAGGTGGCGGCGACTTCGGCGGCGGCGGTGACTTCGGCGGCGGCGGTGACTTCGGCGGCGGGGGAGGCGGCGACTTTTGACCATTTCCCGCATCGAGCTGGCGGAGCTGCAGCGCCTGATCGGCGCAGGCGCCCAAATCGTGGACGCCCTGCCGGCGCCCGAGTACGCGGAGACCCACCTGCCGGGCGCGATCAACATCCCCATCAAGGCGCTGGACGGCGACACCACCGCCGGCCTGGATCGTGAGCGCGCCGTGGTGGTCTATTGCCACGACTACCTGTGAGACATCAGCCCGCGAGCCGCGTGCCGGCTCGAAACGCTGGGCTTCACCGAGGTCTACGACTACGTCCCGGGCAAGGCCGATTGGCGCGCGCACGGCCTACCGGTCGAGGGCGACCAGGCTGACGTGCCGACCGCGGGCAGCCTCGCCCGCGACGACGTCGTCACCTGCCGGCTCCACGATTCGCTGGTCGCGGTCCGCGGCCAGATCGAGAGCTCGGCCTACGGCTTCGCGCTGGTCACCACGGAGGACGGGATCCTGCTCGGGCGGCTGCGCATGAGCGTCGTGCGGGACGCGTCGAGCGAGGACACCGCCGAGACGGCGATGGAGCCGGGACCGTCGACCGTACGAGCCGACACGTTGGCGGCCGATCTCGCCGGGCGCCTGGCCACACGGAAGCTGCGGACGGCGATAGTCAGCACGCCGGAGGGGCGATTGATCGGGGTGGTCAAGCGACGGGATCTGGAGCAGGCCTCGAGATGACCTAGGCACGCGGTCCACCGGTTCGTGCTCAGGCCGAGCCGGCGCCGCCGAAGGCTTGCGCTCTGTCCGCTGAGAGGCGAACATATGTTCGTGTGAGCGAAGCCACGATCCTCCATGCCGACCTCGACGCGTTCTTCGCGTCCGTGGCCCAGCGCGACAAGCCGCGATTGCGGGGGCGCCCGGTCATCGTCGGGGGCGGCGTCGTGCTCGCCGCCAGCTACGAGGCACGGGCGTTCGGCATCCGCTCGGCGATGGGCGGCAAGCGGGCCCGGCAGCTCTGCCCGCAGGCAATCGTGGTCTCTCCCGACTGGTCGGCCTACCTCGACGCCAGCCGAGCGGTGGTCGAGATCTTCGAGGACACGACGCCGCTGGTGGAACGGCTGTCGATCGACGAGGCGTTCCTCGACGTTCGCGGGCTGGGACGGATCTCGGGCACGCCGGCGCGGATCGCCGCGCGGCTTCGGCGCCAGGTCCGCGAGCGAGTCGGCCTACCCATCTCGGTCGGGGTGGCCCGAACCAAGAGCCTCGCCAAGATGGCCAGCGCCGAGGCGAAACCCGATGGCCTGCTCGTGGTCCCGCCCGACCGTGAGCGTGAGTTTCTGCACCCACTGCCGGTGGAGCGCCTCTGGGGCGTCGGTCCGGTGACCGCCGCCAAGCTTCACGACCGGGGGCTCATCCGGGTCGGCCAGTTGGCCCAGCTCGCGGAAGCGACACTCGTCCCCATCGTCGGGCGGGCGCTCGGACGGCATCTCCTGGCGCTGGTCCACGGACGCGACCCACGGCCGGTTCGCGTCCACCGCGGCCGAGGCTCGTTCGGGGCCCAGAGCGCGCTGGGGCGAGCCTCGCTCTCGCCCGGGGCGCTCGACGCGGTCGTCGTCGCACTCGTCGACCGGGTCACCCGCCGCATGCGGGCGTCGGGTCGGGCGGGCCGCACGGTCGTGCTGCGCCTGCGCTTCGCCGACTTCTCGCGCGCCACGCGATCACAGACGCTGTCGCGAGCGACCGCGGCGACGAGGACCGTCCTCGCCGCGGTCCGGGAGTTGGTCGCGGCGTCCCGCACGACGATCGACCGGCGGGGGCTGACCCTGGTCGGGGTCACGGTCTCCAACCTCGACCCCAAGGCCGTCGGGACGCAGCTCGAGCTCCCGCTCGAGGGCCGCTCGCTCGACGCCCTCGACGCGGTGCTCGACGAATTGCGCCGCCGGGTTGGGCCCGGCGCGGTCACACGCGCGACGCTGCTCCATCGCGAGCTCGGCCTGTCGCACTGGCTGTTTCCGGACGAAGGCCCGGGCTAGGCGACCGGCGCGGACGCGAGGACGGCGTCGAGCAGCCCCGGAAAGCGCCGCTCGAGGTCCTCCCGGCGCAGCGAGTTCAACCGGGCCGTCCCGTCGACGCGCTGGTCGATCACGCCCGCCTCGCGCAGCACGCGAAAGTGATGCGTGAGCGTCGACTTGGTGACGTCGAGGTCGAAGCTGCCGCAGCGGCGCGGCGTCGGCTCGTCGGCCAGCGCGCGGACGATCCGCAGGCGGTGCGGATCGCTGAGGGCGTGCAGGACGGCCGGCAACTCGAGGTCCTCTGTCGTGGGATGGAACTTCATGCGCCTCATTATACGACGCTCGTCGTACTTTGGTACGATGGTCGTCGTATTAGCGAACCAGGATCTGATTATGCCCGATCAAGCCCCCGCCCCGCCAGCTCCGAACGCGAACAAGACCGCCGCGCCGGCCGTCGCCCTGAGCCCATCCCGGCTCGCGGCGGTGGTCGAAGCCAAGTACATCCTTGACGTGCGTCGCCGATGAATCCGGTGATGGCGACGCGCTCGCTCGCGCGGCGCAACTCCAACGCCCTGCTGGTGCTCGTCTGCCTGGCGCAGTACATGGTCATCCTCGACGTTTCCATCGTCAACGTCGCGCTGCCCGCGATCCGCGGCGACCTCGGCTTCTCGACGACGGGCCTCCAGTGGGTCGTCAACGCCTACACGCTGACGTTCGCCGGCTTCCTCATGCTGGGCGGCCGTGCCTCGGATCTCCTCGGCCGGCGACGGGTGTTCCTGGGCGGGACCGCGCTGTTCGTGGTCGCGTCCCTCACCTGCGCCGTCGCCGCCTCCCAGGGCGTGCTGCTGGGCGCACGTGCGCTCCAGGGCGTCGGTGCGGCGATCATCTCGCCGGCCAGCCTGGCGATCATCACGACCTCGTTCGCCGAAGGCCGCGATCGCAACCGGGCGCTCGGCGTGTGGGGCGCGATGGCCGGTCTCGGCGGCAGCTCCGGCGTCCTGCTCGGCGGCGCGCTCACGCAGGGTGTGGGCTGGCCGGCGATCTTCCTCATCAACGTGCCGATCGGCCTGGCCGTCGTCCTGCTCGGACCGCGGCTCGTCCCCGAGGGACGCGCGCCCGGGGTCGGCAGGCACTTCGACGCCGCCGGGGCCGTCCTGGTCACGGCCGGCCTGACGGCGCTCGTCTACGGCATCGTCCGCACCGACACGCTCAGCTGGGGCGCGCCGGGCGTCCTCGCGCCGCTCGCGCTGGGCATCCTCCTGCTCGCCGGGTTCCTGCTCGTCGAGGGGAAGCTCTCCGCCGACCCGCTGATGCCGCTGAGGATCTTCCGCATGCCCCGCCTGCGCTCGGCGAACCTCGTGGTCATCCTGCTCTACTCGGGCTTCTTCGCGATGTGGTTCTTCCTGTCGCTCTACCTCCAGCAGGTCCACCACTACGGTGCGCTGGAGACCGGGCTCGCGTTCCTGCCGATGACCCTGACGATCGTCGCGGCCTCCTCGTTGGCCCCCCGGCTGGTGGCGCGATTCGGTATTCGCAACGTGATCACCGGCGGCATGCTGTCGGCGGCGGCGGGACTGGCCCTGTTGACGGGCCTCGAGCCGGGAAGCTCCTACGCGGCGCACTTCCTGCCCGGTGGCCTGCTGGCCGCCGCCGGACTCGGCTTCTCGCTCGTCCCGGCGACGATCGCCGCCGTCCAGGGCGTGCCGGCGGCCGAGAGCGGCCTCGCGTCCGGGGTGCTGAACACGTCTCGGCTCGTGGGCGGGGCCCTGGGGTTGGCCGTGCTCACGACGCTCGCCACCTCGCGCACCGACGGCAGGCTGGCCGCGGGCGTCGGGACGCTGCAGGCGCACACCGACGGCTACCGCCTCGCCTTCGCGGTCGGCGCGTTTCTGTGCCTGCTCGGCGCGATCGCCGCGGGCGCTCTCCTCGGACAGCGCGCCGAGGCGCACGCGGCCCGGGCTGCCGAGGAGCAACCGGCATCGTCGTGATCTGAGCGCCGGCCGGGCGCGTTCCGCGGCACGACCTGACCTGGTCCGGTCATCCGGTGTCGGTGATGCCCAGCCGCTCGGCGTACGCGTCGTGCAGCTCATCCCACCCATGGTTCTTGGCGTCCTCTCCGCGGATCGGACCGACCGGTTGGCCGTCGAGCAGTCGCTCGGCGACGTCGAGGCAGAGGTGCCACCCCGCCGCGGCCTTTGGCAGCCAGTCCGGGGCGGGGACCGTATGCCGGAGCGTCAGCCGCGTCCCGGACTCCACCGGAGCGAGCTCCCAGCGGAGCAGGGCCGTGCCCCACGTGTACTCGAGCACGGTCGGAGGCTCGGATCGGGTGACCGAAGCCGCGAGGTCCTGCGACACGTCGCCGTCGATCATCGTCAGCGTCGCGTCGCCCACGGTGCCGAGATCGCGGTCCGTGGTGTAGGGCGCCCATTCGCCCAGCAGCTCGGGCCTGGTCAACGCCTCCCACACCTTCTCCGGCGGATGGCGCAGGTCGCGGACGAAGACGAGGGTCCAGCGGTCTCCGTCGGCCTGAGCGTCGACCTCCGCGGGCGGGCTCGGTTCGAAGTCGGGGCGATTCATGGCTCCTCCTGGCTGTCGAGGTGACGCTCCAGTGCGTCGAGGTGATGGGTCCACAGGCGGCGGTAGGGCTCGAGCCAGGCGGCGAGGGCCCGCAGCCCCCCGGCCTCGATTCGGTAGATCCGGCGCTGCGCCGCGGTACGGGACGAGACCAGGCCGCCTTCGCGCAGCACCTTGAGGTGCTTGGACACCGTCGGCTGGCTCACGGCGAGCGACGTGCCGAGCTCGCCGACGCTGCGCTCAGACGTGCGGAGCTCCTCCAGGATCCGGCGACGGGTCGGCTCGGCCAGCGCGCCAAAGGCGTCCATCGCCGGTATATAACCCGTTCCGCATATACCTGTCAAGGCATATGCTGACCAGGCGCCATCGGCTCAGGCGTGCTCATGCTCGGCGAGGAACTCGCGCACGCGGGCGATGAGCCGTTCGGGCTGTTCCTCGGGAATGAAGGTTCGCGAGTCCGCCACGAGCTCGAATCGACCCTGCGGCAGCAGATCGGCGAGCCGGCGTCCGTGGTCGCGGGGAAAGATCCGGTCGCCGTCCGCCCACAGGACGAGCGCCGGGCGGTCGAAGCCGCGGAGCGCCTCGGCCGCCTCGTGGGTGTAGCGGGTGTCGACCGCGCGCAGGAGCCGCGCCAGATCGCGCCGCACGCCCGGATTCGTGCGCACCGGGTCGGTGTAGGAGCGCATGATCGCGGGCTCGATCGGCCGTTTCGTGACCCAGCCGTAGGCCGTGGGAAGCCGCTGAACGAACTTGAACTGGGCCGACCACGCCACGACCCACATCAGCGCGCGCGAGCGCGCCGCGACCTCGAGGTAGCGCTGCGGTGTCGGCGGGAACTTCTCGAATGCGTCGCAGGAGGTGAGCACGAGCCGGGTGATCCGCTCGGGGTGGTGGCCGACCAGCCACTGGGCGACGGCGCCGCCGGTGTCGTTCCCCACGATCGTGACGTCTCCCAGCTCGAGCGCCGCCAGCAGGTCGGCCACGATCCGCGCCATGCCCGCCAGCGACAGGTCGGCGTCCTCGCGCAGGGGATGTGAGTGAGCGCCCCAGGGCAGGTCCGGAACGATGCAGCGGTGCTCGGCGGCGAGCCGCGGCGCCACGGCCCGCCACAGGTCGCCGTTGACCCCGACGCCGTGGATGAACACGATCGGCGTCCCGCTGCCCTGTTCGCGGTACTCGATCGAGCCGGCGCGCGTCTCGGCGATTCGCGTCGTTCCGAGCGCGGCACTGACGGACATCGGTGGGCGCGCCGCCCCGCCGCGGCTAGTCGGGCCGGGCGGCGTTCCCGTTGTGCCCGTTCGCCCGCATCCGGGCGCAGTGCGCAAAGGCGTCGGCGACGATCGCCGGTGCGTCCGCGAGATCGAAGTGCTCAGCGAGGTAGCGGTCGGTCTCGGCCCGCGACGCACCGTTCAGGGCCATGTTCAGCGCGACCATGCATGCCTTGTCGCGGTCCGACGAGAGCGGACGCAGCACGCCCGAGGACGCCACTCCGCCCGGACAGGGAGCCGGCGCCTCGCCGGCGGCGCCCGTCACCGACCGCGCCAGCGCCGTGCTCGTGCGGACGATCAACGCGCGGGTGGCGACGATGTCGTCGCGGATCCGCTGGACGAGGTCCTCGCGAACGGTCACGGTCAGGGTGCCCGGCGGAGGCGCCGGCACGGCATCCCGCGGATCCGGGGGCGGCCAATCGAGCTGCGGGGCCGGCGTTCCGGATGGCGCCGCGGCGTCGGCGAGCGCGCTCAGTCGCCCGCGCACATCCTCCATCCGCTCGCGGAGCTGGGCGGTCAGCGGCGGGGCGCCCGGCTCCGGCCGATCGGCGTCGCGCACCGGCTCCGATGCCGCCGCAACGGCGTCATAGATGCGCGCGCGCACGGCCCCACCCTGCTCAGACTCGCGTGACGCCTCCACGTGCGCAATGTAGCTCGTTTGCCGAGACGGGGTGCCGATACATAATGACGCGGACCGGGGTACGATTTCGACCGTGCTGCAGACCGTCAAGGAAGGCCAGCGAACCCGTCCTCCCCGGCACGTCGGCGAGCTCAAGGACGTGGTCGTGCAGGACGAGCACGGTACGGACGTGCCGCTGGGCGAGCTGTGGCGCGAGCAACCGGCGGTGCTCGTGTTCCTGCGCCACTACGGGTGCGTGTTCTGCCGGGCGATCGCGGTGCAGCTGCATCGTGCCCGGGACGGGTTCGAGTCGGCGGGGGCGCGGCTCGCCGTGATCGGCCAGGGCACCCCTGAGCAGTCCGAGGCGTTTCGCCGCGCGCAGTCGATCGCGCTGCCCGTGTACTCGGATCCCGAGCGGCGCTCCTACGAGGCCGCGGGCGCAAAGGTCGCAACCTTTTCGGAGCTCTTCAGCCCGCGGACCGTCGCGCGCGGCATCGGCCACACGGTGACCTCGCGCATTCGACAGGGAAGCATCGCCGTGCACCAGGGAAGGCTCGTCGACAACCCGGCCCAGCTCGGCGGCGTGCTGGTCATCGCACCCGACGACTCGGTCCGGTACGCCCATCTCTCCGAGGACGCCAGCGACAACCCGCCGATCGACGAGATCCTGGCCGCCGTCGGGGCCATCCGTCCGCGGGCCTAAGCCGACTCGGCGTTCACTGACGGCTAGGAGTGCCCGGAGCGGGTGGGCGGCACGCCGGCGCGCTTGAGTGCGCCCAGGAACGCCCGGACGACCTCCGGGTCGAACTGTGAGCCCGAGCACCGCTCGAGCTCGCGACGCGCGGCCTGGGCGCCGATGGCCTTGCGATACACGCGGTCGCTCGTCATCGCCTCGTAGGCATCGGCGACGGCGAGGACCCTCGCCTCGATCGGAATCTCGTCGTTGACCAGCCGGCTCGGATACCCCTGGCCGTCCGGGCGCTCGTGGTGGGCGAGGATCCAGCCGCGGATGTCGTCGAGCTCGGCGCCGCCCAGGATTCGCGCCCCGATCTCCGGGTGCTTGCGCATCTGCGCGTGCTCGTCGTCGGTGAGCGGGCCGGGCTTGCGCAGGATCGCATCCGGCACCCCGATCTTGCCGATGTCGTGGAGGACGCCCGCCACGCGCACGCGCTCGACGTGGTCGTCGGGCAACGCGAGCTCGCGCGCCATCAGCTCGCAGTAGCGGCCGACGGTCTGCGAGTGGCGGGCGGTGCCCGTGTCGCGCATGTCGAGCGCCTCGGCCAGGTTGAGCACGGTGGCGAGGTGGGCATGGCCGCGGTCCGGGGACTTGCCGTCGCCGACGGCGAGGATGCCCTGCACCTCCGCGCTGTAGAGAACCGTTCGGTCGCGGCCGAGTGCCTTGGCCGCGTAGAGCGCCTCGTCCGCCGCGCGAAGCAGCGCGTCGGCGGTCATGCCGTGAGTCGGGTACGTGGCGACGCCGAGGCTCAGCGTGAGAGCCACGGGCTGGTCGGAGAAGCCGTCGGCGAAGCGGCTGCGCAGCCGCTCGGCGACGATGAACGCCTCGTGCTGGTCGGTCTCGGGCAGCACCAGCGCGAACTCCTCGCCGCCCACGCGCGCGGCCACGTCGATGCGGCGCTTGTTCTCCTCGAGCAGCTTCCCGATGGCGTGGAGCGCATCGTCACCCGCGTGATGGCCGAGCTGGTCGTTGAGGTGCTTGAAGAAGTCGCAGTCGCACATCAGCAGGCTGAAGGAGCGCCCGCCACGCTCCGAGCGGGCAAGCTCGTTGTCGATGACGGTTTGAAAGCCGCGACGGTTGAGGAGGCCGGTGAGCGGATCGGTGCTGGCCGCATCGGTCAGCTGGTCGATGAGTCTCCCGACGCGCTCCCGCAGGGTGACGAGGAACACCCCGGCCACGGCGAACGTCCCCGTCATGAGGACGAAGGCGGGAATGTCCTCGTTCGCATCGAGACCGCCTGGCGTGTAGCCGAGTAGCCGCGAGCCCAGGATGACGAGCCCGTAGTTGACGATCGCGAACAGGCACAGCACCGCGGTCTGGCGTCCCGACAGGAAGTAGAAGGCGTAGAGCGCGACCCAGAGGTAGAAGAGCAGGTAGGCGCTGGTGCTCCGGCCGGTGAACACGATCGCGAGCGACGTCATGGCGGTCGCACCGAACGGCCCGGTGGTGGCGACCCACCGCGGTGTGCGTTCGCCGAGGATCAGGAGCGCGCACGCCGCCGTCAGCGACGCGCACTGGATGGCGAGCAGGCCGACCTCGTTGAAGCGATCGGGGTGCGGAAGCAGCACGCCCAGGGCGCCGACCAACCCGGCGGTCGCGAACAGCGCCGCCTGGGCGCGCGCCGCCATCCCTGGAGTCAGGGTGCGAACAGCAAGAGCAGTCTCCTGCCGAGAGGGCCTGTCGACGCTCACGCGGTTTTTATCGGCGTCGCACCAGCGCCGCCTGATGGGAGCCCCCCGCCCGACCCCCCGATAGGTCCGCAACCCTGCGGAAACCTGCCTACGGGTTGCTCGCGCCGGCGTGTCACGCGACCGATAGAAGACGCGTGACGCCGCTTCCCGGGAATTCGTTCGACCTCTTCCTCGCCTCCGTGATCGCCGGAATCAGCCGGGCGTTCAGACGCGGCGGGTCGCGACGACGCGCGCGCCGCGCTTAGGCGAGAGCGTGAACGCTCGGCGCACGATCCGCTCGTCGCGCCGCTCCGCCGGACGCAGGACGAGGTTGCGCAGAACCGCCTCGATCACGATGCGCATCTCGAGCAGGGCAAAGCTCGCGCCCAGGCATCGACGTACGCCGCCGCCAAACGGGATCCACGCGTAGGTCGACGGCTGCCCGTCGAGGAAGCGCTCGGGGCGGAACTCCTCGGGGTCGTCATAGACGGCCGGGTTGCGGTGCAGCAGGAAGATGCAGGGCATGAGCACCGTCCCGGCCGCGTACCGGCGCCCGCCGACGACGAGCGGTGCCGAGAGCTTGCGCGCGGTGATCGGCACCACGGGCCGCAGCCGGAGGCTCTCCTTGATGGCGGCGTCGAGGTAGCGGGTGTCGCCCTCGGCGAGGTCCCCGCGCAGGCGGTCGACCACGTCGGGAGATCGCAGCATGCGCTCGAACGCCCAGGCCAGCGCCGTCGCGGTCGTCTCGTGACCGGCCACGAGCATGGTCAGGAGCTGGTCGCGGATCTCCTTGTCCGTCATCGGCTCGCCCGCCTCGTCGTGCGCGTCCAGGAGCAGCGAGAGGACGTCGTCCTGGTCGGCCCGGGACTCCGCACGGCGGCGGGCCATCTCCGCGTACAGCGCTCGGTCGACCGCAGCGGTGCAGCGCATCAGCTTCCCCCACGGCGTCAGCCCGCCGAGCTCGACCCGCAGCTGCGGCAGCGTGGTGGCAATCGTCGTGTTGAGCTCCAGAAGGCGCGCCAGCAGCATCCGCAGCTCATCGCGCCGCGGACCGTCCTCGAGGCCGAACACCGCGCGCAGGATCACGTTGAGCGTCATCGCCTGCATGCGCGGTTGAAGGGCGAACGGCTCGCCGATCGGCCACGTGACGATGTCGTCGTCGGCGGCCTTGAGCATCGCCTCGCGATGCCGCGCGATCCGCTCGCCGTGGAAGGGCGGCAGCAGCAGCTTGCGCTGACGCATGTGCTCGGCGCCGTCGAGCACGAGGAGGGAGTTCCGGCCCAGCACACGACGGAACAGGCCGTTGATGTCGCCCATGTTCAGGTCCTCGGGCGGGCCCTGGAAGACCTCGGCGGCCGATCCGGGGTCGGACACGAACACGACGTCGGTGCGCGGGCCGAGCTGCACGCTGAACGTGTCGCCGTAGTGCCGGCGACACCGGGTCATGAAGCCCTTGGGGTCGAGAATCCACTCGAGCGTCTGAACGAACGCGGGACGCCGCGGCCCCGCGGGTAGCTCGTCCGTGGCGGGCTGCGACATCAGTGTCGCGCGTGGCGCGGCCCGGCGTTCCTTCGTCAAACCTGCCATTCCATGGCCTAAGGTCGCAGTTGTTGACGGATCCCGTCAACGAGTGCCAGCACTCTGTCACGCTTTCGCGCCGCGTGCGTGCTCGCGGCGCTCCCAGCGCGTCGCCCACGACAGCGCGCGGCCCGGCCGCGACGACCGGTCGGCTAGACCGGCTTCGGCGGCACGGGCAGGGGAATGTCGGCGTGAACCGTCGTCCCGTCCTGCGCCGAGCTGCTCAAACTGAACTTCCCCGCCAGCGCCTCGATCCGGTCGGCCATCCCCCAGAGTCCGGTGCCGTCCGCCGTCGTCTCCGCGCCGCCCACGCCGTCGTCGCTCGCATCGATGATCACGCGGTCGCCCTCGATCACGATGCGCACCGTGGCATTGGACGCGGCCGCGTGCTTGACGACGTTGGTGAGCGCCTCCGACACGAAGAAGTACACGCTCTCCTCGACGGCCGGCGACAGGCGCTTGGCGGGGAGTTCGAGCGCGACCGGAAACGGCATCCGTGCCGACAGGGCCTCCAAGGCAGCCGTCAACCCGAGGTGGGTGAGGATCGGTGGATGCAGGCCCGCCGCCAACTGTCGCAGCGCCTGCAGGCCGGACTCCGCGCGTTCCAGGCCAGAGTCGAGCAGCTCCTTCGCCCGGTCCGGCTCCGACGACCACAACCGCTGGGCGCGCTGGAGGTTGATCACCGCGGTGATCAGCTGCTGCTGCGCGCCGTCGTGGAGGTCTCGGCCCAGGCGCCGGCGCGCCTCGTCGCCGGCGTCGATGACCCGGCGCCGTGCCTCCCGAAGGTCCGCGGCGTGTTGGCCGGCGCCGAGGTCGCCCGAGACGTCAGAGGGGCCCGCGACGGTCATGCCGCTCGCCACATGCGCATCGTGCGTCGAGTCTACGCCCCTGACTCGCGGCGACAACGTCAGCCGTGCAGGTACTCCAGGACGGCCAGGACGCGGCGATGGTCCTTGGCCGACGGATCGAGGTCGAGCTTGGCGAAGATGCTCGTCACATGCCGCTCGACGGCCCCGACGGTGACCACCATATCGTCGGCGATCCCCTGATTGGATCGGCCCTCGGCCATGAGCCCGAGCACCTCGCGCTCTCGCGGGGTCAGCTCGTCCAGCGGGTCACCCTCCCGCCGGCGGCCGACCATGATGCTCACAACCGCCGGGTCGAACACCGAGCCGCCGGCGGCGACCTGTCTGACCGCGTCGATGAAGCTCTCCAGGTCGCCGACGCGGTCCTTCAGGAGGTAGCCGATGCCCTCCGCGTTGTCCCGAATGAGCTCGAGCGGGTAGCTGTCCTCGAGGAACTGGGACAGCACCAGCACGCCTACGTCCGGATCCTCCGCCCGAATCTCGCGGGCGGCCCGCAGGCCGTCGTCGGTGTTGTCCGGGGGCATCTCGATGTCGGTGACCACGACGTCGGGGCGATGGGCCCGTGCCTTGCGCACGAGATCCTGCGCGTCGCCGGCGACGGCGACGACCTCGACGCCAGCGTCCCCAAGGGCGCTGACCACCCCCTCCCGCACGAGGGGTTCGTCCTCCCCCACCACGACTCTGAGTGGCGCCTTCGCGCTCACCGGCCCAACAGTACTCCCATCGGGATGGGGTTTCCGGGCCCAGCTGACCATCCGCTCAACCAACCCGGTGGGGTTTTCCCCAGGGTCGAAATGGTGCGTGCTTCAGGGACATCTCGCTGCTGTCGCGGAACGCTTATGTCATGCCGAAAGCAGCGCCGACGCTTCGCGGCAGGGCCTCCAGCGAGCAAGAGCTGGTGCGGCGGGCGCAGGTTTCCGAGCCCGATCGCGAGCGCCTCGTCGAGGCCTTCCAGCCGCTGATCGCGAGCGTGGCACGGATCTATCGCGGCTCGAACTCGATCGACCGCGACGAGCTGATGCAGGCGGGCGTCGTCGGCCTACTGCGCGCGCTCAAGCGCTACGACCCCGCGCAGGGGACGCCGTTCTGGGGATACGCCACGTGGTGGGTCCGCCAGGCGATGCAGCAGCTCGTGTCCGAGCTGGCCCGGCCAATGGTCCTCTCCGACCGAGCACTGCGCCAGCTTGCGCGGGTGAAGGACGCCCGTCGCACATACGCCCAGACGCACGGCTGCGAGCCGGCGGTCGGCGACATCGCCGACGAGACCGGCATGCGCCGGGAGCAGGTCGAGAACCTGCTTGCCGCCGAGCGCCAGCCGCGCACCCTCGACGCGCCGTCCGACCCCGACGGCGACGGCGCGACCCTCGGCGAGCTGCTCGCCGACCCCGGCTCCGAGCAGGCCTACGAGCGCGTGCCGGAGCGCGTGGCCGCGGCGCAGCTGCCCAACCTTCTCCGCGCGCTCAACCAACGCGAGCGCTCCATCCTCCGCGGCCGCTTTGGGCTCGACGGCCCCGAGCAGAGCCTGCGCGAGCTCGGCGCCGACCTCGGTGTTAGCGCCGAGCGCGTGCGTCAGATCGAGGGGTCGGCGCTGGACAAGCTGCGCGACGCGGTCCAGGTCGCCGTCTAAGCGGCTGCGGACTAGGGCTCGTCGTCAGCCGCGGTCCGAACCGGACCGTAGACATCGCGCGACTCGCGCTGCGCCCTGCCCTCTTCAAGCGCCGCCCGCAGGGCGTTCCGATAGCGGCGCGGGCCCCAGCCGGCGGCGTGGAGTTCCTGCGCCAGCCGGCGGCGGTCGGTGGGGCCGAGCTCCTGCAGGAGGCGCGCGATGGCTTCGATCTCCCGATCGAGGTCCTGGTCGGCCATCGCCGCGTAGCGGCTCGCCGTGCCCGCCGTGCCCACCATGCCCGGCGAGTAGAACGCGCCGCCGGGCCCGCTGCCCGGGCGGACGCGACGCAGGCCCTGCCGGTCGTGCGCCGTCCCCGCCGTGTTGCGCTGGAAGATGCGCTCGGCCTCGGCGTCGCGGGCAACCGGTGCGGCGGGCGGAATCTGCCCGCGATCCCGGGACCACCCCTCCTCGGCATCCTCGGCGGTCAGCGGCGTCGCGATGTCCTCGAGCGACCGCTGCTCGGCGCGAATCCCGAAGAAGAGCTCGACCACCCCGCCCAGCGCCATGGCCGCGGCGCCGATGAAGAATCCGGTCGCGATCTGGTTGACGTCCCCGCTGTGGATGAACTGACCGAACAGGAGCGGGCCCGTGATGCCGCCGATCGCGGTCCCCACGGCGAAGAAGAGCGCGATGGCGAGCGCCCGCGTCTCCATCGGGAAGACCTCGCTGACGGTGAGGTAGGCGGAGCTGGCGCCCGCCGACGCGAGGAAGAACGTCACACAGACCAGCACCATGAACGACGCCGTGGTGAGCGACCCGCCGAGGAAGAGGATGGCGATCACGGCCGTGAGCGCGGCCGACCCCAGGTAGGTGCCGGAGATCATCGGCTTGCGCCCGACGGTGTCGAACAATCGGCCCAGCAGCAGTGGACCGAGGAAGTTGCCGAGGGCGAAGATGACGAAGAAGTACGGGACGTCGCCGGAGGCCACGCCGAAGAAGGTGCCGAGAATGGTCCCGAGGTCGAATGTCACGGCGTTGTAGAGGAACGCCTGGCCGATGAAGAGGGCGAGACCCAGCAGTGCGCGCCGCGGGTAGCGCTCGATCGCGACCCGGGCGATCTCGCGGAAGGGGATAGCGTCGCGCTGGCGGACGGTGATCTCCCGGTTCACCTCCGGAAGCGTCGTCCCGAGCTCCTCCTGCACCTCGGTCTCTATCTCGTCGACTATCCGCTCGGCCTCGTGCTCGCGGCCGTGGATGAAAAGCCAGCGGGGGCTCTCCGGGACGTTGCGCCGAACGAGCAGGATGCCGAGGCCCACGACCGCGCCGACGCCGAACGCGAGGCGCCAGCCGACGTCCTTGGCGAAGATCGTCGTGTCGAGCAGGCCCAGCGCGGCGATGCTGCCGATCGCCGACCCCACCCAGTAGCTGCCGTTGATCGCGAGGTCCACCTGCCCGCGATTGCGGGCGGGGATCAACTCGTCGATTGCCGAGTTGATCGCCGAGTACTCGCCGCCGATCCCCATGCCCGTCAGGAACCGGACGACGAAGAAGTACCAGGGCGCAAATGAGAAGGCCGTGGCGACGGTGGCGGCGATGTACAGCGCGAGCGTCACCATGAAGAGCTTCTTGCGCCCGTAGCGGTCGGTGAGCTGACCGAAGAAGAGCGCGCCCGTGCACGCGCCCGCGACGTAGAGCGCGGCCGCCGTCCCGATGTCGCCGGAGGTCATGCTGATCCCGCTGCCCGACTCGGTCATGCGGGAGGCCAGGGCGCCGACGATCGTCACCTCGAGTCCGTCGAGGATCCAGACCGTCCCGAGGCCCACCACGATGCGCCAGTGGAAGCGCGACCACGGGAGCCGGTCGAGGCGGGCCGGAATCGTCGTCCGGATGATCCGGCTGGCGGCCGCGGCGGTGGTGCTCATCGCGAGGTCTACCGCCGGCGCGTCCGCGAGTAAGCTCGATTGCGATGCTGCGCTGCCGTGTGCTCGGCCACCGCTTCCGCTTCTCGAGCGACGGAGAGGTCATGCGCTGGGAATGCCAACGGGGATGCGGCGCGGCCGGCTCCAAGCAGTACGCGACCGCCGAGGACGCGCTTCGCTACAGCCGCGCCTTCGACCGGGACGACCGGCAGGACCTCGGGCGCCGAGCTCCGCTCATCGGGCTGCTGCCGCTGCGCATCGCGCGCGCCATGCAGCATCGGCGCCAACGTCGCTCCTGAGCCGCCTGCTCCAACGACCGTCATCGCATCCTCCTCGTGTGCGTCTTCTCCTAGGCCGCCGCCCCACGCCGTCAAGCTCAGGCCGTGGTGGTGCGGCGGGAGCCGACGTCCGCCAGCACGGCGAGGATCTCGTCGGCCAGGTCGGGGCCCTCGGACGCCCGCATGGGAGTGGCGGTGAGGCGCATCACGACCTCGTCTCCGTCCACCTCCTCCAGCGCGATGTGGGGATGGGAGCGAGTGGGCGTGCGGACCCGGTCGTCGAGGAGTCGCTGCAGCTCGCTCGGGCGCACACTGGCGTGCAGGCGCGCCCGCAGGTCGACCTTCGCGGGTTCGCGGAGCGGCATCACCGCGAGGCTGAGGACGACGCTGTTGGGGACCATGATCGCGTCCTCGCCGCTGGCCAGCGTGGTGTACAGGAGCCCCAGCGACGCGACCACGCCCTCGACCTGGCCGGCGAGCCCGCCCCCCTGAAAGCGCACGCGGTCCCCGACGCGAAACGGACGCGCGCTGAGCAGGACCGTGCCGGCCATGACATTGGCGAGCGTCTGCTGCGCGGCGAGGCCGAAGATGACGACGGTGAGCGCACCGCCGACCGCCAGGGCGCCCGGTTGCAGGCCGGCGATGTTGGCCGCCAGGATCAGGGCGACCCCCATCATCACCAGGCGGATCACGAAGCTGACCGTTCCGGCCGTGCCCGCCTCCAGCCGCTTGAACAGCGCCGGCTCGGCCGCGCGCCCTATGTCGCGCGCCACCGTGAAGCCGAGCGCGAGGAGCGCGACGACGGTCGCGATGCGAATCGGCACATCGATGCCGAACAGCTCCAGCCGGTAGTTGTAGATGAGGAGTACGACCGCGATCAGGGGCGCGACGACCAGCGCCTCGCGTCGCGCCTTGCGCGCCGCCTCGGTATTGATCTGCCGGGTGAGCCCGGTCGCCGCCCAACTGCGGTTGCGCAGCAACTCGCGGACGGCGGCGGCCTGCCGCCTGCGTTCGATCACGGGCCGCCGCCGCGATCGCACGGCGGGCCTAGGGCGCCGTCTGGGTGGGCCCGACCTGCGGGGGCGTGCCGGGCTCAGCCGCCGCCGGGGGCGGCGGCCGGTCCAATTCGCTGAGCAGCGCCGCCGCCTGGTCGGCGACCTCCTCGTCGACCACCACGTCGTAGGCGTCCGCCGTGATGCTGCCGACGGAGACGAAGTCGCGCCGGCCGCGCGTCAGCGCGTGGCCGAGCAAACCGGCGAGCCCGCCGATGAGCGAGCCGAACCAGAGCCCGTCGAGCGCCAGCCACCCCGACGCCACCACCGGGTTGAACCAGTCGAAGACCCCGAACAGCCATCCGATGAGGACACCGACGAGCGCGCCGTAGAGCGAGCCCTGGAACCCCGCGCGCCCGTAGCCCGTTCGGCCGGTCACCTGTTCGACGAAACGGAGGTTGCGCCCGACGATCGCGGTGCGCTGTACCGGGAAGTCGTGATCGGCCAGGAGATCGACCGCGCGCTCGGCCTTGCGGTAGGAGTCGTAGGACGCCACGACCCGGCGGGCGGGCAGACCGGCGCCCGCGGTGCCCTGCGCCGCCGTCACGAGAGGCGCCTCCGGTTCGCGGTCCGCGGCTCGGCGAGGCCATCGGCGACGGCCAGCAGCTCGCGCGCGGCGGCGAGTGCCTCGTTGATCAGGCGACTCGAGTCGAGGAAGTACGTCGGCTGCACGTCGTCGAGCAGGTCGGCGGCGAGCAGCACGGCGAGGTCGGCCTCGACGTGGCCCGCGCCGAGATCTGCGGGCAGGCGGGCCTCGATGAGGCGGCGCACATCACGGACCGCCGCCTCCAGCTCCGAGTGAGGCGGGCGGGCGTGGGGATAGGACCCCTCGTGGACCGACCACACGTACACGTCCTCGGTGACCGGCGCGGCCGCCTGGCCGCCGGCGTCCAGGGGCAGCCGGTTCATCGGCACGCCGGCCTCCTCCACGAGGCACCAGTGCGGGTCGTGGTCCGTCAGCGGCCGGGGGGCACGCGGAGGAGCGGGGCCGGCCGGACTGTCCGCCCGGGCGGCGCGGATCGATCTCATGCCGGCCTAGGTAGGACGGCCGACCGGCTCGTCAAGGCGGGCGCGTCCGGCCGCGAAGGCTGCTTGACGGCCGATCACCACGGCCTACGGAGTGAACGCATGAGCGTTGGAGCCTCGTTGTTCCTGATCGCCGTGGGTGCGATTCTGCGCTACGCCGTCACGTGGCACCCCGGGGAGATCAAGCTCGACACGGCCGGCCTGATCCTGATGATCGTCGGGATCATCGGACTGGTGCTGTCGTTGATGTGGATGTTCTGGCCCGGCGATCGCCGTCGTGTTCCGCCGGCGCCGCCGCCGCGGCCCTAGCCGGACTGAACCGTTCCGGCCTCGGCGAGGTGGCTCTCGATCCACCGGCTCAGCTGCTGCGGTGGCGGAGCGCCGGTTTGGCGATCGACCTCGCGGCCGTCCCGAAGCACGAGCAGCAGCGGGATGCCCTGGATCTGGTAGCGAGCCGAGATTGCCGGGGCCTCGTCGACGTTGAGCTTGACGACCTTCAGCCGTCCGGCGTTCTCGGCCGCAACGCGCTCCACGACGGGCGTGACCATGCGGCACGGGCCGCACCACGGAGCCCAGAAGTCGACCAGGACCGGGACGGAGGCCTGCAGCTCGTCGTCGAAGCTCTCACTGTCCGCGTCGATCACCCAGGGCAACGGGTGGTGGCACACCGCGCAGCGCGGGACCCCGCTCGCCGAGGCCCCAACCCGGTTGAGCTTGCCGCAGTTCGTGCACCTGATGGTCGGCCGTTCCTTCATCGCACACCTCCGATGTGCTCGAGGTGCTCGTACACGAGGCGGACGGCCATCGAGCCCTCCCCCACAGCCGAGGCCACCCGCTTGATCGACGTCGCCCGCACGTCGCCCACGGCGAAGATGCCCGGGCAGCTCGTCTCGAGCAGGAGCGGCGGGCGGCCGAGCTGCTCCCACTCGCCGTTGGACGCGGCGCGCGCGGCGTCCTGGCCGGTGAGGACGAAGCCGCGCTCGTCGAGTGCGACGTGGTCGCCGATCCAAGCTGTGTAGGGCTCCGCTCCGATGAACACGAACAACGCGCGCGCGGCGATCGTGCGGCGCTCGCCGGTCTGGTTGTTCTCCACGACCAGCGCCTCCAGCGCCCGGTCGCCCACGAGTTCCCGGACCTCGGTGTTGCGCATGACCTCCACGTCGGGGGTTCGTTCGATGCGGTCGGCCAGATAGCGGGACATGCTCTTGCCGAGGTCGTCGCCGCGGATCAGGAGGCGAACCTGCGCCGCGTGCCGCGCCAGGAACACGGTTGCCTGGCCGGCCGAGTTGCCGCCGCCCACGATGACCACGGGATCGTCGCGGCAGAGCTGGGCCTCGACCTCGGTCGCGGCGTAGTAGACGCCCGCTCCCTCGAACTCCTCGATCCGCGGGACCGGGAGCTTGCAGTAGCGGGCGCCGGTGGCGATCACGACCGTGCGGCTCTCGACGGTCTTGCCGTCGTCGAGCGTGACGATGTGGTGCTCACCCCGGTCCTCCAGCCCCGTGGCCTCCGCCGGCACACTGATGCGGGCGCCGAACTTCTTCGCCTGGATCGTCGCCCGCTCCGCGAGCTCGCCGCCCGAGATGCCTGACGGAAAGCCGAGGTAGTTCTCGATCCGCGACGAGGTGCCCGCCTGACCGCCTGTGGCCATCGCGTCCAACGCGACCGTCCCGAACCCCTCGGAGGCGCCGTAGACGGAGGCCGCGAGGCCGGCCGGGCCCGCCCCCACGATCAGGATGTCGCCCACCGTGGCCGGGGAGACCGGCGCCCGCAGCCCGACGGCGCGCGCCAGCTCGGCGTTGCTGGGGTTGCGCAGGACGTGCTTCCCGCGCCAGATCACCACGGGCGTCTCGTCCGCCGAGATCCCCAGACCGCGCAGCAGCGCCTCGGCCTCCCCATCCCGCTCGAGGTCGATCACGCGATGGGGCAGCCGGTTGCGGGCGGCGAACTCGCGCAGACGGCGCGTGTCCGGCGAGAAGCGGGAGCCGATGATCCTGAACCCGGTCCCGAGGCCGATGAGCATCTCGCGCCGGGCGAGGTAGGCGCGCAGGATCAGGTCGCCCAGCACGGGGTCCTGCGAGACCAGCTTGCGCAGGCGGTCGACCGGGACCACCAGAACCTCGCCGTCCTCGCGCACGACCGCCGTGAAGAACGCGGCCTGGCCGGTCAGGAGGCTGAGCTCGCCGAGGAAGCGGCCCGGGCCGTGGACGGCGATCAGCTGCTCGTCCTCTCCAAACCCCTCCAGCACCGCCACCTTCCCCCGCAGCACGACGAAGAAGTCATAGCTCTCGTCGCCCTCGCGGAACAGGACGTCGCCCTCGCGGACCGTGCGGTGCTGACCGTGCTCGGAGAGTGCCCCGATCTGCTCCTCGCTCAGGCGAGGGAACGCACCCTCGCGGTCGGGCGTCTCGGCGAGCGTGGACTCCCTCTGTTCCTCGACCGCCATCGCCCCCCCTCAGACGTAGGTCTCGTCGAAGTAGCACCACCGCCAGTCCTCGCCGGGCTGGAACGACTGGACGATCGGATGCTCGCTGGCGTAGGCGTGGTGTCGCGCGTGGCGGTTGGGCGACGAGTCACAGCAGCCCACGTGCCCGCAGGTCAGGCACAGGCGGAGGTGGACCCAGGGCGAGCCGATGCGCAGGCACTCCTCGCAGCCCTCGGGCGTCCGGGGCACCACGGGGCGAATCGCAACGACGTGGGGGCAGGGGAGCCGCGGACTCACCCCCGTCCCAGTAGGTCAGTTCTCGGCCGACACCACCCGCGCGGACGCGGACTCCGGCTGGGGCGGGAGCCGGAACCGCAGCTCCGCGGCGACGCGGTAGTCCTGCAACTCGGTCTCGGCGAGCACGTGCTCGACCGCGCCTCCCCGATCGATCACCGCCTCGGAGAGCTCGTCGATGACGTCGGGTGTGTGTCGCGTCGGCCCGCCGCACACCGGGCAGACCTCCCCCTCGGTGCCCATCCAGTGCGACTGCTCGCAGACGACGCCTTCGGCGATGGCGCCGTCCTGGACGAGCAGCGCCTGCACCGCCGCCAGGGATCCCGCCCACAGACAGTCCTCCAGTCCGAGGGCGCCGAGCCCGCCGCTCCTCGCCTTGTCGAGCGCCTCCGCCACCCACCGGCGCTCCTCGTCGCGCTCGTAGGCGTCGATGACCTCCTGGGCGCTGCGGCGAATGTCCTCGGACGTGGCGGTGTGCGGATCGACCGTGAAGGTGCCGGCCACGCGCCCGCGCAGATCGCGCGGCAGGGAATCGATGAAGCGCGGGATCTCCTCGTGATGGCCGCCGACGACGAGAAGCTCGGGGCCGGCGGTGCGAAACAGTCCGTCGAGGTGCTCCGAGACCCGGCGGTAGTGGCGCTTCGCGAGCTCCTCGGCGCGGTTGCGGACCCCGTGCTCGGCAAAGCCGCCCCAACCGGCGAAGTCCGGCTTGCGCAGCGTCTCGTCGCTGAGGCCGTCGAGATCGCGCAGCTCACCCAGGTAGAGCTCCCAGAAGCGCGCCGACTCCCGGTCGACGACGCTGACGCAGGCGCGGTGGTACTCGTCGAGCACGGCGAGCATCGGCCGCAGCCAGGGCGTGGCGTCCACGAGCGCCCGTTCACGGATCTGGCGCGGCAGCGGGACCGCCTCGAAGAGCCCGGCGCCATGGCAGGCGAAGATCGCGACGGTCCCCGGCGGCCATTCGGCCTGCTCGTCGGGGTCCTCGAGGCGCTCGATGTCGGCGCGCAGCGACAACCGCGCCTCGCGGTCGATCGACGGGTCCTCGGCCAGCGGTCGGATGCCGTGGAGCAGGCTCGACACCTGGCTGCCGACCGCGCGCCGCAGCCCGGAATCCTCGGGCACCCCGACGTAGAGCGAGGCCACGGGCAGCCCGCCGCCGTCGAAGCGGATCAGGCGATCGATCGTCTCCGCTGCCGCCATCAGGCCTCCATGGCCGCGTGGTCGTACTCCTGGGCCACCACGGCGTCTACCTCATCGAGGAGCCGCCGCTCGGCCTGCGTGATGCCGGCGTGGTGCGGGTTGGCCACCGACAGGCGCACGTGGTTGGACTCCAGGATGCACATGTCGGGCCGGCGCCCGTAGTCCACCGCCTCGGCGGCGACCCGCTGGACGAAGCCCATCGCCTCGTCGAAGTCCTTGAAGCGCAGCTCGCGCACCAGGGCGTCGCCCCGCTGCTTCCAGGCCGTCGCCGTCACGCCGGCTCCACCAGGCCGTAATCCCCGTCGTGGCGGAGGAAGATGACCTTCCCACGACCGTCGTCGGCGTCGATGAAGTACAGGAAGCGGTGGTTGAGCATGTCCATCTCCGCCCGCGCGGCGTCCAGCGTCATCGGGCTCGAGTAGCGGCTGGGCTCGGTGGCCACGACGTCGTTCTCGTCCGCGAGAGGGCTGCCCGGTGGATGGATCAGACCGATCCGCCCGTCGTCGCGCCGGTACACGACGACGTCCTCGCCGGTGCGCACGTGGCGAAAGAGATGGAACTCGTGGTCGAGGTCGAGGAGGTCGGCGACCGCGCTCAGCGTGGGCTCGAGCTCGTCGCCGAAGACCTTGCGATGCACGATCCGGCGCGTCTCGGGCGGCTTGCGTCGCGCCTCGGGCCGCTGGGTCGTGGTCACCCCCAGGCCCTCCAGGGCAGCACGGATCGCGGCGGGCTCGTTGCGCTGGGCAACCTCCGCCCCGACGGCCCGCCGGAGCTGGCGGCGCAGCCGGTCGGCGGCCTCGTCGGCGGCCTTCACCGCGGTGGGCCCGGTCACGTGCGCCGCCAGGAGCCGACCGTTGAGGAGCACGCTCGCGTCGGCGACCCACGGGCGTTTGGTGGTGGGATGGCCGAGCCGGCGCAGGGTGATCCGCCCGCCCAGCAGCGGCTCGTCGGTGTACTCGGCGAGGGAGGCGATGCGCTCCCGCGCGGCCTCGCGCTCGCCGCGCGGGAGGTCGTCGGCCGAGTGGACCTCGACGTCGACCTCGTCGGCGCGGCGAGCGGAAGGCGCCGGCGTCATTCCGAGTCCGGCGAGTCCGACGTGACCTCGACGCGCTGCGGCCGCGTCTGCTCGGACTTCGGGATGCGCACGGTGAGGACGCCGTCGGCGGTCTTGGCCTCGACCTTGCTCGGGTCCGTGCCCCCGGGAAGGGCCACGCGGAACTCGAAGCGCCCGGTCCGCCGCGTCCGTCGACGGATGATGCCCTTGCGCTCGCGCTCCTTGATCTCACCCGTGATGACGACCTCGGAGTCGTGCACCTCGACGTTGACGTCCTTGCGCCGAACACCGGGGATCTCGGCTTCGACCACCCACGCGTCGTCGGTTTCCTCGATGTCGACGAGCGGCGTCCAGATACGCGGGTCCGCCAGCTCAGCGGGAATGCCGGCGCCCGACATCGCGCTTTCGAGCAGCTGGATCGTGCGGTCCTGCAGCTGCTCGATCTCGTTGAACGGACCCCACTGCGCCTGCTGCTGCGGAGACGCCTCACGGCGTCGTACGGCGAGGTTCATGGTTGCTCCTTTCGTGCGTGTCCAAGCGGAGCACTAGGCCGGCGCACGGCGACGGCAAGGCCGGCGGACGCGCACCTTGACGCCACCCCGCGTCGGCCTAGCTGAAACACCGAACGCGGACTCGAGAGGAGCGCACATGGCGAAGGCAGTCGGAATCGACCTGGGTACCACGAACTCGGTAGTTGCCGCCGTGATGGAGGGTGGCCAGGCCGAGGTGATCCCGAACGCCGAAGGCGGACGCATCACTCCATCCGTGGTGGCCTTCACCGAGGATGGTCAGCGACTCGTCGGCCAGGTGGCCAAGCGACAGGCGATCCTCAACCCGGAGGCGACGATCTACTCCGCCAAGCGCTTCATCGGCCGCCGCTGGGGCGAGGTCGACGAGGAGGCGAAGATCGTTTCCTACAAGGTCGTCAAGGGGCCGAGCGACGCCGTGCGCTTCGAGATCCGCGGCAAGCAGTACTCGCCGGAGGAGATCTCCGCCCTCATCCTGCGCAAGCTGGCCGATGACGCGGCCAAATACCTCGGCGAGAAGGTCACCGAGGCGGTCATCACGGTGCCCGCGTACTTCAACGACTCCCAGCGACAGGCGACCAAGGACGCCGGCAAGATCGCCGGCCTCGAGGTGCTGCGCATCATCAACGAGCCCACCGCGGCGGCGCTGGCATACGGGCTCGACAAGAAGCAGCAGGAGACCGTGCTCGTCTTCGACCTCGGGGGCGGCACGTTCGACGTCTCGCTCCTCGACGTCGGCGACGGCGTGGTCGAGGTTCGGGCGACGAGCGGCGACGGCCACCTGGGCGGCGACGACTTCGACAAGCGCATCGTCGACTGGATGGCCGACGAGTTCAAGAAGGACCAGGGCATCGACCTGCGCAGCGACCCCCAGGCGCTGCAGCGGCTGAGCGAGGCTGCCGAGCGCGCCAAGGTCGAGCTGTCCTCGTCGACCACCACCCAGATCAACCTGCCGTTCATCACCGCCGACGCGTCCGGGCCCAAGCACCTGAACATGTCACTGTCGCGCGCGCAGTTCGAGCAGCTCGTGCAGGATCTGATCGAGCGCACGCGTGGGCCGGTCGAGCAGGCGATGGCCGACGCGAAGCTCACCGCCGACGACATCGACGAGGTCATCCTCGTCGGCGGGTCCACCCGGATCCCCGCCGTCCAGGAGCTCGTGCGCCGCCTGACCGGCGGCAAGGACCCGAACATGACGGTCAACCCCGACGAGGTGGTCGCCATCGGCGCTGCGCTCCAGGCCGGGGTCCTCAAGGGCGAGGTCGAGGACGTCGTCCTGCTCGACGTGACGCCCCTGTCGCTCGGGCTGGAGACCATGGGCGGCGTGATGACCAAGGTCATCGAGCGCAACACGACGATCCCCGCGCGGCGAACCGAGGTGTTCTCGACCGCGGAGGACAACCAGACGGCGGTGGACATCGTGGTCCTCCAGGGCGAGCGCGAGCTCGCCGCCGACAACCGGCAGCTCGCCCGGTTCCGGCTCGAGGGCATCCCGCCGGCGCCGCGCGGCGTGCCGCAGATCGAGGTCACGTTCGACATCGACGCCAACGGGATCCTCAACGTCACCGCGCGCGACAAGGAGACCGGCAAGGAGCAGACGGTGACGATCACCGAGACGACCAACCTCGACCAGAGCGAGATCGAGCAGATGGTGCGCGACGCCGAGGCGCATGCCGAGGAGGACCGGCGTCGCCGCGAGGAGATCGACGCCCGCAACGAGCTCGACGCGCTGGCCTACCGGGCCGAGCAACTCGTCAACGAGCTGCAGGATCGGCTGCCGGTGAACGAGAAGGCGCGGGCCGACCAACTGGTCGCCGACGCCCGTCAGGCCATCCAGGAGCAGGCGGGCCTCGACCGCGTGCGCCCCCTGATCTCCGACCTCCAGCAGGTCACCCAGAGCCTGCCGGCCGCGGCCTCGGCCGCCGCCGGAGCGCAGGGCGACGGAGGCGGCGGACAGGGCTCGGGCAACGGCGCGGGCTCCGGGTCGGGGGCCGACGACGAGGAGGTCGTGGATGCCGAGTTCACCCGGGAATGACGCCGGCGGTGAGGGCGCTCGCGATCCGTCGACGGGCGTAGCCGAGCCCGACGCGCCGCGGGAGGGTCACGAGGCGGACGGCCCGACGGCGGCGGAGCTGACCGAGACCCTCGCCGGGATGGAGGACCGCTACAAGCGCGCCGTCGCCGATCTCGAGAACTACCGCAAGCGCTCGGCGCGCGACTTCGACCGGCGCCTCGTCGAGGCCACCGACGCGGTCCAGCGCGACTGGCTGGAGGCGGTGGACAGCGTCGAGCGCGCCCTGCGCCTCGAGCCGGAGAGCCCGCTTGCGGAGGGCCTGCGCGCCGTCCTGGAGCAGATGGACGCGATCCTCACCCGCCGCGGCATCGAGCGCGTCGGCACGGTCGGCGAACCCTTCGACCCGGAGCGCCACGAGGCGGTGGGGATGACCGACAGGGAGGACGTTGGGGACCACACGGTGCTCGACGTGGCCCGCTCAGGGTTCGCGAATGGCGATCGGGTGCTGCGCCCGGCACAGGTGATCGTCTCGCGCCAGCCGCGCGACACCTGATGGCCGTCGCCTTCCAGGATTACTACGAGGCCCTCGGCGTCTCGCGCGATGCCAGCACGGAGGACATCCGCGCGGCGTACCGCAAGCTGGCACGGCAGTACCACCCGGACGTCAACAAGGAGCCCGGCGCCGAGGACCGCTTCAAGGCGATCTCCGAGGCCTACGAGGTCCTGCGCGACCCGGAGAAGCGCGAGCGCTACGACCGCCTGGGCGCGAACTGGAAGAGCGGCCAGGACGTCTCGGGCGACAGCGGGTTCGACGGCTACCGCAGCGAGCCCGGCGGCTTCCAGGACGTTCGGTTCGACTTCGGCGGCGGCGACTTCGGCGGCGCCGACTTCAGCGACTTCTTCGAGGGCATGTTCGGCGGTGCCCGGCGTCGCGGCGGGCGCAGGAGCGCCGGCTTCAACGGCTTCGCCACGCGCGGTGGCGACCAGGAGGCCGTGCTCGAGCTGTCGCTCGAGGAGGCGGCAGCCGGGGGGCGCCGCAAGATCTCGCTCGGCGACGGCCGCGACTACGAGGTGAACGTTCCGGCCGGCGTGCGCGACGGCCAGCGGATCCGGCTCGCCGGCGAGGGCGGCCAGAGCGCCGGCGACGGGCCGTCCGGGGATCTCTTCCTGCGCGTGCGGATCAGGCCGCACCCGCGCTTCCGGCTCGAGGGCAACGACCTGTACGTCGATCTCCCGGTCGCTCCCTGGGAGGCGACGCTCGGCGCGACGGTCGAGGTCCCGACGCTGACCGGCACGGCGCGCGCCAAGGTCCCGCCCGGCTCCTCCTCGGGACGCCGCCTGCGGCTGCGCGGTCAGGGCATGCCGGGCCCGAGGGGCGGCCACGGGGACCTCTACGCGGTGGTCAAGGTCGTGGTGCCCAAGAAGCTCACCGACGAGGAACGCGAGCTCTGGGAGCGGCTCGCGGCCGTGTCGAAATTCAATCCGCGCCGGGGCAAGCGATGAGCGCGACCGCCCGACGCACGACCACGGCGGGACTCGTGCAGACGCGCGGACGCGGCCCCACGCGGCTGGTCGAGATCGAGGTCCTGGCCCGCGAGGCCGGCGTCCATCCCGACCTGGCGCGGCGCCTCGTGCGCCTGGGACTCCTCGAACCAGCCGGCGGCACGGCGGCGGCACCGCGGTTCCCGCGCGACGCGGCCGCGCGGCTCGCGCGGGCGGTGCGCCTGCGGCACGACCTCGGCGTCGGCTACTTCGGGGCGGTGCTCGCCGTCCAACTGCTGGCGCGAATCGACGAGCTGGAGGCGCGACTGCGCCGCTACGAAACCACGACCAACCAACCGAGGTGACGGCATGGACCCGAATCGCCTGACGCAGAAGACCCAGGAGGCCCTCCACGACGCTCAGACCAAAGCGCTGCGCTTCGGCCACACCGAGGTCGACGTCGAGCACCTCCTCCTGGCGCTGATCGAGCAGCCCGACGGGCTGATCCCGCGACTGCTGGAGCGCGCCGGCGTCGACGTGAGCGGCCTGACGGCGGCCGCGGAGGCCCACCTGGAAGGCCGCCCACGGGTGAGCGGGCCGGGTGCCGCGCCCGGCGAGGTGTTCGTCTCGCGCGCTCTCGGGCAGATCCTCGACGCGGCCCAGCGCGAGGCCGAGCGCCTCAAGGACGAGTACGTGTCGGTCGAGCACGTCGTGCTGGCGATGATCGACGCGGGGCCCGGCTCGGGCGCCGGCCGGCTGCTCAAGGAGCACGGCCTGACCCGCGATCGCTTCCTCGAAGTCCTGACCGAGGTCCGCGGCGCCCAGCGGGTCACCAGCGCGACCCCCGAGTCGGCCTACGAGGCGCTCGAGAAGTACGGCCGCGACCTCGTCGAGGAGGCGCGGACGGGCCGGCTCGACCCCGTGATCGGGCGGGACACCGAGATCCGCCGCGTGATCCAGATCCTCTCGCGCAAGACGAAGAACAACCCCGTCCTGGTGGGCGACCCGGGTGTGGGCAAGACGGCGATCGTCGAGGGACTGGCGCAGCGGATCGTGCGCGGGGACGTCCCCGAGGGGCTCAGGGACAAGACGGTCTTCGCGCTCGACATGGGCTCGCTGGTGGCGGGCGCCAAGTTCCGCGGGGAGTTCGAGGAGCGCCTGAAGGCCGTGCTCAGCGAGGTCAAGGCGGCCGAGGGCCGGATCCTGCTGTTCATCGACGAGCTGCACACCGTCGTCGGCGCCGGCGCCGCGGAGGGCGCCATGGACGCCGGCAACATGCTCAAGCCCATGCTCGCGCGCGGCGAGCTGCACTGCATCGGCGCGACCACGCTCGACGAGTACCGCCGGCACATCGAGAAGGACGCCGCGCTGGAGCGGCGCTTCCAGCCGATCGTCGTCGACGAGCCGACGGTCGAGGACACGATCTCGATCCTCCGTGGCCTGCGCGAGCGCTACGAGGTCCACCACGGCGTCAGGATCCAGGACGCCGCGCTGGTCGCCGCGGCGACGCTGTCCCATCGCTACATCACCGACCGGTTCCTGCCGGACAAGGCCATCGACCTCGTGGACGAGGCCTGCGCGGTCGTGCGGACCGAGATCGACTCGATGCCCGCCGAGCTGGACCAGATCACGCGGCGCGTGATGCAGCTCGAGATCGAGGAGGCGGCGCTGAAGAAGGAGAAGGACGCGGCGAGCAAGGAGCGCCTGGAGGCGGTTCGCAAGGAGCTGTCCGAGCTGCGCTCGCAGGCCGACGCGATGACCGCGCAATGGGAGGCCGAGCGCCAGGCGATCCGCAAGCTCCAGGAGCTGCGCGAGGAGATCGACACGCTGCGCCGGGAGATCGAGGAGGCCGAGCGCAGCTACGACCTCAACCGGGCGGCGGAGCTGCGCCATGGCCGCCTTCCCGAGCTCGAACGCCGGCTGCGCGCCGAGGAGGAGCGTCTCAGCGACAAGCAGGGCTCGACGCGGCTGCTGCGCGAGGAGGTGACCGAGGACGAGATCGCCGAGATCGTGGCGCGCTGGACCGGCATCCCGGTGGCACGACTGATGGAGGGCGAGCGCGAGAAGCTGCTGCGCCTCGACGAGATCCTGCACGAGCGCGTCATCGGCCAGGACGAGGCCGTCCAGCTCGTGGCCGACGCCGTGATTCGCGCGCGGGCGGGGATCAAGGACCCGAAGCGGCCGATCGGATCGTTCATCTTCCTCGGGCCGACGGGCGTGGGAAAGACCGAGACGGCACGCGCCCTGGCCGGGGCCCTGTTCGACTCCGAGGAGAACATGGTTCGCCTGGACATGTCCGAGTACCAGGAGCGCCACACGGTCAGCCGCCTGATGGGAGCCCCGCCGGGGTACGTCGGCTACGAGGAGGGCGGCCAGCTCACCGAGGCGGTGCGGCGCAAGCCGTACTCGGTGGTCCTCTTCGACGAGATCGAGAAGGCGCATCCCGACGTGTTCAACACCCTCCTGCAGCTCCTCGACGACGGCCGGATCACCGATGCCCAGGGCCGCACCGTCGACTTCCGCAACACGGTGGTGATCATGACCTCGAACATCGGGTCGATGTACCTCCTGGAGGCCACCGGCTCGGACGGGGAGATCCCCGAGGAAATACGCGCCCGGGTGTTCGGCGACCTGCGCGAGCACTTCCGCCCGGAGTTCCTCAACCGCGTCGACGAGATCGTGCTCTTCAAGCCGCTGACGCTGAGCGAGATCGAGCAGATCGTCGACCTGCAGATCGCCGAGGTGAAGGGACGGCTCGCCGACCGCCGCATGGACCTGCGGCTGACGGAGCCGGCGAAGATGCTGATCGCCCGCGCGGGCTATGACCCGGTGTACGGAGCGCGGCCGTTGCGGCGCTTCATCCAGCGCGATGTCGAGACGCGGATCGGACGGGCGCTGCTGTCCGGCGAGATCCATGACGGCGCGACCATCACCATCGATGCCGCCGACGACGAGCTCATCATCAGCTGGACCAATCCACCGGACGACGCTCACGGTGACGGCGAGGAGTCGGCGGCGCCCGAGGAGGCCGTGGAAGCGCACGCGTAGCGGGTGGTTCGGTTGGAGAGCCTCCAGCTCGGGCTGATCGTCTCGCCCGCTCTCGACGCTTCCGTCGCCGAGCAGCTCCGGGACGACATCCGCCGGGTCCTGTCCGAGCGCTACCCGAGCGTGGAGTGGGACGTGCGGCTCGTGCGCGACGCGCTCGTGACCCCGCCGGTCCACCTGACGGAGCTGGTCGAGGCGACGCGGGAGCGCATGCTCGCCGAGGCGTGGGACCTCGCCGTGCTCGTGACCGACGTCCCCTTCCGGCTGGGCCGCCGGCCGCTGGTGAGCCACGCCAGCCCGACGCACGGCGTCGCGCTCGTCCTGCTGCCGGCCGTCGGCGTGGTGTCGCGAATGCGCCGCCTCCGCGATGCGGTGGCGGACGCCGTCGGAACCCTCATCGGGGACCCGGGAGGCGACCGGCGGCAGCGGCGCGCCCACGTCCAACGGCGCCTCAGCGAGCTCGCGACGGACGTCGAGGGGCCCGACGACGGCGTCGCCTTCCTCGCCCGGGTCCTTTCCGGCAACGTCCGCCTGCTGCTCGGCATGATCGGCGCGAATCACCCGTGGCGCCTCGTCGCCCGCCTGTCGCGCGCATTGTTCGCCGCGATGGCCGTGACCGTCTTCGCGCTCGTGACCTCCGACGCGTGGCGGATCTCGACCAGCCTCGACCCACTGAGGCTCACGGTTCTCACGCTGAGCTCCGTGGCCGCCGCGGTCGTCACGTTGATCGTGGTCCACCACCTGTGGGAGCGGGCGCCGGAGCCCCACGCTCGCGAGCAGGTCGCGCTGTTCAATCTGGCGACGCTGGCGACGGTCGTGTTCGGCAACGCCGCGCTGTACGTCGTGATCTTCGCGGCGAGCCTCGTGGGCGCCGGCCTCCTGATCGACAGCTCGCTGTTCGCCGTCCAGGTCCACCACGAGGTGGACGTCTCCGATTACCTGCGCCTCGCCTGGCTCGCCAGCTCGCTGGCCACGGCCGGCGGCGCCCTCGGCGCGATGCTCGAGACCGACGACGCGGTGCGCGAGGCGGCCTACGCCTACCGACCGGTCGACGACGAAGAGGACGACGACGTCAGCGACCGGTGAGCGGGCGTGGTGAGCTCGCCGTCGCGTCGGTACCCGCGGCCGCCGCGCAACCCTCGCTCAGGCATCCTCGGCGTCCCCCGGGAGGGCGTCGAGCTCGGCCGTGTGGATCGGCAGGCAGACGTCGCAGAAGTCCTGGCCGAAGGGAGTCAGATGGATGGTGCGCCGGACCGTCCGCCCCCGACCGGCCTCGCGCTTGGCCTCACCCACCTCGGGCTGTGCCTCGAGCACCTGATAGCGCAGGGGGTCGGGAAGCGTCTCGCGCGAGAACCAGATCAGTCCGAGCCGATAGAGGTTGTTGAGGTAGGCGGGCACGCGCTCGACGTGCCGGCAGCCCGCCTCGGCGCCGATCATGTTCAACCCCGGCGCGACGAGCTCCGACCCGATGTTGAGCGGTCGCGCCGTCCGCACGTCCACGGATGGCTGCGGGCCCTCGACGGCGAGCAGGCGCAGGATCCGGCCCTCGTCCGGCGCGAGCTCGGACAGGATGCGCGCGTAGGCCGGATGCGCGTCCTCCTCGAGGTCGACGTCGGCGGAACGGCGCAGCAGGTCGTCCCCGCGTTCGCGCAGCGCCGCCGTGGACGTGGTCTCGCCGGGGGGTGCCTCCGCGCGCGTCTCCTCCGGTGCACGCTGCTCCCCGGCGCCCGGTTCGACGATCTCGAGGACGCGGCGAAGGTACGCGCGCACATCGGCGCCGCCGGCCGAGAACAGGTCGGCCGGCGTCTGGCCCGACAGGGCGGCGCCCAGCACGCGGGAGCTCGTGCGCAGCGACGTCTCCATCGCCCACTCCGCCGTTCGCCACCACGCCTCGCCCGCGATCCGCGCGAGCCCGGGCGCAGCGCGCAGCAGGTCGTCGACGGTCCCGGTGCGGTGGTCGTCGTCGCTCAACGCGTCATCCGAAGATCAGCAGGTGCAGTAGTCCGGCGCCGAAGCCCAGCACGGCGCCGTGCAGCAGGAGCAGCCACTCGTCCTCGCGCATCGCGGAGCGCAGCAGCTCGGAGAAGTCCTTCGACGGCAGCTCGCGCATGCGGTCGGCGATGAGCGTTCGCACGGCCGAGCTCTGACGCCGGTTGAACTCGGGGTCGCGCAGCGGCGTCATCGTGTAGTCCACCGCCTCCACGGCGACGGAGGCCCGGATGGTGTCGTACTCGCGCGTCCCCATCGCCACGCGGACCGCCGGCTGGGCCACTCCGACGGCGCGGTCGACCGCGGGGCGCATCGCGGTTTCGATCATCTGGCGCGTGCGGTCCGAACGCCGCCCGCCGAGGAGCTCCTCGCCGATGTTGGAGAGGGTCACGATGTCGTCGGCGATGATCGCCGCGTACACGTCGGACGCCTCGGGTTGGCGGCGCAGGAACAGGCCCTGCAGCGTGAACGGGCCCAGCTTCCGCGCCTCGGTCGGCTCGAAGATCATCCACAGAGCCACCCAATTGGTGGCGTAGCCGATCACCACGCCGCCGAGCGGCAGCACCCACCAGTAGGGGAAGGCCAGGGTGATGAAGGCCATGGGGATGCCGAGCACGAACCCGAACAGGAAGCCGAAGTTGATGATGAAGCGCAGCTCCCTCCCGCCGACCTCGAGGTAGATCCGGTTGACCAGCTCGGGCCTCTCCTCCATGCGCCGTATGACCATGAGCTTCACGTCGAGCAGCTGGTCGATGTTCGCGCCGATCTCGTCGGTGACGGTGTGCACGATCTCGGGGAGCTGCTGCTGGACGCGATCGTGCACCGCCTCGCGGACCCGCGGCGGCACGTCGCGCCACAGTCGCGGGTGCTCGCGCTCCATGATCCGCTCGACCACCTCCCGCATGTCGGCGCGGGCGGTCGCGAGGATGTGCTCGGCGATCGCGTCGGGCTCGAGCTGCTCGTAGAAGTCGGCCGGGCTGCCGAGCTTGGCGATGCCCTTGTCGACGGCGATGCTGCCCATCTTGGCCGCGCGCGACGGCAGGATCCCCTGCCAGCCGACGCCGCCCTGCATCACGCCGGGGATCTGCTGGATGCGGCGCGGCAGCAATCCGGCGAGCGGTCGCAACCCGGGAAAGCGCACGCCGGCGAAGTGCACGGGGTAGAAGAGCATCCACACCCCGCTCCAGTTGGTGAGGTAGCCGATCGCGCCCGAGAACAGCGGGATCGTGAGCAGCGCGAGGGTGTCCGAATGCATGCCCGATCTCGCCTCGCCGCTCCCGTGGCCTCCCGCGGGAGAGCGTAGATGAGCGGCGCGGACGGCGCGCCGTCCGCGCCACCGTCCGCCGGGCCGCTAGCCGGCCTTCGGGATGTGGAACATCGAGGTCAGGCGCGAGGCGAGCATGACGTCGCCCTCGAGCTTGAGCTTGCCCGTCATGAACATCGTCGGTCCCGACGCGTGGCCGCTGACGAGCTTGAGGAAGTGGACCGGCTTGAGCTTGAGCGTCACCGCGGGCTCGCGGCTCGGGCTCTCGCTCACGGTGCACGTACCGCCCTCGAGCACGACCTCGTAGTGGTCGTAGCCGCCCTCCGGCCGGTCGTAGATCTTCCAGTGCAGGACCGTGTTGACCTCGCGCGCGCGATCCCCGTCGACGTGCTCGGCCATGCGGCGGAAGATGTCGTCGAGGATGTCCTTGCGCGCCTCCGAGGCCATGAGCTCCTCGAGCTGCTGGTCGGTCGCGCCGGCGACGACCTGCACGAGCTGCGCCTCGTCGACCCCCTCCATCGTGGCGATGCCCTCTTCCTCGGTCATGTGTCTGGCTCCTCCTGTCTTGCTACCGAGAGTAGGAAACTTGAACCGGAAGCTACCATCGGTAGGAAGTGCCCGCAAGCCCCTCCACGCGATCCGCCTCGAAGCCGGCGGCGCCGCGCGAGCGCGCGGCGCATCTGGGGCCCGAACGCCGGCGCCCGCTCGTGCTCGACGCGGCCTTCGAGCTGTTCCTCGAGCATGGCTACGACGGCACCTCGATGGAGGCCGTGGCGCGCGCCGCGGGGGTGACGAAGCCGGTCGTGTACGACTGCTTCGCCAGCAAGGAGGAGCTGTTCACCGCGCTGCTGCGCCGGGAGGAGACGCGCGTGCTCGGGCAGATCGCGGCGGCGCTCCCCCGTGGGGCTGGCAGCGACGACGCCGAGCGGCTGCTCGGGGACGCGCTCACCGCGTTCCTGCGCGCCGTGGCGGAGTCCCCCCAGGCGTACCGCGTGATCTTTCTCGGGGAGGGCGGGGCCAACGCCGCCGTGGCGCGGCGCATCCGCACCGGGCGCCGCGATCAGGTCCACGCCATCGCGCTCCTCGTCGCCGACTGGCTCGGGCGCCACCGGGCCGACATCGACGCGGACGCGGCCGGACCCCTGGTCGCGCACGCGCTGGTCGGCGTGGCCGAGGGAGCCGCGCGCGCGCTGCTCACCGAGGAGGGCGCCTGGACACCCGAATCGCTCGGCCGAGCGCTCGGGTCGCTGGCGGCCGGAGGGCTGCCGGCGTTGGAAAAAAAGGAAGTCGACTAGCGACTCGGAACTGCCGGATGCGCCTCGGCCCAGGCGATGATCCGCTCCGAACCCTGGATGCATTCGCCGTCGTCGAGCACGAGCGCCGGGACCCAGTTGTTCCCGGTCAGGCGCTTGACCTCCTTGCGCCCGCGCGTCCGGTTGAAGATGTCGGGCAGCGCCCCGAGGCCGTAGGACCTCTGGACCTCCGGGTCGTGGCCGGCCGCGCGCAGCGCCCGGTGGGCGTTCCCGCACGGGTGCCCGCCGGGACGGGGTGTCGTCGTGAACGTGCCGTAGCAGACGTAGAGCTTCATGACGCGACCGTACCGCTTCCCGCGCCCTCGCCGCCGAGTCGCTGCTCCATCACGGCGACCGCGGCCGGATTGGAGTCCGCCAGCACGTAGCGCCGGCCGAGCTGGGCGCAGACCGCGCCGAGCGTGCCCGAGCCGGCGAAGAAGTCCAGGCACCAACCGTCGGGGCGCGACGAGGCCGAGACGAACCGGCGCACGAGGCCCTCGGGCTTCTGGGTGGGGTAGCCGGTGCGCTCGCGTCCGTTGGTGGGGACGATCGTGTGCCAGATGACGTCCGTGGGCATCTTGCCGCGCGCCGCCTTCTCGGCGCTCACCAGCCCCGGAGCCATGTAGGGCTCGCGCTCCACCGCGTCGGCGTCGAACCAGTGGTGCTCGGGATCGCGCACGTAGACGAGGATCGTGTCGTGCTTCGCCGGCCAGCGGGTCCGCGGCTTCCCGCCGTAGTCGTAGGCCCAGATCAGCTCGTTGAGGAAGCACTCCCGGCCGAAGATCTCGTCCAGCAGCAGCTTGCAGTAGTGCGCCTCCCGGTAGTCGATGTGGAAGTAGAGCGTCCCGTGCTCGGCGAGCAGCTCGCGCGTCCGGGCCAGGAGCGGCTCGAGGAGCCCGAGGTAGTCGGCGAACTCGTCGTCGTATGCGACGGCCGACAGCAGCCGCGAGCGGTACCGCCGGCCCCCGAATCCCGCGCGATCGCCGCCGCTCTCGTCGCGCACCGTGCGCAGCCGCCGGTGCTCCCGGCGCCGCCCCGTGTTGAAGGGCGGGTCGATGTAGACGAGGTCGAAGGCGCCGGCGGGAAGCCTGCCGAGGACGTCGGCGCAGTCCGCCTCGATCACGAGGTCGTCCTCGAGGGCGATCTTCTGCGCCCCACCGAGCGCCGGCTTGCGCACGACCCGCACGCGGGCGACCGTAGCGCGCCGTCCGGCGTGTAGCGTGCCGCAGCGGTGAGGCGCGCGGTAGCCCTGTTGATGCTGTCCACCGTCGCGGCGCTCGGCGCCGGATGCGGTGGCGGCCGCGACGCACCGCCGCCGGGCGCCGTCCCGAACCCGCTGCGCTACCAGTCGGGTGCGCGCGCCGACTACGAGCGCCGGGCCGCCGCCGGGCTCGCGCACGTCCTCTACGCCAAGAGCCCGGGCGGAGTCCTCGCAACGGCGGCGCGGACGGCGCGCTGGCGCGGCTCCGTCGAGCGCGCCGCGCAGGACGGGGGCGTCGACCCCGATCTGGTCGAGGCGATCGTGTTCCTCGAGAGCGGCGGGCGCCCGGACGTGATCGCCGGGGGCCGCGACCCGCGGGGCGCGGCGGGGCTGACGCAGATCGTCGCCTCGACGGCGACAAGCCTGTTGAACCTCCGCGTGGACGCGACGGCCAGCCGGCAACTGCTGGTGGACATCGCCCGCGCCGACCGCGCCGCGTCGCGCGACCCGGGGACGAAGGCGGCCCAGGCCGCTACGCGCCTCGCGGCGCGGCTGCGGGCCCAGCGCCAGCGCGTGGACGAGCGCTTCGATCCGGCGAAGGCGCTGGCGGCCACCGGCCGGTACCTGAAGACCGCGCGGGGGAAGTTCGGCCGCGAGGACCTCGCGTTCGTCTCCTACCACATGGGGATCGGCAACCTGGACGGCGTGATCGGCGCGTTTGCCGGCCCGTCGTCGGCCGATCTGCCCTACCCGCAGCTGTACTTCGACTCCACGCCGCTGCGCCACGCGGCGGCGTACGGAAAGCTCGCGACCTTCGGCGACGACTCGTCGTCGTACTACTGGCGCCTGCTGGCGGCCCGGGACATCATGCGTGCCTACCGCCGGGACCCCGGCGCCCTTCAGCGCACCGCCGCGCTCCAGGTGTCCGACGCGTCGGCCGCGCGCGTCCTGCACCCGCCTCCATCGACCGCCACGTTCGCGGACCCGAGCGCGCTCGCCGACGGCCGCAGCTCGGGCGCGCTCAAGCCGCTGCCCTCCGACCCGAGCGCTCACGTCGCGGCGGCGCCCGAGCTGGTCGCGCTCGCGGCGCAGCTCCACCAGTCGGCCGACCGGTACGAGCTGCTGCGCCCGGCCGCGCTCGACGCGCTGCGCTACCTCGCGGCGGGGGTGCAGGCGATCGCCCCCGGCTCGCCTCCGCTCCAGGTCACGCACGCCTCGGTCGACCGCCGGTCCGCCGCCACGCTGGGCTCCGATACCAACCCGCCGCCGCCGCAGAGCACGGGCTATTCCTTCGGCGTCGCGCGGCGGTACGGCAACCACGCCGAGGCCGAGGCGGTTCAGTTCATGCTCGACCGACTCACCGCGATGAACCTGATCGCGTGGGCGCGCGCCGGACCGGTACTCGAGATAACCGCCGCCACGGACGCGGTCGGACTGGGTCCGTGGCTGGACGCCGCCGGGCGCGTGAAGAACGCGACGTAGCTAGGATCGATGCGATGGTGGAATCGTCCCTGCACGTGCTCGTCGAGATTCCCAAGGGGAGCCGGAACAAGTACGAATACGACGAGGAGCTCAAGGCGATCCGCTTCGACCGCTTCCTCTTCTCGTCCGTGGTCTATCCGCTCGACTACGGGATGATTCCCGAGACACTCGCCGCCGACGGCGATCCGCTGGATGCGATGGTCGCGGTGTCGGAACCGACGTTCCCCGGCTGCATCATCGCGGTCAAGCCGATCGCCCTGTTCAAGATGCGGGACGAGAAGGGCCTCGACGACAAGGTCATCTGCGTTCCGTTGCAGGACCCCAACTGGAACGAGCACGAGCGGTTGGAGGACCTTCCGCAGCAGCTGCAGGACGAGATCTCCCACTTCTTCGCCGTCTACAAGACGCTCGAGCAGAAGGACGTCAGCGTGGAGGGGTGGTGCTCCCGCGAAGAAGCGGTCGCCGAGATCGAAGAGTCCCGCGAGCGCTACCGCCAGGCGCACTAGGTGGAGGCGTACCGCACGCCGGACGACCGCTTCGAGGGTCTGCCCGACTTCCCGTTCGCGCCGTGCTACCGCGAGGCGGCGGGCCTGCGGCTCGCCCACCTGGACGAGGGCGACGGCGCGCCGGTGATCTTCTTCCACGGCGAGCCGACCTGGTCCTATCTGTGGCGCAAGGTGCTCCCGCCGGTTCGGGATGCGGGCTTTCGCTGCGTGGTGCCCGACCTCGCGGGCTTCGGCCGCTCGGACAAGCCGACCGACGTCGGGTGGTACTCCTACGACCGTCACACCCAGCTGATGGCGGGGCTGCTGGAACGGCTCGACCTGCGCGACGCGACTGTGGTCGTGCACGACTGGGGCGGCCCGATCGGACTCCGCCTCGCGGTGGAGCACCCCGACCGCATCGCCAAGCTCGTGGTGATGGACACCGGCCTGTTCACCGGCCACCAGCACATGAGCGACGCATGGCTCACCTTCCGCAACTTCGTCGAGCGCACCGAGGACCTTCCCATCTCGCTGCTCGTCCGCAACGCCTGCGCGACCGACCCCGGGGACGGCGTCGCCGCCGCCTACGACGCGCCGTTCCCCGAGAAGGGCGCGAAGGCGGGCGCGCGGGCCTTCCCGCTCATGATCCCGATGACTCCCGAGGGGCCGGGCGCCGAGGCGGGGCAGCGCGTGCTGGCCGCCCTCAAGGACGATCGCCGGCCGACGCTGATGCTGTGGGCCGACTCCGACCCGATCCTGCCGATCACCACCGGGGAGCGGTTCGCGGAGGCCATTGGTCGTGACTCGCCGCAGCTGATCGCCGATGCCGGCCACTTCCTGCAGGAGGATCAGGGGCGGCGCATTGGGGCGCTCATCGCGGATTGGTTGAGCTAGTCGCTGGTCGCCAGGGCTCAGACCGCGACTTGGGCCTCAGTTGTCAGTTGTCAGTTGTCAGAAGCTAGGGTCCGGCCTGGGCAACTGACGGCTCAGGATTGACGACTGACGACTCCTGGGCCCCTGGCCCGGGATGCACGCGTACGTTGCGGGCGGTCAGCTCGCCGCCGCAGTGCGAGCACGTCTGCACCGCCTGGGTCTCGTGGCCGCAGTCGCGGTGCTCGACGGCCATCGGCGCCCCCGCCGGCGCGTCCCAACGGTCGCCCCAGCGCATCAGCTCGAGCAGGACCGAGTTCAGGTCCAGGCCCTTCTCCGTCAGCCGGTACTCGGAGCGATCTGAACGGTCGGCGAGCGCCCGGCGCTCGAGGATGCCGGCGTC